>JAJUHD010000020.1 GCA_029268085.1 Bacillota bacterium | reverse complement strand
CAAACCCCGATCGGCTCGTTTGTGAGGGTTACGCCTGCGCTCTTGTAGTTTGCCTTATCGGTGGCAATATAGTACTGGCCTACGACCTCGTCGACTATGATGGCGTCAAGCCTGCCGGCTTTCATATCGAGGAAGGGCTGGATAACGGTGTCGTAGGTGCTGAGAGTGAACTTGATATTTTCCTTTTTGAGGAGATACTCGGCGGAATCGTTCGCCGTAGTTAAATTCTGGCATCCGACCTTCTTGCCCGTGAGATCCTTGGCGCTCTTTATCGAATTGTCGCTGGGCTTAACAATGATCATTTGAGAGTTGGCGACATAGGGTTTCGTGAGCTCAAAAGCCTTGTAGCGATCCTCCGTCAAGCTGACCGAGGAGATGATTGCGTCAAACTTGTTGGTATTGAGAGCCTGAAAAATTCCGTCCCATGCGGTAGATACAAATTCAACCTTGAGCCCGAGACGTTTTCCGATCTCGTTTGCAAGCTCGATGTCAAATCCGACGGTGTTGCCCTTGTCGTCTTTATACTCCATCGGGGGATAGCTGTCGTCAACACCGATCTGCAGAACTCCGGCCTTTATGGTTGTCACCGGGGCCGCCGTCGCAGTGGGGGCGACACTGGGTTTCGCAGTAGCTGCCGGGGTGGGGGTTGCCGCCGGAGCAGAGCTGCATCCCGCAAACAAAGCGGCAAGCATAAGTACACTCAGTAAAAACGCTGTGAATTTTTTCATTTTTTACACTCCTTAATATTCATCCGTTTAACTTGTTCAGGATCCTGTCCTTCAGCTTATTGTTTATAGCGGCGAAACCCGATTCGTTTATCAGGGCCTTTCGGATATATTCGATTTTGGATTCGGTGAATATTATCGCTCTGCCCCTTTCGGCTTTTTTCGTCGATGAAAAAATCTCAGATATGGCCTTCTGCGCGCTGATCATATCATTGAAATAATATATTTCAATGTCCGTGTCAAGCGCGGCGCCGTTTGCAAGGTAGATAGACCTGAGCTTCTCAAGGTCTATCCTGAATGCTCTTGAGATTTCCTCAGCCTTGTAATGACCGATGTAATCGATATAATAGCGGCCGTCCTTCCTGCCCGAGCTTCTTACGATAAAGCTGGTAGTGTCGATCATCCATATCCGCCTCCATAACAATATAGATGTATTCAAAACGCAGCGCATGGAAGCCTCCTCCCGCACTGAAAAACACCAAGCCGTACGGCATATGCAGAACGCCTTACAGCTTGGTGTTTATTTGTTGTTTCAACTGTTTTCTATTTGCGAGGTGCGGCATCTGCGGCGAGACATCCGGCGACTTAACAGGACGCCTGTCTTGAATCGACAACGAGGGGTCGCTGCATCCGGATTTTCCCAATACATAATTATCAACAGCTGATCTTCACGCCCGTATCGTATACTTTTTCTTCGACCATCAGCAATATTCCGTATTCTCCGGACAAACCGCTTTTATTCACATACTTACATACATTCCGGGCATCTTGCTCAAGATAGGGAGCGCTGAATATCTTCGCGAAAGTGTTCACGTCCGTTTTCACATCATAGCCCGAAACGCTGCCGTTTTGCTCCAGCAGCAGCATAACTTTGGCGCCGTTTTCAAACCTTGCTTTCAGCGAGAAACGGTCACTTTCCTCAACAATATACGCTTCGATGTCCTCCGGAAATTTCTCCGGGGAAGTCTCAGCGAAATCCGTGTCCGACTTTTTCGTAACCGCAAGATTTCCAACCTTCACGGCGGTCGAAAGCTCCAGATTAGCTCCTTCGTAATACAGCGGCAGCTTTTCCCCTCGGTATGAATTTCCCTTTACCCTCAGCTCGAGCATGATTTCATCATCTAAAAGCTCGAATGTAGCGCTTTCCCTGCGTATGAGCGGATCACTGCTCGTAGAGCTGATAAGGGTTTCCGAAACAACCCCGTCATAAAACTGTATGCCGCCGGAATGGACCATATAGTGACCTTCGCCGTAGTACTTCACATTGCTGATATGCTGGGAAAAGCAGCCTTCGCGCAGTTTGTACTGCCAAACCTGCTCGACAGTCATCTGCTCCGTATTGATCCTGTACCTTACGGCACGAGAGTAATTGTCCTTGTTTTTGAGATAATTCTCTTTAATCTTCGAGCGCAGTGTTCCGTTGTCGAAGCACATTATATCGCCGTTTGGCGTAACCAGCGCGGCATGCTGGGCGTACTGCCATTGGAAGTTTGCGCCGACAGGGGTAAAGAAATACTTTTGCTTTTCCTCCGACCAGCCGGTGGGGTCTCCCAGTATCCAGTTTATTTTGCCCGTATCGAAATCGATGTTCACTATGGCATCGATATGCCGTCCGGAAAGCAAGAGCGAATTTGTATTAGCATCGTAGCACACCGAGTTGTTGTGGAACCAGTCGTCAGCTTTTCTCAATCCGCTGGAACCGTCGCCCGGGGTAATGATATCCTTGAAATCCCAAGTCTTTTTCACTTCTCCGGTATTGCGGTCCAAAAGCACACAAACATCCTCGACCGTCGGACTGTTGTAATCCTCGGTAAGCACCAGAATATCTCCGTCGGGCATCTCCCATTGGTCGTGATGATAGGCGCCCGGCAGACGGTATTCCTTATATATTTTGCCTACCATGTCAAGCTCGTATGTTCCGGTGGAATAATACGGGAAACCGACCATGCGGTGAGTTCCGACAAGCAAACGACCATTTTTAAGTCTTTTCAAGTCCATTTGCAGGTCAATGCTTATGTACCAGCGAACATCACCCTTATAATCAAAGCCTGTCGGGAAACCGGTAGCGGCCTCAGTAAGTATAATAAGATCTTTTCCGAGGTATTTGGCGCTAGTATTCATGCCGATAATTTCTACCACGCCTTTTCGGGACGGCTCTGTATTTATGCTTACCGTGTTCGCCCTGCCCTGATAAATGGAAATGTCAACTGTGTTGCAGAAGTCGGGGTGCAGGCCCAAAACAGGGAGAATGTGGGTTTTTCCCTTAGGAAACGTATGAACAATGTCAGCTGCGGACTCTTTCCCCCTGACGGTTACGGTAACGGCCGTCTCCTTTTCGGTTCTGAACAGAATGACTGCCGCGCAGGGGCTGATATAATAGGGATTGAGCTTTACGAGCGGATTTTCAAGGCTGTAGTCTCCTGCTTCAAACTCTTCGAGCATTTGCCTTTCAGCCTCGGCCTGCATTTCCAAAAGGTCTTTTTCTATTACATGCTTAACCATTCAGATCACTCCCGAAAGTAATGGCATTAGGATTATGTCCCCCACGCGGCACGTTTCGCGGTTTGTCCCTGATATATTTCTTTCCCAACAATGCATCTGCGGCAGAATATGCAAAATTTTCAGAGAATGTCCCTCTATCGGGACATTTTTCAGCTTCTCCGAGCTGCTCAATCGGTACGTCGCCGCGCCGCCCTTATCGAACAAGCCGTCGCCCCTATTATACCGGGAAGCTCATTTAAAGTATATACCTGAAATGTTATTTTGATATTGCCTTATAGGTCTCTCCTTTTTTTATTACGTCTTTATCACCATATAATTATCAGGAGAAAGGAGGTGCGCTTCATAGGAGAAAAATATTAAAGAAGGTATCCGCAAAATGAAGGCAGGCACAGAATTGAGGGATTGCAGGCGCTTTTGATCATTCTGCCATAGTCCTCTAGGAAAATCCTGAAAAATATTCCTGAACCTACCACCATTTAACAGCTTTTTATTAATATATTGATTGCAATAAACAAGTATAAAATGTATACTGATATCGAATATTGTATATTTTTTGATAAAAGGGTTGCCGGGAGCGCAAAAATTACGGATGAAGCGCAAAACAGCGGTGAACTCATAAGCCGTGGCATTCTGGCTAAAAATGTGTTCGAAAAGTGGCTGAAGAGCAGAGATGTTTAGAAATACAATGCAACGACGGATTCAAATCACAACCCGCCTGTGTCAACAGAGCTGCTTTGAGAAAGGACAGAATCGGAACGAATAAACCGCTAACCGGAAAACTTTTGGATAAATGCGAGCGCACATTTGAATTTGATAGGATAAGCTCGGCAAGGGTAAGCGGATATTACGCTTTAGGGAACGGCTTAAACAAGCATGCCAAAACGGTCGGCGCTTTCGCACCCGTGAATGGCCAATGGCGATTTTCTGGTACATAGAGGTGTATTATCACTGCAAGAGGCTGCACGCCGTAACGGCTATCGCGACCCGGCTTCGTTTGTGCTTAAACAGCACAAACATAAAAAACTTGCAATGAAGGCGACTTCAAAAGCAATCGGGATAAGAAATACTGCAAGAAATGATGAAAACCTGATGTCTTCTTTTTCTTTCAAACTTAGGTTGGGTCATTATCCAAAGGTAAGGCTGATCCAAAAAAGAAAAGCTATAAAATATTAAGATATTTGGAAATAAAGAGGGGTTATTAAAGGAGGAGAGCAATAATGCAAAAGATTCAAATATCAACAGCTGTAAAATCTAAAAAAATATTAGCAGTTATTATTATGGTTAGTCTACTATTTTTAAATTTGTCCGTAATCGATGCCTATGCTGAATCAACTACCGTAACTTTTGTGGATAATTCAAGTGAAGATATTGACCAACCAAGTGGTAGTTTTGAGAGAACCATAGATGGAGTAAAATTTACATTCAAAAATGGTTCTACAGCATATAATCCGAATTGGTTTATGATTGATAGTTATAATGGGACGGTAGGAATTTATGCAAATTCGGAACGGAACGGCGGTAATGGCGTCGATTTCACAATAACTATTGAAAATGGCCATACTTTTGATTTAAAGGGATTCAAGCATCTAGGGTCAGATGATAACTATACTATTTCCGTTTATTATAATGGGATGGCAACAAAAGTAGATTATACATTACAGACAAAAGATATTTTAATCACTAAATCAGGTTTGTCGGCATTTAATGATGTAACATGTATAACTTTTGCTTCAGACAGTTACGTAATATTTCAAGATCTCGTCATTGATGATGTCAAATCATCGGCCCCGGCCGGAAACGCGTCGGCGTCGGCAGCCGCCGCCACCCTCACCCCGGCAGTCGGCGCGGACGACGCCATCACGCTGACTGTAAAGGACAGCCTCGGCAATACGGACACAAACTTTGACGGAGCGAAGAACGTGACCATCACAGGCGTGCAGGCCGCGCCGGACGGCACATACGGCAGCTTCAACGGAACCGCCCTGACATCGGATTCCGCAGGGGCCGGACAGGTGATTTCCGTGACCTTCACCGACGGCGTCGCAACGCCGAACTTAAAGCTCAACAAGGCGGCTGCCCAGACGATCGGCTTCAGCATCGCTACGGTCACCACACCGGCTACCAATACATTGAGCATAACGCCGACTCACGGCGCCGCGGCCTCCATGGCGGTGACGCAGGACATCACCGCGCCCGCATCAAACGGCGGAAACTTTGCGCAGCAGCCGAGGATAACGATTAAGGACGCCTACGGCAACACCTGCACAGGTGACAACTCGACGGTCGTGACGGCGGCCAAGGAAGACGCGGGAAGCTGGACTCTGACAGGCACGACAACGGCTACGGCAAGCTCCGGCGTCGCCGCCTTCACAAACCTCGGCGCGACGAATACAGCCCTCGTGAACAACGCGCAGCTCGGGTTCACATCGGGTTCCATGACCAAGGTAACGAGCGCAACGGTGACCCTGCCTAAGCAGGAGTCTTCCGAAGGCGGAGGAGGAAGCGGCACTGCGACAGCGCAGACAAGCACGGTTATTGTCATTGTGAACGGACAGGAGCAGAATGCAGGCAAGGAAACAAAGACAACCGAAGAAGGAAAGACAACTGTTACTGTAGAAGTTAACAATAAAGCTATTGAAAACAAAATTGACGAAGCCGTCAAAAACAATACAGCCGGAACGGATAATGTCATACAAGTGCCTGTATCTGATACGAAATCCGAGGTAGCCAAAGTGGAGCTGACCGGTGATATTGTCAAGAAACTGGAAGAAAATACTTTTAATGTATCCGTGAAGCGTGATAACGTCGAGTACAAAATTCCCGCTGAAGAATTTGCAATCAGTAAGGTTGCGGAAAATCTCGGCATTGCAAAAACCGATTTGCAGGACATCAAGGTTGAGGTGAAGATTACCAGGCTGGATGAAAGCGTAGTTAACAAATACAGTGAAGCGGCAAAGGCCAATGGTGCGGAGCTGGTATTTCCGCCCGTTTCTTTTGATATTGTCGCAAAAACAACAAGGGCAGACGGAACGACAGGAGAAGTCCAGATCAGCCGGTTCGGCAACTATGTGGAAAGGGTAATGGAGATTCCCGCCGGGGTGGATCCGAGCAAAATAACAACAGGCATCGTTTTTAATCCGGACGGAACCTATAGCCACGTACCGACGGATGTATACCAAAAGGATGGCAAGTGGTATGCGAAACTTAACTCACTGACAAACTCCAGCTACTCAGTCATCTGGAATCCGATTGCAGTAAAATCTGTGGAAAACCACTGGTCACGGGATGCGGTCAATGACATGGCATCAAGACTGGTCATCTTCAATCCGGAAACCTTTGTCCCGGATAAAGCCATCACAAGAGCTGACTTTGCGGAATATATTGTCAGAGCCTTGGGACTTTACAGAGAAGGTTCGAAGCATGAAAACAAATTCAATGATGTGAGTGCGACCGGCGATCGAACCCTGGCGATTCTCATTGCCAGTGAATACGGTATAGTCACCGGATATCCTGACGGTACTTTCAGGCCCGATGCTTCAATCACGCGAGAAGAGGCAATGGCGATGTACCAGAGAGCGATGAAGATAACAAAACTTGCCGGAACAGATCTTAACAGATATCAAAACTATACCGACTACGGGCAAGTAGCGAGTTGGGCAACGGCATATGTAAAAGAAGTATTGGCCGCCCATGTATTCAACGGCAACACCGCAACAACGATTGCGCCAAAGGCGAATTTGACCCATGCCGAAGCGGCGCAGGCAATAAAAAATCTTCTGGTGGAATCAAAGCTGATAAACAAGTAATGATGAAAGAGGAGTGCCCTATGATTTGGAGCGCTCCTCTTTTTCCAATGGCTGGTGCTTTTTCCGTTGAGCGGCCTGTCCCCAACTTCCCCGCCGTTTTTTCTCGCTGTATCCCCGTGCTTTTAATACCCGCTTCCTGCAACGCATACGGTTATTTTACATTCACTTTCCGCGCATGTATCGTCTTGCTCGGCTTTTATGCAGGCTTTTATTCCGCACGCCGGCTTATATTTCCGGCAGATTTCCGTTTTACATTTCCGGCCGGTTTTATTTTGCCGGTTACAAAGGCCATAATTTAAGGGCTGCGGCAATTTTATTTTTGCCGCAGCCCTTTCGCGTGTCGTTTTAAGTGAAAGCCCGTTCAGGCTTCGGCTCCGCAGAAGGCCGCAAGCCCCATATTCCGCTTTTCTTTTGGCGTTAATTCATTCTCAGCTCTGGGTACTGGTCGGCGCTTATTGACCAGATTGTTGAAAAATCCCACCCCACATAGTTTTGAATCAGCTTCATTTGGGCGGTCGTCCTCGGAACATAGCCCCAGCCGGAGTCCTTTTTGCCGGAGGTCTCCATATCGTAATAGCAATAAGAAACCGAACCGCCGCCGTTTTGTCCGATGAATCCGCCTGTCTGGCTGTTTCCGTTCACCTTGCCGCTCGAGTAGCAGTACTTTACGCTGCCGTAATTGAGGCCAATTAAGCCTCCCACATTGCTGCCGCCGTATGTAATAGCCCTTGAGAAGCAGTTTTCTATTATGCCGCTTTCAAAATTCCATCCCACGAGTCCGCCCGTAATGTTGAGGTAAGCCTCGCCGTTTCCCACTCCGCGGCAGGTGACTCCGCACTGTTTGATCGTGCCTCCGTTCGAGCCCGCGATCCCTCCGCTGGCGGAGCCCGTAACAATATCCGCTGTCGAAAGGCACTTTATCAGGCTTCCGTAATTGTAGCCCGAAACGCCTCCGGCGTTGTTTGCCTTTTTAGCTATAATCTTTCCTGAAAGCAAAAGGTTCTTCACGGTGCCGGAAACGGCGACGTTTTTGAACAGGCCGAGCCCCGCCGCTTCCTCGTTGTCCGGAAGTCTGACGGAAATGGTAATTTTCTTTCCGTTCCCGTCCAGCGTACCCCAGAACGGCAGTTTGACATATTCGTTTTCGCCCAGCACGATATCCGAAGCGAGCCTGAAATGCTTTTCCGCCGTAGCCATGTCGTTAAGCAGCATAAACTGCTCCGCATTGCTTATCTGGTATGGATTTGAAGAGCTTCCGTCGCCGCAGTAGAAGCGGCCCACCGGACCCTTTGCCGCGCTTGTCGCGCTGCCGCTTGCCGAACCGCTTGCCGTCAGCCGCAGCTTGATATATTTTCCGATATCGTTTTTGGTAGGAACATAGGCAGCCCCTGTCGCGCCCGGTATGTCGATGTAGCTTCCGTTCATGCTGGAGGAGATCATCCACTGATATGCAAACTCCGGAGCCGTGCCGGGGGCCGTGCCCGAGTATCTGATCAGTCCCGCGCCAAGGCTTTCTCCAAGCGCCGCAGCGCCGTTTATCGACACAGACGCTATGGTCGGTTTGAAATTAAAGTTAATATCGGGAGCGGCCGACACGTTAATCCGCACATTGACGTTTGTTTCATTCACGCCGTCCGATATGGTGACGGCAAAATCGTCCGTTGAATTCGCCGTGATATTTCCCGATACGAAGGTGCATTTCCCGTCGCTCGTAAGCGACACCGTCCCGCTGAGAGTTCGATAATCAGCCGTCCCCCCGTTCACCCTGACAATCGACAGGGTTCCGCCGTCCGGATCAGTCGCAAGCTGGGACGCCGCTATTGTCAGGGGAGTCTGCTCCGCCACGGAGAAAATAACCGGGTTTGAAATCGCCACCGGCGGGTTGTTCGCCGGCAAGCTGGCTATAACGTTGACCCTGACCGGAACCTCGACCGTTTCCCGCCCGTCAGACACAACGAGAGAAAAGCTGTCCGCGCCGTTTGAAACAATATCCGCTGAAGCATAGCGGCATTTCCTGTCCGGCGTAAGCTCCGCCGCGCCGATTAAGCAGCTTCCCCTTACCTCGAGGATTTCAAGTCCGTCTCCGTCCGGATCGGCAGCAATCTGCGACGCCGTTATGATAAGCGGACTTTGCTCGGGCACGAAAAAGATAACAGGATTTGAGATTGCCTTTGGCGGCCTGTTTGCCGGGACGCCTGTGCTGCCGCCGGACTCCGTGAAAGCGGTAAAGCCGTCGTAGAGCCTGTTAATAAGCAGAATGCTCTGCTCCACCGTAGTATTGCCATTCGGGTCAATCCTGTTTTCACCGATCCCCCGCACTATGCCGAGACGGTAGGCAGTCTGAATATCCTCCAGCGCCCAGGGGGATATATCTCCCTGATCCGCAAAGACTACGGCAGCGGAGTCTGGCGCATAGGCGTATCTCGCACCCTTTAGCTCGTCGAGCTTTCTCGCTCCGCGCATCATCATAGCAGCGATCTGCTCCCTGGTTATAAAATCCTCCGGAGCGAAGCGTGTTTCGGATACGCCCTTCACGATTCCGAGCTGGTAAGCCTTTACGACTTCGGCCTCGTCGGTATCTCCAAACGGGTTTGATATCGTGACCTCAATCGTTTCTCCCGAAAGCTTTTCGACCATGTTGACCACCATGGCGCAAAAAAGCCTCCGGCTGATATTCGACCTGTAATTCTGATCGGCTTCCGCAATAACGAGACCTTTGCTCTTTGCCGCGTTCACCTCGTCCAGCGCCCATTCGCTTGGGGCGTCGGAGTAAATGGCCGAAGCGCCCAAACCGGAAAGCATGGCGAAAAATATTGCGAGGGCGGTTATCCGGCGGCCTATTCGAAAACTTTTTTTGAGAATTTTTTTCATTGCGGCCTCCGCTCATTTTGCAGGCTGCAGGGCTATGCTTATAACCGTCTGCCAGCCCTTCTCGCTGCTCTTGCCGACGTCCATGGTGTAGGCGTAGCCGCCTTTAGTTCCCATCGAGGTAAGACTTTCTTCGGTCTTTGTGTTCATATTGGCCTTGGCGCCCTCCAAAACCTTTTCATAAAAACTGATGACCTTTTTAACGTCGTCCTTGCTGTAGACGGTAAGGGCATATGAGGCGTCAGCCGTGATCGCCGAGTATATGTAGCCCCCGGGGTATACAGGGAATATGTCAGAAGGATAGTTCTTCGGCAGCTCGGCGCTCTTGTCTGTGGCAACCGATATTGAGCCGCTCTTGTTCTGATCCGCCGGTACTCCCTTAACATCCCCGGATGATGCCGAGCTCGCGGAACCTTTCGATTCAGTTGGCTTCGCTGTCTCCGCCGCAGCGCTTTTCATGTCCTGTCCGCTCTGTTTCGGCTTTTCGCCTCCTCCGCACCCCGCAAAAAGCATAAGCATCAAAAACGCAATCATAACAAAGGCAATCTTTTTTATCATATTCCCCAATCTCCATTCTTATAAAATCGATTCCCGCGTCTGCCCTCAGCGGACGCGGCTTTATACTGACTAAAGCGGCAATTACCGGCTCGCCGCAGCGGACGGATTGACTGCTTCCCTATAATAATTTATTATATGCATGGAGCGGACTTGAAAAAAAGTGCCGCAGGTCACCGAATCAGTGACCTGCGGCCAAACATCTCGACTCGCCTTCCGGGCGGAGGAACCTATAATGACCGAAACATTCGTGTATGAGTCCTACTATATCGCTTTTTGCCATATTCTCTCGCTCTTTTTGCTGGTCTCCATCAACACGGCAATTTGCCTCAGAGCGGTAAAAAGCAAGCTGCTGTCCTCGTTTTTGGTTATGCAGGGCATACTTGCGCTTTGGATATTCTCCAAGATTCTGAAAACCTTCGCCCCGAACGCCGCCGCAAAGTTTTTCTTTGTGGTCTGCCAGTATGCCGGCGTCTGCTTCCTCGGCCCGGCCTTCATTGTGTTCGCCCACATATTCGCCTTCGGCGCCGTGCCCGGAAAAAAGCTCATGGCTCCGCTGACGGCAGTATCCGTCCTGTGCTTTCTGTCCGTTGCGACAAACCCGCTGCATCACCTGTTCTATTCGCATTTTGATTTCTGGGGCGACAGCTTCGGGCCCCTCTTTTACTTTCATCAGGGTTTCAGCTATTTGCTGTTTCTCATAGGGGGAGCAATATGCGGAAAGGCATTCTTCGGCCGTATGGGCGAAAAGCGCATCCAGACGCTTCTGCTGGCCGTCGCGATAGCGATACCCATAATCGCAAACATTCTCTATGTGTCGCGCCTCTTCAGGAAAATTTTCGGTTTTTTGCCGCCATTTGACATCACGCCAATGTCAGCATCCGCGGCCCTTATAATATTCGCGCTCGCCACATTCAGGTTCAATTTCTTCTACAGCCTCAAGATCGCCCGCCGAGCGGCCCTGTCCAACATTCCCGAAGGCATACTGCTGATGGCGGGAGGCAGAATCTCCGGTTTCAATGAAACCTTTGCAAAAATAGCGGCCGGCGGAGAGCTTGCTGCCGCCGACGGAAAAAGCGTTATAACAGTCCTTGGAAATGACGGGCGCCTGCATAAGCTCCGCAGGCTGCGCCTTGCCTTCGATCCCGGCAGGCCCCAGGATTTTATTTACCAAACCGTTACCGGACGCCGCATAAGAGTCATCTGCAGGCCGGTAACAAGCAATTCGTTCAGCGGAGCGTTCATACGCTTTGTGGACGTTACTGCAAAGCAGGTCATTTTAGAGAAGCTCCAGGCGAAAAACGAGGAACTTCTGCTTGCAAACCGGCAGCTGACCCTTCAGGCGGAATTGCGGAAAAAGCTCGTCGTGGCCAGGACGCGCAATTTTATGGCCCAGGAGGCGCACGACATACTGGGGCATTCGATCATGCTTGCAATTTCCTTGCTGGAACTTGCCAGAATGTCGGAAACGGAGCCGCAGGAATCCGAATACATACATAAGGCAAAAAAAGTCCTGTCCGGCTGCCTTGATGAAATCTGCGCGTTAACATCGGCGGAAGACCAGTCCCCTATCGCAGGGCAGGGCATAGAGGAGCGCCTCAAAAGCCTTGCGGACGATTTCCGCTCCGCTTCCATCGACGTGGGGATACACTGCTCCAATCTGAAGCAGGAGATTGGAGCCCGCGTACAGGAAGCTGTTTTCAGGCTGTGCCGGGAAGGCATAACTAACGCCCTGCGTCACGGCAAAGCTAGCAGGTTGGACATCATTTTAAGGAGCAGAAACGATATGGCCGAGCTTTTCATAATAGACAACGGCCTGGGAAGCAAAAATGTGCAGAAAGGCATGGGCTTAAGCGGCATGGAGCGGCGGGTTTCCATGCTGAACGGCGAATTCCGCTGTCATTCTTTTGACGGCCAGGGATTCTGCGTGCAGGCGTCCATACCTCTCCAACGGTCTATATGATATTGTTCTGAAGCGCGAACACGACGATTTGCGTCCTGTCCTTCAGGCCGGTGGCGGCCAGAATGCGCGTTATCCTGTTTTTTATAGAGCCCTCGGAATAATTCAGGGCCTCTCCGATTTCCCTGTTGCTTTTCCCGTCGGCAAGAAGCCTTATAATCTTCCTGTCCGTAGCGTCTAGACCGTATTCATCGTGCAGTTCTTCCAGAACATCAAGCTCACCCGCCCTTTTTGAATACGTTGGCCTGATCCTCCCGCGCAGGAGCGCCGCGATCTCATCCTGCATGACGAACATGCCCTCGGAAACGCATTTTACGGCCATCATAAGCAGTGAAGGCCTGATATCCTTCAAAATATAGCCGTCCGCTCCCTTTTTGTACGAGTCCAGAACGTTCCTTTCGTCCCCGAAGGTGGTAAGCATAATCACCTTTATTTGGGGCATTTCTTTTTTTATGGCTTCCAGCGCGGAAACGCCGTCCCTAACGGGCATCTTTATGTCAAGAAGCACTATGTCGGGTTTTTTCTCACGGCAAACGTCGAGAATCTCCTCTCCGTTTCCGGCCATGCCGGCAACCTCCGCCCAGCCTTCGGCCGAAAGGACCGCCGAAAGCATTTCCCGGAGCAGCATCTGGTCGTCCGCTATGGCTATTTTAATCATCTTTCCCGTCCCTTCCGCCATCCTGAGCCAGTTTCTGCATAGCAGACCGCACATCGCACATCGCTTCTCTGCAGCTTTCTATCAGCTCGGGAAGCCTTTCCCGAGCATCGCCTCGCGACAGCGCCTCAAGCTCGGAAACCAGACTTTCAATCCTCGAGCCCGCTGTCTCCTTTAAGTCTTTTGCCGCCCTCGCCTTCTGCTCTTCCTCCACAAGCATTTCGGCCGTGTCAAGAAAAGCCTTGAGCCGTATGTTCAGCTTTTCCAGCTCGCCGTTTTTTTCCTCCAGCTCCTTTTCGAGCAGCGATTTTTCTGTTACATCGTGAAAATTCAGCACTGTCGCCCGGACTCTTCCCTTTTTGTCCGAAACGCAGGTTTCCCCGTACTGGTAGTGCCTTATGGCGCCGGAAACCGGAAACGCAACCTCTTCATGCCGCGCCGCACCGTTTTCTTCGTCCAGTTTTCTGAAAGCACCCGTTCTTTTCAGGTTTTCGAAAAACTCATCAAGCGTCAGGCCCTCTCGCAGAAAGGGCCACAATCTTTTGGCCTGCCCGTTTGCGTCGGCAAGCCGTCCGCTCTTATCGAATATCAGCACCATATCGTCAAGCTCCTGCATGAAATTGTCCGTGGATACCGGCGAAAGCTCCGCAAACATGCCTCGTCCAAAAAAGAGCAGGAATACGCTGAAAGCGCAGAAATCCAATACGGGCAGATAATCCGCAAGAACGCCCGCCTTGCCTTCCAGCAGGCTGAAAACGCACGCGATATGTATAAGGAAAACAAGGCCTGTGGCTCCGCAGCTCCTGATGCCGCAGCCCCTGCGATACGCGCAGAAAAAGACGCATAGCAGCGGGAAAACATCAAACGCTGCAACGCTCCGGCGCAGGCCCAGATATACGTCCCGCAGCTCAACGGAGGGAGAAACAAGAGCCAAAAGCCCTGCAGCCGGTAAAAACAGCAGGCCGACAAGAGCGGCGACAAGCGACCAGAACAGAAAACCCTTTTCGGCTTTTACAAGTCCGTACGCGAATAGAAAGGCCCCGATAGTCACGCAGGCGAGCGTGGATAATATCAGGAGCATGGCGTACGGCGAGTAAGCGGCGTAAAAGTCCACCGTTTTCCCTCCCTTAACAAAAGCCTTAATTTCCCTTATTCCGACCGCCGCCCTATCCGCACCTGAAACACGGGAGATCGGCGCGGCGCTCCGCCCCGGGCAGATCTGCGCCTGCAAAAATAATATACACAAACCGACCCTGAAATTCAAGCGCGACTCGGCCATGGAATACCCTCAGACCCGCACGGCATATTCCCAATAGCGAGTTTGACCGGCACATAAACATCAACTGGGGAACCCCTTATGTTTTCTTTGCCTTTCAGACTTAGGCCGGGTCAGTCCGAAAAACCGCCGTCTCCTACACGTTTGCCTATCATACATGCTGTCAGCGGGCGCGGATTTCCTTTATGCTGAACTCGCGTCCGCAGAGCAGTTCGAACTCTTCAGAACCGCAGGAAGGACATGTTCTGCAATGCTCGATCAGATTATAAACCTTACCGCAGCTTCCGCATCTGGCGTTTGCCGGCAGCGTCTCGATTTCAAGCTTCGTATTTTGCAGAACCGTACCGTCAACAGCCGCGGGATAACAGGCTCGGATGTACTGCGGCACCACCGGCGACAGCTCCCCGATTTGAAGCACAAGAGCCTCGACCTCGGCAAGCCCGTTCTCCAGGACAATTGCCTCCACCTTCTTCACCACATGGAACATTATCCCAAGCTCGTGCATCCGTCCGCTCCTTTCTGCTGCATTCCTGAGGTCATTATGCCCTGCCGCCGCTCAAAGACTGCCTGATTTTTTTGGTAGCCATCTTTACCTTACGCTTCAGAACATGCTTTATTACCACCGGCTTCAGCTTTTCATAGCTGACGCCCTCGCCGTCGTAGCGCCGCTCAAGGCGGATTGCGTCAAACCTGCACTTTGTGGTGCATTGTCCGCAGCCCACGCAGAGGTACTGATCCACAATCGTGGCGCCGCAGCCGAGGCAGCGCTCTGTTTCTTTCTTAAGCTGCTCCTCTGTGAAACAGCCTCTCTCGTCCTTAAACTGCTTGTGCGCTTCAGGCATTGATTTTTTTGAGGGTCTCTGCCGCTCCGCCCTGTCATATCCTTCGAACAGCACGCCGCTTTTGTCCAGAGCCTTGTATTCGCGCCTGTCGCGTCCTATAAGCAGACTTTGTCCCGGCTGCACAAAGCGGTGTATCGATATCGCCGCCTCCTTGCCCTGGGCGATGGCGTCGATCGCAAATTTCGGGCCGGTATTGGCGTCGCCTCCGACAAATATGTCCGGCTGAGCCGTCTGCAATGTCACCGGGTCGGCCCTGACGGTTTTATTGGGGTTCAGCTCAACGGCGCTCCCGCGAAGCAGCTCTCCCCACTCGATAGTTTGCCCGACGCTGAGGAGCACGTTTCCGGCCGGCACAATTATCGTTTCTTTTTCGTCGTAAACAGGCGCAAAGCGCTTCTGTTCATCGTACACGGAAAGACATCTTTTGAACTCGACACCCTTCACCTTTCCGTCCTCAGTAATAATCCGGACCGGGCCCCATCCGTTTTGGATCGATACCGCTTCCTCCTCGGCCTCCGCAATTTCTTCATCAAGCGCCGGCATTTCCTCCCGGCTTTCAAGGCAGTACATGGAAACTGAGCCTCCGTCGCTCACGCGGACAGCGGCGCGCGCCACATCGATGGCCACGTTGCCGCCTCCTATGACAACAACTCCGCCCGAAAGGCGCAGCTCCTCTCCCAGGTTGATGCGCCTGAGGAAGTTGACGCCGGTATCAACGCCCTTTGCGTCCTCTCCCGGCATTCCTATGCGCCGGCCGGCCTGCGCCCCCACCGCAAGGTAAAAAGCCTCATAGCCCTGCGAGCGAAGCTCATCAAGAGTTATGTCCTTCCCCGCCTCGATGCCGGTTCTGATTTCAACGCCGATTTTGCGCAGGATATCTATCTCGGCTTCCAGCACGTCCTTTTCAAGTCTGAACGCGGGAATTCCGAGCATAAGCATCCCGCCCGGCTTCTGCTGTTTTTCGAACACGGTGACCTTGTAGCCGTCGAGGGCCAGGTAATAAGCGCATGAAAGCCCGGAGGGGCCGGCTCCAATCACGGCTATTTTTTTGCCGTAGTTATGGCGTATTTTAGGTATGTAGCGATGCTCGGAATTCAAATCCTGCTCCGCGATGAACTTCTTTATGTCGTCAATTGCCACAGGTTCGTCAATGTCGCCGCGCGTACAAGCGGATTCACAGCCGTGCGGGCAGATTCTCCCGCACACCGCGGGGAACGGGTTGTTCTTTTTAATAAGCTCCAGCGCTTCCGTATAGCGCCCCTGAGCGGCAAGCTTGATGTAGCCCTGTATGCCGATATGCGCCGGGCACTCGGTCTTGCAGGGGCTTGTGCCCGTATCGACTACGTTTTTGCGGTTATAGCGGTATTCGGCGTTCCACTTGTCCGGCGTCCATTCAGTGTCGCGCGGAGTAACCGTCGTCGTAATATCTTTTACTACCGGCTTGGCGGAGCAAATCTTTTGTCCCAGACGCGCGGCGTTTACCGGACAATGCTCCACACATTCGCCGCAGGCGACGCACTTGTCCTTGTCGACCTGCGCCACATAATTCGAGCGCACCATATCCACGTTCAGGAACATCTCCGCCGTGCGCAGCGAAAGGCATGAGCAGCCGCAGCAGTTGCATATCGCATGAGTCTTGCCGGAGCCGTCCAGATTGGGGATCTGGTGCATCAGTCCGTTCTCCTCGGCTCTGCGAATGATTTCAAAGGCTTCCTCCCTGGTAATCGCTCTGCCTCTGCCCGTGCGGATATAGTATTCAGCCGCGTGTCCCATCTGGATGCACATATCCTCCTTCAGATGACCGCAGCCCTCCCCCATCGCCTCGCGAACGGTGCGGCAGGCGCAATCCGAAACGGAGAAGACGGTGTTGTCGTTCAGATATTTTGAAACCTCCTCATAGGAGGCCCTGCGGGACTCTCCGTCGATGGCGCTCTCGATCGGAATTACGCGCATAAGTCCAACGCCCACCGGGAGCATGCCGGCTGTTTTTGCGCCGCGAACCCTTCCGTATTCCTCGAACGCTTCCGCAATCTGGGGATACTTTCGAACATTTGCAAGGTTATTGGTCATCATTTCCATAATCCCGGACACCCAGGTGTCGTACCAGAACTTGTCCACGCCCTCCTTTTTATTGACAAAGCAGACGCCGGCGTCGGCAAGCTCCATCAGCAGGCGGGTGGTGAGCTCCAGGGGCTTTCCGCAGAGCTTTGATACCTCCTCGGCGCTTTTAGGCACTCTGAAATCAAGGCAAAGCGCAACCTCCGCCATCTCGTCCGTAACCACCGGCTCCAGAATCTTGTATTCCGGATCCCTTTCAGTAAACGCGCCCTTTGAACCCGGTTTTTTATTGCTCACCTTATTGGCAAATTCCAGGACCTTTTTCTTAACCGCCATATCATAATCCCCTTTATTTCAATTGAATTGTAAAAATACTATCCGTTCCTCCACTGGCGAACAGAAGCGCGCAGCCAATCGGCCCACTCGTCTATCCCCTCTCCGGTTTTCGCCGAAACGGGTATGATCCTGATGTCGGGATTTATCTTCTTCGCCCGCTGTGCGCATACCTCGAAATCAAAATCAAATATTCCTATTGCGTCCATCTTGTTTATTATCAGCACGTCCGAGACGGAGAACATCAGCGGATACTTAAGCGGTTTGTCGTCTCCCTCGGGCACGCTTAAAATCATTGCGTTCTTGGATGCGCCCGTGTCGAACTCCGCCGGGCAGACCAGATTGCCCACATTTTCGAGAATGACAAGGTCCAGGTCATCGGTTCCCAGGCCTTCCAGCCCCTGTCTGGTCATATCGGCGTCAAGGTGGCACATGCCGCCGGTATGGAGCTGTATAACCTTGACTCCGGTTTTTGCGACGGTTCTCGCGTCGACGTCCGAATCTATATCGGCCTCCATGACGCCGATGCGCATTTCGTTTCCCAGCGCCTCTATGGTTCTGGTCAGCAGGGTGGTCTTCCCCGCCCCGGGAGATGCCATAAGATTAAGCAAAAATATTTTTTTACGAAGCAGCGCTTCCCGCAGCCGTTGCGCCTCGCGCTCATTGTCGGCAAAAACGCTTTCCTTGATTTCCAGCATTTTAAAAGAATTCATTCCTATACAGCCTTTCCTTATGGTTGAGGCATGAACTTTCAGTCACCCGATAGCCCCACATCTCTATTCCACGCTCTGGTTATACCAGAATAGTTATATTAATATCAATAAAAAATTATCATATATTACATAATGCGTCAAGCAAAAGCAAATATATTCGTAATAAAATACAATTTTTTAACTTGATTTTTATCAAATAAATTTATATAATATTGCTGGTATGTGGTCATACCAATATCAACCCAAAGGATGATCCGAATGGAATTTTCAAAGCTCAGCGCGCCGACTCTCAAGGAGCTGTTCATAAACGAAGTTGAATCCAAGATTTTATCCGGAGCGCTCCCCATAGGCTCGCGTCTTCCGTCGGAGCGTGAACTAGCCGAGTCTATGCAGGTGAGCCGCGCCGTAGTCAACGGCGGAATAGCAGAGCTTGCACGGAAAGGCTTCCTTACCGTCAAGCCCCGCATCGGGGTATTCATCGCAGATTACCGCAGAAACGGCACCGTCGAAACGCTTCTGTCCATTATGAATTACAACCGAGGACAGCTCAGGCGCGAGGAAGTGCGCTCGATACTGGAAATAAAAATGGTTCTGGACCGTCTGGCGGCGCAGCTCGTCATCCCAAAGCTCACCGAAGACGAGCTGAATACTCTTAAAAGCCGCCTGGCAGAGCTTTCAAGGTGCGAAAACACCGTAAAGGCCGCGGCCGCGGTATTTGAGTTTTATCATGAGCTTGCCCTTATCAGCGGAAACACCCTGCTGCCCCTTATTTACCGCTCCTTCCGGGCGCCCGTGCTTAGCCTGTGGGAGCGCTACGGCCGCAAATACGGGCTTGAAGCGGTTTACTCAGCTGCGGAAAGGCTGCTGCAGGCCATTGAAGGTCGGGATGTCGCGGCCGCGACCAGCTATATCGAGGGAACCGTCGGGGACGCGATCAGCGGCGCAAGGGAAATATACGAGGGTTAAGGAATCGCTGATTAACGGCATCGTTAAAAGTAATCCCCATATTACCTCGTTTCTTTAATTTTTGAGCGGGGGCAGCCCCATTACCGCGCGCATGGCAGCGTCGCTGTCGGTGTTCATGGCCTTAAAGCCCTCGATGGTTTTGTTCGCTTCGGTGAGCTGCGTCTTCAGATCGTCATAGTCGGAAAACTTAGCCTTGGCCGCTTCGATGTCCTTTCCGTTTTCGTCCATGATGGCGTCCAGCGCCTCCTTCGAAATTTCGGGCAGGAGCTTTGTTATGAATTCGCGTTTCATTGTCTTTCCTTTCTCCGTATGCTTTGAAACGGGGTCGCTTCCGCTGCCTCGCGCTTTCCGAATCCCGCGACCTGCGCCCGCTCTCTTTCGGTTCGCAGCCCCGCCGCTCTGGAGAAGCGCAGGTACTCATCGTTCAGCCTTGTAAGCCTTATTCTGTCGGTCAGCAGCTTGTCCTTGTCGCCGGCGGCCTCGTCTATCAATATCCGGCGCTTCTGCGCCCTTATGGCGCGCTCGATTTCCTTACTTTAATTTAAGATTTTTACACAACACAAAATCCCGCCTCGAAATGAGGCGGGATTTCAGCTTGTCGAAAAACTTGTTTACGGCAAAAAAGCTTCGCAGAATTTCCGCCACGAATGGCGGAAAAAAGTCAAATCTGTCAGTTCCGGCGGCGTGTACGCCGTAAATCACACCTCTCCGGACGGGCGCGCCAGAGCGCCCGTCATTTAGCCCCCTGGTCCAAAAAGCCCAAAGGCCTTTTTCGACAGTCTGAAATCCCGCCTCGAAATGAGGCGGGATT
>JAJUHD010000019.1 GCA_029268085.1 Bacillota bacterium | reverse complement strand
CTTTTAAAATTACTGAATTTCTTCGCGCAACGGACGGTATGGTATAGCAGCGTTTTTTGTTTCTAAGTTTGCTATCACATAACAAACATATTTCTCATATTCGTTATTCTGTCTGCCGCTCCGCGCCGCGGACAGATCATATTGGAGGAAGAAAATTGAAAACAAGCAAAAATGTATTCTTCATCGTGGTTTTGATTACTGCCGCCTTGCTTTATATCTCGTTCTTCGGGTTGCATATCGGCTCCGTCAACCTCAAGGGTGCGGACGAGATGCGTTACGGAATCGATATACGCGGCGGCGTCGAAGCCACATATACACCTAAGGATCTCGGACGTACTCCGACGACGGACGAGCTTGAATCCGCAAAAACTATCATTGAAACTCGAATGGACGCTGAAAACATCACTGACCGCGAAGTTACGATTGATGAAACTAACGGCGCTATTCTTGTAAGGTTTCCATGGAAATCTGACGAAAAGGACTTTGATGCGCAGCAGGCAATTTCCGAGCTGGGCGAGACAGCTCTCCTCACCTTCAGAGACCCAGACGGCAACATTATTCTAGAAGGCTCCGACGTTTCAAAAAGCTACGCCACCTTCAGCAACCAATACGCCTGCTACGTCGTTGCTCTTGAACTCTCAGACGCAGGCAAAACAAAGTTTGCCGAAGCAACGGGAAAACTTGTCGGCAAAAAAATCTCAATTTACATGGATGATAATCTGATCTCTGATCCTACGGTCGAGCAGCAAATTAATGACGGCAACGCAGTTATTACAAACCAGAAGAATCTTGAGGAAGCTAAAGATCTTGCCGCTAAGATCAATTCCGGTTCACTTCCGTTTTCCATGGTTGCAAACGATGCGAACATCATTAGTCCGACTCTCGGCATGAACGCTCTTAATATAATGGTTCTCGCCGGAAAGATTGCGTTTGTTCTTGTATGTCTGTTCATGCTGTTCTACTACAGGCTGCCCGGTTTTGTCGCCTGCATAGCTCTTATGCTTCAGGTCGTAGGTCAGCTTCTCGCGCTCTCGATACCGCAGTTTACTCTTACTCTTCCGGGTATCGCCGGCGTCATTCTCTCTATCGGCATGGGCGTCGACGCAAACGTCATTGTTTCAGAACGAATTAAAGAAGAGCTTAATTCCGGCAAAACCTTGCGCTCGTCGATCGACGCAGGCTTCCACCGAGCATTCTCGTCGGTTTTTGACGGTAATATAACTGTCATTATCGTATCGATTGTCCTGATCATTTTAGGTTCCGGTGCTATGCTATCGTTCGGATATACGCTGCTGTGCGGTGTTATAATGAACTTTGTAGCCGGCGTTACCGCGTCCCGTCTTATGATAAGGTCTCTCAGTGAATTTAAGTGCCTGCAGAAACCCGCGCTTTTCGGGGCAAGGAGGGCAAAATAATGAAGGTTATAAATTTCTTTAAAAACAGATATATCTATTTTACGATTTCAATCGCAATCATCCTTACCGGCGTCGTCTTTGCTCTTACAAACGGCATCAAGCTTGATATCCAGTTCCAGGGCGGCTCCATTTTGAAGTACACCTACACCGGTACGATCAACAGCGAAGAAGCAGCCGGTCTCATTGAAAGTGCGCTCGGCAAAGAAACGACCTGTCAGGAGCAGACTGTTACGGCCACTAATGAGCAGTTGCTTATTATCAGCCTTGCCGACAATGAATCTATCACCTCGCAGGAGCAGGAGACCATCACTTCCACGCTGATGGAATCCTATCCCGACGCAAATCTTAAGTTTGCCGAGTCGCTCTCGGTCGAACCTTTCACCGGAGCGCGCTTCTTTAGGAACGGCATAATCGCTATCCTGCTCTCTTTTGCATTGATTCTTGTTTATGTCGGTTACCGCTTCAGAAAAATCGGCGGATTCTCGGCAGGCTTCATGGCTATCGTAGCTCTTTTCCATGATGCTTTTGTAGTCACCGCGGTATTCATAATTTTCCAAATACCTCTCAACGACTCGTTCATCGCCGCGGTACTGACGATCATCGGCTTCTCGATCAACGATACGATCGTTATTTACGACCGAATTAGGGAAAATAAGACCATCATGGGACCGAAGACCTCCACTGAGGATCTTGTAAACACGAGCATCACACAATCGATGACGCGTTCGATAAACACAAACATCGCCGTTTTTGCCAGCATCACCATTGTTTATATCTTCGCCCAAATATACAACATCGAGTCCATTAAGGACTTCGCACTGCCGATGATGTTCGGTACAGTCTCCGGCTGCTACTCGACGATCTGCATCGCAGGCCCCCTGTGGACCATGTGGAAAAACCACGAAGCAAAAGTAAAGCTCAAAAGAGCCTGACTTATAGCCATAATGAAAAGAGGAGCTTCCGAATCGTGTTCGATCGCGGCCGCTCCTCTTTTTTCTTTCTTATATGTTTTTTATATCCGACGCAACGTATAGGTCTTTGTGTCAAACGACAATGCAGAATTCCGCTTCAATTTCTTACGCTTTTTCCTGCGAACGTCTCTGATTTATCGCATCTATCAGCACGGCGATAAAGATGATAAGACCTTGCGCAAATTTGGACCAGAACGGATTGACGTTCAGAAGGTTAAGTCCGTTATTCAGAACGCCGATGATCAGAACGCCGATAAATGTACCGAGCATGTTGCCCTTGCCGCCGCTAAGGGAGCCGCCTCCGATTACAATCGCGGATATTGCGCTGAATTCCAGACCTTCCGCTGCCGTCGGCAGCGCGGACGCCAGCCTTCCCGTAAGAACCAGCGCGGCAATCGAGGTCATAACCGCGGCTATGACATATGTTATCAGTTCTACGCGCTTGACATTAATTCCCGCGAGATAAGCCGCCTCGCGATTGCCGCCAACGGCATAAACCTGATGTCCAAACACTGTCTTCGATAGAACAATATGCGCAATTATAAACAGCAAAATTAGAAGTATGACAGGAAATGGTATTCCAAGCAATGAGCTTCCGCCTACAATATTGAAGCTGTCCGGCATTCCGAATATCGTTGTGCCCATAGAATAGACGTTTCCCAGCCCTCGCAGCATCGACTGCATAGCAAGCGTTACGATAAACGGTGTCAGTCCAAGCTTTGTAACGCTGAGGCCGTTAATAAAGCCAAGTCCGATGCCTACGGCGAAGCCCAGCAGAATCGCTATGATGACGGGAAACCCGTTGTCAACGCAGAAGCCCGCCATAAGCAGGCCGATAAATGCCGACATTGAGCCCGCGGAAAGGTCTATGCCGCCAGTCAGAATAACAAACATGCCTCCTATTGCCACTATGCCAATATTAGATACCTGCAGGAGCATATTTACAAAGTTTTTTGCCGTAAAAAACTTATCGGATGTGATGCTGAAAAATATGCACAGTATTATGAGCCCCATCAAAATGGACAGATTGCCGCGCAGTTCAAATTTCTTTCTCTTTCTTTCAGCTCCCATTTTTTATTTGCCCCCTGTAGCGTAATCCATGATTTTCTTGGATTCTGCATCCTTTATATCCATTTCGGCAACCATCGTACCTTCCTTCATTACCAGAACACGGTCGGAAAGACCAAGTATTTCTGTCAGGTCTGAAGAAACAAGGATAATCGCAGTCCCTTTTTCGGCAAAATCCATTATTTTATTATAAATATCGACCTTTGAGCCAATGTCGATACCGCGTGTCGGTTCATCAAGAAGCAGTATCTTCGGTTCAATCTCAGCAATCCTTGCAAAAACGATCTTCTGCTGATTTCCGCCGCTCAAACGCATGACCTTCTGGTTTCTCGAAGGCGTCCTGATTTCAAAATATCTTACAGCTCTGTCGGCTATTTTATTGATTGAAGTCCTGTTAATGAGAAAAAATCTTGATATTTTCCGCAGAACCGAAAGGACTATGTTTTCCTTTACCGTACCTTCCAGTATAAGGCTTTCTGCTTTCCGGTTTTCGGGAACCATAGCGATCCCGCGGGCAAGCGCTGTCTGCGGCGAATCAATTTTGCATGTAACACCGTTCAGCTCGATCCGGCCTTTTCTGACCTTATATACCCCATAAATGGTTTTGAGTACTTCCGTTCTTCCGGAGCCGACCAGCCCCGCAATGCCGACGATTTCCCCTGCTCTGACCGAAAAGCTTACATTCCGTATCAGCTTGTTTTCGATGTTCTCAACGGAAATCACTTTATCTCCGATAGCGATCTGCCTCTTCGGATAAAACTGATCAATCTTCCTGTTGACCATTGCGAACACAAGCGAATCCGTCGTCCAGTCTGATGTCGCACGGGTTTCAACTACTTCGCCGTCGCGTAAAACTGTTATGCGGTCTGTAACGCTGAAAAGCTCTTCCAGCCGGTGAGATATAAAAATTATCCCGTAGCCTTTGTCCTTAAGACTTTTCATCGTCACGAACAGGCGTTCCGCGTCCTCCCTGCCCAGCGAAGACGTGGGCTCGTCCATAACCAGTATTTTTGCATCTCTTGCCAGAGCTTTTCCAATCTCGACAAGCTGCTGTACACTGATGCTCAAACCTCCGACTCTGGTCTTGGGGCTGACGTTCAGCCCCAAGGTCTCAAGTATTCTTTTGCTGTTTTTATACAACTCATCATAGTCTATCGCGCCCGATTTGTTCGGCACCGCGCCCAAATAAAGGTTCTCCGCAACGCTGAGCTCGGGAACGAGGCTGAGCTCCTGATAGATGATGCTGATGCCGAGAGAGATGCCGGAATGCGTATCGGCTATCCTGACCTTTCTTCCGTCCAGCTCTATCGTACCCTCGTCCGGCTGGTGTACGCCGCCCAATATCTTTATAAGCGTCGACTTTCCAGCCCCGTTTTCTCCTGCGAGACCTATAATTTCATTAGAGTGGAGTGTGAAGCTGACGTTTTTAAGGGCTTTTACGCCCGGAAATGACTTTGAAATGTTATTCAGCTCAAGCATTGGTGAGGAATCCATGACGATTTCCCACCTCCCATCTTTTCTTTGTATTTACGAGCCTGTGCGAGTCCTAAGCTCGTCTGCCCAGAGACCGAACTCCTTGACCTCCGCCGAATCGATATTGTCCTTTGTTATCAGTATCTGCGGAGATTCGGTGTTTGCTTCGGGCGTCTTGCCATTTTTGATATAATCATAAACCATCTGAATGGTGTTCTTTGCCATTGTGATTGGGTTTTGTGAAATAGTGGCGTCGATCCTTCCGTCGCGGATCGCCTGGATCCCCTCAGGATTGCCGTCAATGCCGATAACAAATATGTGCTTGGCATCTCCGGCGGGATAGAAGCGGTTGGCCTGCTCTATCGCCTTTACAGCGCCCAGAGCCGTATTGTCGTTTGCAGCAAATACGGCGTCGATCTCATCATTCGCCTGAAGCGCGTTCATCATCGCGTTCAAAGATTTTTCCTGATCGAACTCGCAGTCCTGTCTAAACACGACCTCAATGTCTGGGTATTTTGCGATTTCATCCATAAAGCCCTTGTCGCGGTCATAGCCTGAAGCCTGACTGATCTTTCCGCAAAGGTTAACAACTTTGCCCTTATATTCTCCGTATTTCGTCTTAAGCTGTTCTGCTATGGTCTGGGCCGCTGTCTGTCCTGCCTTGAGGTTATCCGTCGCATTTCTATTGATGATCTCGCCGCCGGCGGCATTCGTATCAATAATAAATACGGGTATGCCCTGCGCGTTCGCCATTTTGATCGAAGGAACGATGCCGTTGCTGTCGATCGGGTTAATTACGATGGCACTGACTCCCTGAGTGATAAAGTTCTGCATGTTGTCCGCCTGAACGCTTGCGTCTCCGTTAGCGTTAGCCACATTGACGGTTATACCGAGTTCCTTCCCCTTATCGGTTACCGCCTGATTTACAGCTGTCATAAAACCTGCATGGAAAGAACTGAGGCATACACCTACAGTAATGTCGCTTTCGGCCGATGTGCCTGATGAACCGCCTGACCTGCACCCTGTGAAAAGAAGCGTTAAGACAATAAACACCGCCAGTAGTTTTGTGACCCTGTTGAACTTTTTCATTTTCTTTCACTCCTATCAGTAATTATGGCATATAATATATATACGGCCTCAACGTAAGCCGACCTGACCGATAGAATTACATTTTGTGCTATTTGTTTTATCTTCTTTTAAATTGGCTAAATCCATTGGTTTCAGTCGTCTCATACATATGTTACTATATATCAGAAAAAAAGCAATACAGATACGATATTTTGAGCTCAAACATTGCGAAATTATTAACATATACAAGTAATACCATGGTTTAGTTTATATGTTCTGTTAGGAACTTACAAACTATGCTATTAGTATACATTGGTTGTCTGAAAAAGTATATCCGATATTTGCTATAGTTATCGCCATATTCTATAGTCTCAAGCTATAGATTGCAACTTTTTGCAAAACAGAAAAACAAATGTTAACAAGTAATCGGAGCCGAAAACATACGCCGAACCTTTTTTGTTATAGTTAATGTCATAGTTTATATTTATATGTCGGAACAATTTCATGAATAAGGAAACGGATATCGCAGCTTTCATCATCCGCTACACGTTTCAGATGCTCCAAGCGGCTCATAAATTTCTCCTCGTCCATATCGATAGGCCTTCCTATGAATATTTTGTCATTCTTTGTTTCGGCAATCCCCTCTTCACTCATGAGAAGTTCCTCATAAATCTTTTCTCCGGGCCTGAGTCCGATAAACTCAATGCCTATATCTTTATACGGAACATGTCCCGAAAGCCTGATCATATTTTCCGCCAGGCTGAGTACTTTGACCGGCTCACCCATATCAAGAATAAAGATTTCACCGCCGCGGGCATATGTCCCGGCTTGAAGGACCAATGAAACAGCCTCAGGAATTGTCATAAAGTATCGGATTATATCGGGATGTGTGACCTTCACAGGTCCGCCGTTTTCAATCTGTCTTTTAAAAATTTGAATAACGCTCCCGTTGCTGCCCAGGACATTCCCGAAGCGGACGGCAACAAACTCGGTCTTTGATATCTTATTATAATACTGGATTATCATTTCGCAGATCCGCTTTGTCGCGCCCATTACATTTGTGGGATTTACAGCCTTGTCTGTTGATATCAGAACAAAACGGGAAACACCATATTTATCAGCGGCACAGACTGTGTTCAAGGTTCCAAACACGTTGTTTTTGACCGCTTCATTTGGACTGTCCTCCATGAGCGGTACATGCTTGTGCGCCGCCGCATGATAAACAACCTCAGGTCTGTATGTAGAAAAAATATAATCGACCCTGTCCACATCACGAACAGAGCCGATCAAAGTAACAATATTGAGCTGAGGAAAAAATTCTTTCAATTCATTCTGAAGAAAATAAACATTATTCTCGTATATATCCAAAGCTATCAGCTTTTCTGGTTTGTATTTCGCCAGCTGACGGCAGAGCTCGCTTCCAATGGAGCCTCCGGCGCCTGTAACCAGAACTCTTTTTCCGCAGATAAAATCCGAAACGTCGTCAAGCTCAAGGTTAATCTGCGGACGTTCAAGCAGGTCTGCAATATCGACCCTTTTAAGCATCAGTTTTGTTTCCTGACCGCTGAACACCTGATAATAACTGGGCAGCGTTTTTATTACGCACGAGGTCTCCATGCAGATATTAAAAAATTTACGTCGGGTCTCATTATCCGCGGATGGAATCGCGAAAATGATTTCATCGACACGGTATCTTTTTGCCGCCCAAACTATCTTGTCCCGTCCGCCCACAACCTTGGCGTAGCCGATATACCTGTTCATCTTATTTAAGTCATCGTCGATTAGGCATACGACTCTGAAATTCGAAAAGCATCTGTCTTTTTCAATTTCACGAATAAGCGCGTTCCCTGCATGGCCTGCGCCGATTATCATAATATTTCTGGTCGTATTTATCTGAAAGCTGCTGATGCCTATCTGGCGAAACGCACGAATAATACGCGAAAAAAAGCGGGTTGCAAGCGTAAATGCCGTAAGAAATATCCATGCAAACAGATAGCAGCTTTTTGGAATATCGAGTCCGGTTAAGCTGCCTGTAACAACGAGAATTATGAACGAGCAAAACGATGCGGCTGTAACGCGCAAAGCCTCGATTATACTTGCGTATTCCCAAAGCCTGTTATACATACGGAAGAACGTAAAAATCAGAAAATTAGCGGGAAGCCAGTATATAAGGGTTTTTCCAATTTCCTTATAAACACCGATTGGGAAAAAGGAGTAATCAACCACAAAACGAACGATAGCGCTGAGATAGACGGCAAGGATCGCGCACAGCAGATCAACGATTATTAAAAAAGCTATTTTAGCCTGTCTGTTTAAGAAAAAACTTTGCATTATACCACTTCACTTAATTAAGTATGTACTAACGCCTTAATTAAGCATCTGTTATCCGGCAGGAGCGAAAACGAATATGCGAAAACAGCCGAACCGTTTATTACCGGTTTGGCGAAACTATGTTTATGCTTTTGGCCATCAGAACCGTATCAGATCGGGCCTTGTTTCAATAGTTCTCGGCTGAATTGTTCAATTCCGTCCAGATAGGCTCTTCCTATGCTCTTTTCGATTATACTGAACGCTCTATCAAGGTTTGGCCTCCGGTTTTCCATATTGTGGCAGTCGGAACCGAGCAAAACCTTCTTTCTTTCTTTAATCAGCTTCAGCATTCTTTTTCTTTGTTTAGAATCGATCAGGCTTTCACCGTTTATCTGCGCAATTGCGCCGTAACAAAGCAATTCCTCAATACTATCAGCACACTGCTGATATCTGTCAATATGTGCGAGTATCGGCGTTATCCCGCGGTTAAGCATCATGTTTAGCAATTCTCTTTTTGATAACGATGACCATCTGCAATACGGCATTTCAATCATAACGCATTTCGTGTCGCCAATGCAAAGCCGCATAAGCTCATTATCGCTGCCCATCCCCGGATAAAATGCTACCTCCGCGCCCTCAATAATTCTTGGGACATTGCCAATTCCCTCAAGGGCGCTCGCAAGACTATCCAGACGCTCTTTACGCCTGCTCAAAAACTTGTCTATGCTTTCGGAATCGGAAAAATAATGCGATGTTGAAACTATTGCGTCTATACCCATATTATATGAGAGGTTCAGCATCCGAAGTGATTCATCCATGCTTTTACTCCCGTCATCCATATGCGGCAGGAAATGAGAATGAAAATCGATCATAGGCGCTTCTCCCGGAGCTTAACCGCCATTTTTAAGCGTTTAATTATAACGGTATTTGCCGTATTTCCTATAGCGGCTGTAAGGCGTTTTTTTAATATTTACACAGGTAAGCAGCACACCGATAATGTTTGCTTTGGCAAGTTCCAGCTTTCTTATTGCTTCGGCCACACTTCCGCGCTTGGAAACGGAGGATCTTATAACAAGCAGCAGTCCGGACAAGTACTTGGATACTATAACAGCATCCGCCACGATATTTATTGGCGGCAGATCCAGGAATATATAATCGTATTTTTGAGAAAGCTTTTCGATAATTTTACTCATTCTTTCCGAACTTAGAAGTTCTGTCGGGTTTGGAGGAATATCTCCGGACAGCAGAACATCGACGTTTGAATAACCCGTTTTCCGAACCGCTTGGTCAATAGTGCTCATCCCGGCGAGAACATTGCTGATACCCGGCGCTGCATCCATGCCTGTAAGCCTTGCCTGACTCGGGACTCGCAAATCGCAGTCGATAAGCAGCACCCGCGCTTCCATCTGCGCAAATGTAATGGCAAGGTTCAGGCTGTTTATGCTTTTGCCCTCGAACGGTTGCGCGCTTGTTATGCCGATTATCCTGCATCCTTCTGAAGGGATGGAAAACATGATATTCGTTCGAAGCGTTTTGTATTCCTCTTTAATAAAAAACGCTGTGCTGTTATTTATAATGAAGCTTCTGTCATGTGATTCCGAAAGCTTTTTATTCTGGTTCTTTTTTAAATCTTTCTCTGTCTTTTTCATTCTCCCCTACTCCTCTCGCCGTAAGCATATAAATTACCGTCCTTGCTTTGATTCACCTTACTGAAGTCGGGTAAGATTCCCAGAATCGGCAGCGTGCAGAATTCACCGATATCATCTTCACTGTAAATTGTTGTGTCGGATATAAATACTATGAAGATCAAAATGCAGGAAACCACAATTCCGAGAAGAGCGGCCAGTTCAATGTTTAGCGGTATATCTGGAGATATGGGGCTTGAAGGGACCTTTGCCCTGTCGACTATTTTTACCGAGCTTCCCTCAATAATTTCCGTTATCTTGGCGGGAGCAAGCTCGGCAATTTTATTGGCAATACCTGCGCATTCTTCAGGTGAAGGTCCCGATACCGATACCTCAAACACCTCGGTGCCGTTGATCGACCTTGCACTCAGCATTTTTCTGATCTGGCCGTTTGTGTATTTGCCTTCAATTTCTTCTGCTATTTCATCAATAAAAGAATCGGATTCAATTATTGTTATATAAGTTTCAACAAGCGATTTTGCCGCCGATACGTCGCTTGATGTCAGCGAACCGGATGCCTCCGTTTTATTGTTGACGTATAAACGGATCGTTGAGCTGTACTGCGGCGTTATCGCATATAACGAAACACATAGGGCGGAAACCCCGAAAATTACAGCGGCCAAAGCAATAATCCAGAACTTCTTCAGCGTAAAGAAAAGCAGGGATTTATAATCGATTTTTTTATACTCATCCAACGCAATACCTCCGTTCTAAAGCGGAACAATAAGCTCTCTATACAGTATATTGCCGTCAGAAGCACTTTGACAGTGCGTCTGACGACAAAATTTTATCGTATAACTCTGTTTTCGATATTGCAGCGTCTCTACGCAGTAATGCAGCTTATTACGCTTTCTGCAACTTTTTCGACCTCGCTTTCGGTCATGTATGGATGGATCGGTAATGAAAGCACCGTATCGCATAAGCGGTCTGTAATGGGAAATCTCCCATGGTTCGGCATGCCGGCAAACGCTCCCTGCCTGTGCAGGCCCCTGGGATAATAAATCATAGTGGGTATCCCCATATCTTTCAGTGACTTCTGCAAGAGGCAGCGTTGTTCCTTATTTTTAAGCCGGATTGTATACTGCGCCCAGCTTGAATAATATCCCTCACTGACAACCGGTGTAATTACATAGTCTTTAAGCTTTTCGGTATACCGGCTGGCGAGATCGTTTATGTCCTCAAGCTCATGCTTTTCAAACGCATCGAGCTTAATTTGAAGAACAGCCGCCTGTATAGTGTCGAGACGGGAGTTAAGTCCGATTCTCTCGTTGTCATACTTGTCGGCGCCCTTGCCATGAACCGCATATGAACGGATAAGCGCCGCAGCTTCATCATCATTTGTAAATACGGCGCCACCGTCGCCGTAACAGCCGAGCGGCTTTGATGGAAAGAACGAGGTTGCGGCGATATCGCCGAATGAGCAGGCGCGCTTTTTGCCGATCCTTCCGCCGAAACTCTGAGCCGCATCTTCAATTACGAGCAGACTGTGCCTTTCGGCAATTTCGCTGATCGATTCATAGTCCGCACACTGCCCGAAAAGGTCCGCGGCGATTACGGCGCGCGGGCGCAGTTTTCCCGCCCTTTCTGTATAACGAACAGCCATTTCAAGCATATTGGGATCGATATTGAAGGTTTCCGCGCTTACATCAACAAAAACCGGCGTTGCGCCAAGTGCGGCCGGCATTTCAGCAGTTGCAAAGAACGTAAAATCCGGCACAAACACCGCGTCGCCGCTTCCAATACCGTATGCCATAAGCGCAAGCCTTATCGCGTCCGTTCCGCTTGCGCAGCTTATACAGTGCTTCATCCCCGCATATTTTGAAAGCATGGATTCAAGCTCTCCCACCTGAGCTCCTGAAATAAAACAGCCTTCATCAAAAACCCGTGATATCGCTTCATCAATCTGCGGCTTCAGTGTGTCATATTGTCTTTTCAGGTCTCTGAACTGCATCTCGATACCTCATTATTTCAACCGGCCACGATTTGTTTTTCCTTTTTAGTTTCTTTAAAGAAGCTCGATATTGTCACGGATTCTTACATTTTTCATCGCGTTTTTGGTATCGAATATCATGACTGCGTTCCGTTGAATAAAATCATAGTCCAGATTTGTATGTGCCGTCGTAACTATAACAAGATCTGCGGATTTAAGAGCTTCAGCCGTCAATTCCGGCAGTGAAGCCCGTGTTTTTCCTCGGTCATGATATTCTTTTACCCACGGATCATAGTAAGAAACAGATGCGCCGGCCTTCTCAAGATGCTCGATAACGCGGATAGCCGGGCTTTCCCTGTAATCGTCTATATCCTGTTTGTATGCAACGCCGAGTACCAGAATATTTGATCCGTTCAGCGCCTTCTTAAAGCGGTTCAAAATGTGCCCCGCGCGCTCGGCACAGTATTCGGGCATACGGTCATTCACCATCATTGAGCTTTCTATCATATTTGTATGGAAGCCGTATTCGCGCGCTTTCCAGCTCAGATAATAAGGATCGAGAGGAATACAGTGTCCTCCAAGTCCCGGTCCGGGGTAAAAGGCCTGAAAGCCGTAAGGCTTGGAATTTGCCGCCTCGATGACCTCCCAAAAGTCGATTTTCATTTTATAGCAAAGCTGGACAAGCTCGTTGACGAGTCCGATATTCACATTTCTATAAGTATTTTCAAGTATTTTTTCCATTTCGGCAACCGCCGGAGACGACACCGTTATTACATCGCTGTCGAGTACGGCGCGGTACACAGCGGAAATAGCTTCGGCGGCATCCGCACCTATCGCGCCGACAACCTTCGGCGTGTTCTTCGTTCTGAAAACGAGGTTTCCGGGATCGACCCTCTCGGGAGAAAAGCCAAGATAAAAATCCCTGCCGCATATAAGACCCGATCCTTTTTCCAAAATCGGTTTTAGCAAGTCCTCGGTCGTTCCCGGGTAAGTCGTCGATTCAAGCACAACCATAGTGCCCTTTTTCAAATATTTTGAAATTTCCTCGAAGGAGGACTTCACATAGCTGATATCCGGCTGCTGATGGCTGTCCAGCGGAGTTGGGACACAGACAGCAATAAAATCTGTATCTCTTATAAAGCTGAAATCGTCTGTGGCGCTGAGCAGACCTGTTTCTACAAGTCGCTCAAGATCGCCGTCGACCACATCGCCGATATAGTTTTTGCCTGCATTGACCATGTTGACTTTCTCGGGCTGTATATCGAAGCCTATCGTTTTGAAGCCCGCTTTTGCCTTTTCCACAGCCAGAGGCAGTCCGACGTAGCCGAGCCCGACGACACCGCAGACGATTTGCCGGGCTTCAATTTTGCGCAATAATTCATTTTTCATAAACAGCATATCCTCAAAAGGCCTTGAATCCGCTTTTTGACGGATTCAAGGAAGCGGCGGTTATGACATTACAGTCAATATATGCTATTCAGAAAAATGCCGGGCGTGCTTATCCATTATCCATACCGCATGATTCTATTCCTCACAGAGCCCGTTTTTGCTTTCCTTGTATTTCCTGCCGCATTTAGGGCATTTCAAGCCGTTTTTCAGTATTTGGCCGCACTCGCAGACCCAGCCGATACGCTTTGCCGGTACTCCCGCCACAAGCGCATAGTCCGGGACATTTTTAGTCACAACGGCTCCCGCGGCTATCATAGACCACTTGCCTACCGTGTTGCCGCAGACGACAGCGGCGTTTGCTCCGATGGTCGCGCCGGTACGTACTATGGTCTTTATGTATTCCGTCCGTCTCTTCGGGTACTTCGCCCTCGGCGTGAGATCGTTTGTGAATACGCATGACGGTCCGCAGAACACATAGTCCTCAAGCTCAACGCCTTCATACAGCGACACATTGTTTTGAATCCTGCAGCCGTCGCCTACCACCACGTTGCAGGATATATTGACATTCTGGCCCAGCAAGCAGTTTTCGCCGATTACCGCCCCGCTCTGTACATGGCAGAAGTGCCATATCCTTGTGCCTTTGCCTATCGTTGCGTTATCGTCGATACAGCTTGTTTCGTGAACGTAATAATTAGGCACATCAAACTCCCCGATCATGTCAGCGCATGCAAAATCCGCAAGCGGCAGCTTCACCGGTTTTCCTTCCTTCTGGCTTCTGTATATCGCCAAAACAATTTCAAGCGCGTTTTTGCCTGCCCGCGCATCCACATACGGTTCGCGGCCATGCTCTATCGCGTTGATAACATCCGCATACAGGCTTATATGACCGTTCCCGTAGACGTCGGAAGTCTGTTCCTCTCTGCCCTTGTTTTCTTCGTCCTGCGGTGTCTCATCGGCGAACTGCCATACGTCTATGCTGTTGCAGGATTTGCCGCCCAGCTTGACCGTACCTTTTTCGCCGAATATGCAGAGCGTTTCCTCAAGATTCTGCGGGTAAACATTTGTCGTGCCCTCGATAGTCGCCACCGCGCCGTTTTTGAACTTTACAACAGCAAGGCCAACATCCTCGGCTTCAATATAAGCGTGGTGCTGCCGGCGCGTCTGCCCGTAGACCTCCTCCGCCTCGTCGCCGAACATCCAGCGCAGCAGGTCGATGCCGTGTATGCACTGGTTCATCAGGCATCCGCCGTCCTGCTCCCATGTTCCTCGCCATTGCGCCTGCGCGTAATAGTCCCGGCCACGGTTCCAGCGGACGTGAACAGAACCGTGGGACAGTTTTCCGAAGCGTCCCGCTTCGAGTGCCTTGCGGGTCTCCGCAACCGCAATATTGAAACGGTTCTGATGGCAGACGGATACCTTCAGGCCTGTTTCTTTGGCTCTCGCGATTATCCGGTCGGCATCCTCTATACTCAATGCAATAGGTTTTTCGATTATCACGTTCGCCCCCTCATCCATACAGGCAAGGGCAATTTCCGCATGAAGCCCGCTCTCGGTAGCTATGCCGACAAGCTGTGGCCTGACCTCTGAAAGCATCCTTTTGCAGTCGGTATAACGGGCAATTCCTATGTCCCTTTCAATTCCGAATTTTGCAAGCAGACTTTCCATACGCTCCGGTATCACATCGCACACCGCGGCGATTTCGAGCTTGTTGACGACCGCAGCCTTGATATGGTTTACAGCGATGCGTCCGCAGCCAATAAGTGCATATTTCATGTATCCATCCTTTCATATGCAACTAACTGCTACTTGTATTTTTGAATAAGCATTTCGGCAAAATCGAAGTCAAACTGATCGTCGATATCGATTGATCTTTTCCTATCCATAATGTAGGCATAGCACTTATCCGAGTAAATATCACCTGACCTGAGGAAAAAGTCCGTCTTCGCCAGATAAATCGCACCGTTTAATTTGAAATAAGTTTCAAGCATCTGCCGCGGAGCGTTCATATACTCATTTTTAATGAATCCGGCCAGCGAACCATCTGCGGGCAATATATTGCACTGCAAAGGCGAATGATCTGCTTCACATACAGATACTATAGCATTCGCCTGTTTCTGTATCATGCATCCATAGGCTTCGACGATGTCTTTTGCATCTCGCAGCGGCGATGTAGGCTGCAGCAGCATAAAAGTATCGAAAGTTTTTCCGAAAATCGAGTAATTTTCGATTGCCTCGCGGACCGCATCCCAGGATGAAGCGGTGTCTGAGGAAGCCTCCGCGCTTCGGAGAAACGGGACGTCGGCTCCGTATTCCCTTGCGATTTCCGCATACTTTTCGGAGTCGGTCGAAACATGAACAACATCAAATACTCCGGATTGCAGCGCGGCTTCCACCGAATATGCCAGAAGAGGTTTTCCTGCAAGCGGCTTTATATTTTTGTCCGGAAGTCCCTTGGAGCCGCTGCGGGCGGGAATAATCGCAATATTTTTCAAAACTTAACCTCTAAATCAAAAAACTCTTTTTTAATATTCCTGTTGTCAGCCGCCAAAAACGCTTTGATCCTTTTCATTATTTTATCGGACGTATTTCCGTCCCCAAAGTGGTTCCGAACGTTTTTTGAAATTGCTTTAAATTCCGGCGAGGACACTTTTTTCATTGCTTCCGCTATATCGTTCGCCTTGGGGGCGCACGATATTATGCTTTCAGCCAGCATGCGCCCTTTCTGGCGTTCGCCGATATTTATCGTCGGTTTTTTCAAAGCCGGAGCTTCGACTATGCCGCTTGAAGAGTTGCCGATAATCATCTCGGCATATTTCATTGCCGAAATATAACGTTCAGCGCCCAAAGACGGTACGACCAGCCAGTTTGTATGAGTTTTGGCCTGTTCGTCCCATATTCTGTTTATTGTGCGCCCGCCTGCATCGGCGTTCGCTTTTGTTATAATGAAATTCATTTCCGGAAAGTTCTCAAGCGCCGAAACCAGCTCGGCTACCTGCTCTTCTGCGGTGCTGTCTTCATTCGTGACAGGGTGAAAAGTAACAATGGAATACGGTTTTCCGGTAATATCAAAGCCCAATTCGGCCTGCAAGTTTGAAATGCTCATAGGCGCAACGGACAAACAGTTTTCCACTCCCGGTTCGCCTACGTTAAAAACACGGCTTGGGCTTTCTCCCAACTGAATAATGCGTTCAGCGGATTTTTGGCAGCCGGGAAAATGCAGAAAGCTCATTTTTGTGATGCAATGGCGGAATGTGTCGTCCAAAGTCCCTTCAGTAACATCTCCGCCTGAAATATGAGCTATTGCAATTCCCTGGATCATTGCTGCCGTGGATGCTGCGAAAACTTCATAACGATCTCCAAGAACGATAAGCAAATCAGGCCGGTCGTTTTCAAAATATTCGGCGAAGGAAATGATTGCGGCTCCGGCCGCCTTTGCCATATCCGCCTTACCGTCGCCCTCTAAAGGAATTTCAATTCGCGTATTTATTGTGAATCCGTCATTTTCTATTTCATCCTGTGTGTTGCCAAAGGCGCTGCTTAAATGGCTTCCTGTAGCAACAAGCCGCAATGAAATCTCCTTGTCGTTCCGCAAGCGGAAAAGCAGGGGGCGAAGCAGTCCGTATTCCGCTCTTGATCCTGTTACCACGCAGACCTCATTTTTCACAGTTCTATCAGCTCATCCTCTTCAAAATCGCGTTTGGCGGCCGCGCCCAGAACATCGAACCAGCGCATCGGAGAAATACCGCTGCCCGGGCGCTTTGCCGTAATATTACTTTCCGAAAACAGCTCTCCCTTTTTGATCTTGCAGCGTGCAACGATGCTCTTTCTCGCTATAACCATATTTTTCCGTTCGGATGGACTGGGCGTTTTATCTCCGCTCCCCAATGCTTTCTCAATGTTCCGGACAGCGGCAACCATTGACGAAAACTCATCAGGTTCAAGGCTGGCCTTGTGGTCGGGGCCTTCCATAGTTTTATCGAGCGTTAAGTGTTTTTCAACGACTGCGGCGCCCAACGCAGCCGCGGCAATAGGCACTTCTATCCCTGTTGTATGATCTGAGTACCCTACTTGCAGGCCAAACCTTTTTTTCATGGTCAATATAGCGCTTAGATTAACATCTTCAAACGGTGTCGGATATTCCGTATTGCAGTGAAGCAGTGTTATTTGAGGAGTACCGTTATTTTTCAGCACGTCTATCGCTGTCTGAATTTCCTCCATCTCGCACATGCCCGTGGACACAAGCACGGGCATTCGCGTTTTCGCAATTGCCAACAAATATGGGAGATTGGTGACTTCGCCTGACGGGATTTTCCAAAAAGGCAAATCCAACGTGCTAAGAAACTCTATGCTTTTAAGGTCAAACGGAGAGGAAAGAAACTGAATACGCTTTTGGGCGCAGTAATCCCTGAGTTTTATAAAATCATCAAATGGCAGCTCCAGCTTCTTCACCATTTCAAGCTGTGATTCATCGGCGACTGTGTTAATCTTTTGGTACTCGGCCTTTTGCGCGCGTTTGGAAATAACTTCTTCGGATATAAAGGTCTGGAATTTAACGCAATCAGCACCAGCCCCTGCTGCCGCGTCAATAAGGCGAAGAGCAAGATCTAAGCTGCCGTTGTGGTTGTCTCCGGCCTCGGCAATAATGTATACGCTCACGATAATTACCTCCGGTATTGGATCAAATAGCCGCTATTGACGTCAAAGTCCGGGTCAAGCTCTTTCCTTTTCCGGAGCAGGAAGTTATAAGCCGAGCTGTTAAAAATCGTCCTTCCGATATAAAAAGGAAGCCGCCCATTTTTGTTAAATTGAGCCTTGAAGCCAAATAATCCGTCGTTTTCGGTCAGTCCTCCGCCCAAATGCAGCCGCGTAATTCCGTTTTTGCAAGCCCAAACAGCCGTTTCATAAATCAGAAGGTTGCCCGCCGCAAGATTTCGGTTTTCCCGATATGTACCAGCCAAATGATAGTGCATATTTTTTTCGTTAAACAGAAAAATCGCGCCGCTGACAGGCTTATCCTCCGCCATAGCATAAAAAATCGTTGCGTAATCTTTTAAAGAGTCCTTTAGATAGGAAAAGTATTTCTCATTAAAAAAATAGTAATCGTCCGCATTATTCCGCCGCATCGTTTCATGATATATTTCATAAAACGCTTTGTAATCATCAATCGGCCTGTTGATTATCCGGATTCCAAGCTTTTGGGCTTTACGGACCATATTGCGGTTTTTACTGTCCAGATTTGCATAAATAGCATCTTCGGATGAAGTATCGATATATACGGTATCCCTTGAATACGCGTTTTCAGAAACATCAGTAAAATATATATGATTTCCGAGCAGCGGATGAAAGCGGATAAACTGAGAAACTATGCCGTTTTCTTCACAAAAGCTGCTTAACTGTTCAGCAAACCGTTTTTGGCTGCCTGCCGGAAATTCTCCGTCTGCAAGCGGGCCTCCATAACCATACGGCGTTGCAAAATCAAAGTATTTTCCATAAGGCAGCGAATTTTTGAAGAAAGAGCAGCCGGCAATATCGTTTTTCATCACCACATAGCACATTCTTGCCTGCCCGTCCTCATAGCAAAGCAGCAGCGGCTCGCCGTCGCCATGCAGCATAAAAGATACCGCATATTCGCATAGGTAGTATACGTCCCAATCAGGGAACGATTTAACATATTCGTCCCATTCCGAAGCTTGCTTATATGTAAAATACTTCAAAATCTCAGCCTGCCTTTATATTCGTCTATCACCTGAAATAAATGCTCCATTTCTTCTTTTCCGTATCGCTGGTCAATTGGCAAAGATATCATATGTTCCGATAAAAAGACCCCCAAGGGCCTTTCATTGCGCGAGTTCCCATCAAAAGGCCAGTGAACGGCGCAGTAGATTTTGTTTTTAGCCAAATAGTTATGTAAACCATCTCTATCCGGAACCAGAACAGGAAGAGCCAACGGGCAGTCCTTCTCCGCAAAATTAACTATCTGTTTCATACCTATACCGCTTAATCTGTCTTTCAGACAATTAAGGTTGGAGCGGCGTTTTTTTGCAAAATCCTCAACGTCAATACATCTCAGCAAAAACTCTGAAAAATCGGATATTCTCTTAACTTCACCCTGCGTGTCAAGCTTTTCTTCACACTCAGTAAATATCCTTCTGTATTCTGTATTGCAATCGAACCTGCCATTCAGATATAGGGTTTTAAGCACCATTGCATATGCCTTGCAGTTGTCGGCGCTTCTCTTGATTTCATCATATGTATGCAGATTTAAGAAATTGCCTGTATATAGCACTCCGCCGTTTGGAACAGGAAACCATTTTCGAAGGCTCGCGGCGCAATAATCGCCGATGGTTTGCTTTTCTGAAAATATGCTGTGTGTAGTGTCTTCAATTATGGCAAAGCCATACTTTTCTTTTTCCGCGCGAATAAATGCCAGCACATTCTCCGGCTGCAAGCTTCCGAAGTAATGCATCAGGTATACGGCGGAAACATCGCCGCTCAATTTTCTTTTGAAATCCTCCAGATCGATTTGCAGATCGTCTTTGAGTCTGTAGAATACTATCCTCTCTGAGGAAAAGCATTTTAAGACGGATTCGCAGATATATTCCGGCATAAGGATATATCCATCTCCAAGAGTGGTGGAAATAGCCTTCAAAGCGCTGCGTCCGCTGTCAAACAGGCAATATTGCATGTCTCCCATATACTCTAAAAAAGAGTTTGGGGATATGTTCAAATTGAGCAAATCAAGGTTAAATTCACTTCCAAGCTCCATAGTCCTATACCTGCCGGACTTTCTTAAATTCAAGCATTTTGACCTCTTTGTTCAGATTGTCTATAAATTGGAATGTGAATAAACCTGTCGTTTCAAACCCGGCATGCCGGAACATTCTTTGACTGCGCAGATTATCTTCCCGTACCATGGCGGTTATTTTATTAAAGCCAAGGCCAAACGCCATATCGCAGAGTGTGCGCACCGCCTGCCGTCCATAGCCCCTTCCGGAAAACTCCTGCATGATCGCTATGCTTATTTCAGCCGAACCGCCTTTGACCGGATCAAAATATAAATATCCGACTCTGTTATTATTGGGCTGTTCCTCAACAATAAATATCGTTCTCTTAGTATGTATATCCGGATTTTGAATACCGGAGGAGAAAAAACCAACTAGGTTCTCGCGCGAAGGAGGCGATGTATGGCCTGACCAGTATATGTTGTCCGCATCGCACTTTATCGAATAGAAAAAATCAAAATCGGATGCTGCAGCCCTTCTGATGCTAATCTCTCCCATACAGTCTCTCCCTCATTCTCTCAAGCTCTGTCATCTGGCCCATGTCAAGCCAGCTGCTTTCACTGACAGGATATACGGCAACACGCCTTCCCTTCTCCCTCTGATTTTCAATTATATCCGGAAAGCCTAT
>JAJUHD010000018.1 GCA_029268085.1 Bacillota bacterium | reverse complement strand
GAGATAAGGGGTTCCGCCCGTCTTATAGAACTGATCATAGACCGCCTGCTTTGAAAGGGACTGGTTCGCCGCCTTCTGCGGTGTCGGTCCGTCCCTCAGGACCTTGCGCCCCTCACCGTCCTCGACAGCAAACTTCGAGGGCTTGCCCTCTTTGATGAGCGCGAAAAATTTGACCGGGACTCGGCGAAGTTCGGAATTGCCGTATTCTTTGCGAGCCGCGGAATAAAGCTTGTTTGCGTCTTTGCCAGGCTCCTCGCGGACTCCAAACATAGACGGGCCCTTCTGGCCTGTCAAATACCCGTCCGTAAAGCCCTGACGCGAGAACGCCAGCTCGAGCTGCCGCATCTCGGTTTCGGATGGCTCCAGCCCCTCGTGTATCGCGCGGGAATATATGCCCGTAACTATCGCGGAATATTCGGGACGCTTCATGCGGCCTTCTATCTTAACGCAGGCCACGCCTGCTCTTTCAAGCTCCTTGAGGTAAGAAACGAGGCAGTTGTCCTTAAGGCTCAGAGGGTAATTGTCCATTCTTCCGCCAAGGCTATACTGAAGCCTGCAGGGCTGGGCACAGGCACCGCGGTTTCCGCTGCGTCTGCCGATGAGCGCGCTCATGTAGCACTGCCCGGAATGGCAGAAGCACAGCGCGCCGTGTGCGAATACTTCGATCTCGATGGGCGACCTTTCAGCGATCATGGAGATTTGCTGAAGTGTCAGCTCTCTTGCCAGCACCGCTCTTGTTATACCCATCTCGGCGGCGGCTTCGACTCCGGCAAGGTTGTGTATGCTCATCTGGGTGCTTGCGTGCAGCGGAATATCGGGAACTGCGCATTTCAGAACACGCGCAAGCCCCAGATCCTGTACAAGAATCGCGTCTACTCCCAGTCCGGAGGCTTTTTGCGCAAGCTTCACGGCTTCGGGAATTTCCCTGTCGCTTACAAGAGTGTTCAGTGTCATATAGACCTTGCAGCCTCTGACACGACAATAGCGGACGGCGGATTCAAACTCCTCGTCCGTAAAATTCTTTGCGCCCCGGCGCGCGTTGTGTTCGCCAAAGCCCATATATATAGCATCTGCCCCGCTCTGCACCGCGGCGACGACCGCCTCGGGCGAACCGGCAGGCGATAATAGTTCCAACATATCTGTGCCTTTCGGGTATCGCGGTTACAGGAGAGTAGTAGGCTCCGCATCCGCTTGTCCTGCCGTTTTTTTCTTTGTGACCTGCTTTTTCTTCTGGATTTCCTTAAGATAGCGGTCGGCCATATCGAGGGCGGTCATCGTTGCGCAGTCGAGTGCTGAGGCGCCGGAGTCCCTTTTGATTTCAAGGATTTTGACTGTTACAAGACTTGCAAGCTCGCGGACGTATTCTGGATCCTCATCGGTCTTGAGCGTATACTCGCGTCCCGCGATCTCGACCGTAACATCTTTCATCATTTCGGCATTCACCTCTTTCGTACATAAAAGTTGATTTATGAAATCAAGCTGTCTTTGCATCTTATTGACGTTATATCAAAACCGCACAGAGCGTTAAAATTATATAAATTAAGAGCCTGTCGGCATGGGCGGCATATCCGCATTTCAATAATCGCTCTGCGGCTATTATAACATAAATAGATGTATTGCTACAAGTCAAAAAAAATGTTATAATATGTTCCTCACAAAAACACTGTGCGGAGGGACATATGGAAGACAAAAAATACAGGCTTTCAGGCGAACCCAGTCTTGCCATCCCGACCGCCGACGTGGACATGCTCCTAAGCTCCGGTGAGGGAACGGCGACGCTGCTGTACCTATACGCTCTGCGAAACGGCGGAGATTTCACCGCGGACGGAGCGGCTTCCGCCCTGAAGCGCACCGGGGCAGAGATCGAAAAAGCAATCGCGAGGCTCTGTGAAATGGGGCTTTTCAGAATGGGTGAGGCAAAAAGAGCCCTTCCCCTGCCCGCAGACGAGCTTCCCGAATACACGGCGGAGGATATCGCCTCCCGTACCGGCGAAAACGGCGAATTCAAAGCTATTGTCGACGAGACCCAGCGCATCATGGGCCATATGCTTACAGGCGCTGACCTGAAAATATTATTTGGGATTTACGATTATCTGCGGCTTCCGGCAGAGGTTATCCTCCTTCTTATAAACCACTGCGTAGAACAGACGCACGAGCACCTCGGTCCGGGCAAATTCCCCTCCATGCGCACGATTGAAAAGGAAGCCTACGTCTGGTATAACCGCGAATTGCTTACGCTAGAGCGGGCGGAAGAATATCTCATCCGGAGAAAAGCGCGCAGCGGAGCTATGAACGACGTTAAGCGCCTCCTCCAGATAAACGGGCGCAATTTCAGCTCGACCGAGCGGAAATATGCCGAGAGCTGGCTCGATATGGGCTTCGACCTTGAAGCTATCGCTCTGGCTTACGATAAAACAGTTATCAAGACCGGCGGACTGACGTGGAAGTATATGGATTCCATCCTCCAAAGCTGGCACTCAAAGAACCTCCATACTTCGGAAGAGATTATGCGCGGTGACATTCAGGTCAAAAACGGCAGGCCTTCCGTTCAGGGGAGCAGGCTGCCCCCGCCCAGCGGAAAACCGAGAGACGATACGGAGCTTTTGAAAAAACTTCTCAGCCAATCAAAAAACGACTGATTTTTGAGGTGTACATATGTCATATGACGGCAGGATTTTGGCACGCGCCAGAGAGATCATCGCCGAGAGAAAAAGAGCTAACGAGGAAGAACAGGCGCGCCGCAGGACCGAGGTCTTCGAGCGGATACCCGCCGTTTTTGATACGGAGGCTGAGATAACAAGGCTCATGGCAGCTGTAGCCTCCGACGCGTTAAGAAAGGGTTCTGACGCGGGAGCCGCTGTCGAAACCGCAAAGGCGGGATGCGAAGTCCTGCTGCGCAGGCGCGCGGAACTTCTGAGATCCGGCGGATTTCCCGAAGACTACATAGACGAGATATACGACTGTCCTGCCTGCCATGATACGGGCTATATCCTCGGAAAGCCCTGTGCCTGTCTGAAAGCTCTGTATAAAGCCGAAACCGTCAAGGAGCTTAGCAGCATGCTCAACATTGACGGTCAGGGCTTCGAGAACTTTGATCTGAGCTTCTATGACAGATTTCCAGATGCAAACGGTATTGTGCCGTTTCAGACGATGCAGAGGGTGCTGGACGCCTGCCGGGAGTATGCCGCTAAATTCGGACGGGACTCCGTGAATCTTCTTTTCCGCGGCGGTACGGGTCTAGGCAAGACCTTCCTCGCCGCTTCGATCGCAAAATCCGTTTCGGAGCGCGGGTTTTCGGTAGTATACGATACCGCGATCTCCGTTATGGAAGCCTTCGAGCTTCAAAAATTCGACCGCGGAGGCGACGGCTCCGACGATGTATCCTCCCGCATCCGGCGCTACGCAGACTGCGACCTGCTGATACTCGACGATCTTGGTACGGAAATGACCACAAATTTTACGCAGAGCGCGCTCTATTCGCTTGTAAACGGAAGGCTTCTCAGCGGCGGAAAAACGATCATCACGACGAACCTTACGGAGGATGATCTCCGCAGGCGCTATATTCCGCAGATCGTTTCAAGACTTGAAGGCGAATACCTTGTCCTGAATTTTGCGGGGCGGGACATACGGGCCATCAAGCGGGAACGCGGCCTCAAATAATAAAACGTCAAGGCGGCCGGCCATATTTACCGGCCGCCCTTTTGCACGGCGCAAATGCTTAAACCGTGATCTCAAGCTCACGGAGCTTCAGACTGTCCTTATACACCTTGATGAGATACAGCTCCCCCGCTTTGAGAGGCCCGAAGGCAAACTGGCCGTCCTCGTCCGTTATGTTTGACGCAAGAAGCCTACCCGCTTCCTGCCCCTCAGTCTCAAACAAAAGAACGAGCGCTCCCCTAACAACTCTTTCCCCGTCCGATACCTTTCCGAATATTCCGCAGCTTTCGTCCTCCTTCGGTATAACCACCGTGTGTATTTTTTCGCCCTTGGAAGGCCGAAAATAAAATTTAGCAAAAGAGCTCACGGGCACCCGCCTCCGATATTATAAAAATCACTCTATAATACGGCGGCAAATCGTTTGTTGTTCTTGACAAGCCAAGGTTTATTTAATAGAATTACAGGATGACGCAGAAAGCATTGACCCGTTAGTCCGATGAGACGGCGGCGGTCAATAGAACCGAAAGGATTGATCACAAATCATGGCAGCTGATAAAAAAGTCGAACAGATAACCGACATGGAGGTCGATTTCGCAAAATGGTACACCGACGTGTGCAAAAAGGCAGAGCTCATCGAATACTCCAGCGTAAAGGGCCTGCTTATTTTACGACCTTACGGCTATGCCATCTGGGAAAACATCCAGTCGGAGCTTGACAGACGCTTCAAGCAGACGGGACATCAGAACCTCTATATGCCGATGCTCATTCCGGAATCCCTTCTTCAGAAGGAAAAGGACCATGTAGTCGGCTTTGCGCCCGAGTGCGCCTGGGTAACGCTCGGCGGTTCCGAGGAGCTTGAGGAAAAGCTCTGCATCCGTCCGACATCCGAAACGCTTTTCTGCGACCACTGGCACAATATCGTCCATTCGTGGCGCGACCTGCCCCTTCTCTATAACCAGTGGTGCAGCGTCCTCCGCTGGGAGAAGACGACGCGCCCCTTCCTCCGCCACCGTGAATTCCTTTGGCAGGAGGGCCATACTCTCCACGCGACCGCCGAAGAAGCTATCGCTGAGACAGAGCAGCAGCTAGAGACCTATGCCGATCTCTGCGAAAACGTCCTTGCCATGCCCGTCGTGCGCGGCTGCAAAACAGACAAGGAAAAGTTCGCGGGGGCGGAGCGCACATATACCATCGAGTGCATGATGCACGACCGCAAAGCCCTCCAGAGCGGCACGAGCCACTATTTCGGGACAGGCTTTGCCGAGGCCTTCGATATAAGCTTTACAGACAAGGAAAACAAGCTTACAGCGCCGCATCAGACCTCCTGGGGGCTTTCCACGCGCATCATCGGCGGCATTATCATGACTCACGGCGATAATAACGGTCTCGTTCTTCCTCCGAAAATTGCACCTGTTCAGGTCATTGTATTGCCTATAGCCCAGCATAAGGAGGGCGTCACCGAAAAGGCGCAGGAGCTCATCGACAGGCTGAAGGCCGCGGGGCTTCGCGTCAAGGGCGATTTCTCCGAAAACTCCCCGGGCTGGAAATTTGCCGAGTACGAGATGAAGGGCATCCCGCTCCGCGTCGAGATCGGTCCAAAGGATATCGAAGCAGGACATTGCGTTTGTGTCCGCAGGGACAACGGCGAAAAGATCACCGTAGCTCTTGCTGATCTGGAAATAAAGGTTCCCGAGCTTCTAGAAGATATTCACAAGGGGCTTTACGCAAAAGCGAAGAAGAACCTCGACGAGCACACCTACACCGCAAGCTCTATTGAAGAGGTTAAGAATATCGTTGATAACGGCGGCGGCTTTATCAAAACCATGTGGTGCGGCGACCTTGAATGTGAGCTTGCAATGAAGGAAAAGGCGGGCGTATCCAGCCGTTGCATCCCCTTCGATCAGGAAAATCTCGGCGAAACCTGCCCCGTCTGCGGAAAGCCCGCGAAGAAAATGGTCATCTGGGGCGTAGCATATTAACCATAAGAAAAAAAATCCCGAAAGCGCAAGCCGCGCTTTCGGGATTTAGTTATCTGGATGTGGATGCGATTTTCTCCTGATGGCGAACTGAACGCTTGAAATCGTACAGAGCCTTATCCGCTTCAAAATACAACTCCATATAATCAACCGGCGTATTCCCGAACGTAATACCCATGCTTATCGTAACGTCGATCTTCAGTTCCTTTTTCGCACGTTCCTTGACCTCGGCCATAATGTTCTCAACTCTTGCTTCAAACAGCTCGCAGCATTTGCGTGAGAAAGTAAAAGCGCTGAATTCGTCTCCGCCGATGCGCCCGACAAAGCAATCGGATTGGAAATTCGCCGAAAGCGTCTGCCCGACGATTTCGAGAACCTTATCGCCCATAATATGCCCGTATGTATCGTTTATCTGCTTGAAATTATCAAGGTCAAAAATAGCCAGTGCGCAGGGCTCTCCATAATCGCTTTCGTTGAGTATCCTCTGGCACCACAGCTCATAGCTCTTTTTATTGAGAAGCTCCGTCAGAAGATCCATCCGGCTGAGCGTCTTGTATTTTTCCTTGACTATGAATCCGTTTGCGCGGAATCTGGCGTGATAGCCCAGAACTATCAGGGAGAGTACGATACTCAGAGAAACCGAGAAAATATCGTGCTGAATAACTACGGGGTCTTTGAAGTTATATGCGAGTATACAGTATAATATCCCGCCGCATACGGTAATCGAGGCAACCACCCATGTTTCTATCGAAAAAAACAGCGGCATCAGAACGATCGCAAAAACGATAAGCTCGTCAGGCTTGTCCGGATAGTAAAAAACATCAATCACGGTAAAAAGCACCATAATCAATATGGAAAACAGAACGCCCGCTGTCTGGACAACGGCAAAGCTCTTGTGCTTTTTCCTCCCGTATATGATTGAAAAAACCAGAAAAACGGCATACAACGGGATCAGAGTCCAGTAATGCCACATTACGTCCCAATTCTGAAAGCCCAGCTGTGCCAGAGCAAAAATGAGCAGGGTAATCGTAAGCCCCATAGAGCTGATCAGCTTCAGCGCAATCATGTTCCTTGCAACCATATCGTGCTTTCCGTAGCGGTTGTACTGTTTGATCTCTGACACTTGCAGCAATATAGCTTTTTTTAGCCAGCCCTTCCGCAGCATCTGCCTTCTCCTCAAATATTACAAAAGTAATTACTTTTAATATATCATTAAAAAATAAGAAATACAAAGAATTTTGCGGTTTTTCAAAAATTAGTGTCTTCTAAAAAGCACACCCCGCCATCAGCCGAGGATCAGCAGTGAAAGACCGTTTATAAACATATGCAAAAAGACCGGAATCCAGATACTGTTTGTTTTTTCATATGTCCATGCCAAAGCATAGCCCGCGGGAATATACTGCACGGCGTAGAGGAGAAGTGTCCAGTCCATCGCGCCCAGCGCGTACTGCCAGACATGGTAAAGGGCAAATAGTCCGATGGACAAGATGAAGGCCCAGCCTCGATGCTTTGGGCGGAGAGATCCGAAAACTACGCCGCGGAACAAAATCTCCTCGACCACTGGCGCTATGAACACGGCAAGCCCCAGCACCGCGCGCGGACTGTTATTCTCAAGCGCAAGTACAGCCTCGTTGTTAGGATTCGACATCTGGTCTCCGAGCAGCGCGAAAAGGACTCCCGCGGCAAGATAGCTCAGCAGCAGCCATATAAAATAACCGAAAATCAGAGCCGAAATACTTACCGCCGGATTGTCGAGCATAATGTCAAAAGCCCCTCGCAGGTACTTCCACATGCAAACAAGGCAAAACAAGAAGCCGGTTGCGTAATAAATGATGTTCGCCGTCAGCTCGTCAAGCCCTTCCGGAAGCCAGTAGGCGGCCATTCCTAGGAAAAGCGGGATGATAAAAACATGGAGCGGCAGATATATAAAGCCTAAGATCTTCTGCGGCTTCGTCATAGTATTCAAAAATCCGGTGATCACGACCCTCAGCATGCGTCCACCTTCTTCTTCAGCTCATAGAGCAGGTTCATCGCTTCAATCGGCGTAAGCGTGTCAAGGTCAATGTCCCTCAGCCTGCCTGTTATCTCGTTCGAACCGAAATCCGAGAAGCTCAGCTGGGCATCTGGGCTTTCCTGTTTTGAGACGGCGGCCTGCGGCCCGCTTTCCAGTTCCTTGAGGCAGCTCTTGGCCCTCAAAATGACCGAATCGGGCACGCCCGCGAGCTTTGCGACCTCGATGCCATAGCTGTCGTCCGCAGCGCCCCGGACGATCTTTCGCAGAAAGATGAGGTCGCTTCCGCGCTTTTTCGCCGTAATGCTGTAGTTCCGTACGCCCTCGAGCGCCCCCTCGAGCGCGGAAAGCTCATGGTAGTGCGTTGCGAACAAAGTTTTTGCACCGAGCTTTTTTCTGTCGGCGCAGAACTCCAGAACGGCTCTGGCTATCGCCATGCCGTCATATGTAGAGGTGCCCCTTCCTATTTCGTCTAGGATGATGAGGCTCGAGCCGGTCGCGTATTTCAGAATATCAGCAACCTCGATCATTTCGACCATGAAGGTGCTGCGGCCTCCCGCAAGGTCATCGGACGCGCCGATGCGCGTGAATACCCTGTCAACGATCCCGATGAGAGCGCTTTTCGCCGGGACAAAGCTGCCCATCTGCGCCATTAGTACGATTAGCGCGGTCTGGCGCATATAGGTCGATTTTCCCGCCATGTTCGGGCCTGTTATGATTGCTACGCGGTCATCGGATATATTCATGAAGGTATCGTTCGGTACGAAAAGCGTATCGCGCTGTGTCTGCTCAACAACGGGATGCCTGCCGGCGGTTATGGAGAGCGTGCCTGAAAGATCAACCTCCGGCATCGTATAGCCGTTGCGCACGGCGACCTCAGCCAACGAGCAGAGAGCGTCGAGCTCCGCTATGGCGTCCGCCACCGTCTGAATCTTCCCGACCTCGGAAGCGACGCGGAGCCTGACCTCCTCAAAAAATCTGAATTCGAGCTCCGCGAGCCTGTCCTTGGCGGTCAGGAGAGTGTTTTCGAGCTCCTTAAGCTCATCTGTTACGAAGCGCTCACTCGTTGAGAGCGTCTGCCTTCTTATATACTCCTTAGGCACATTTTCGGAAAACGAACGAGGGATATCGATATAATAGCCGAAAACGCGGTTGTAGCCGACCTTGAGCTTCTTTATGCCCGTTCGCTCTCGTTCGCGCTGTTCGAGCATAGACACCATCTGCGCACCGTTGTCGCGCACATTGCGGAGGCTGTCAACTTCCTCGCTGAAACCCTTGCGCAGTATTCCGCCCTCGCGGACCGAGAAGGGCGGCTCGTCGCATATGGCCCGCATGATCAGCTCGGATATGTGCGAAACGGGGTCGGTTTCCGCAATCTTTCGGAGCATGAGACTCTGCTTGCCTTCCAGCAGCTTCGAGAGCGCTGGCAGCGCGGCGCAGTAATTCCCGAGCGCCAAAAGGTCGCGCCCGTTCGCCGTTCCGTATACCGCCCTGCCGACAAGGCGCTGTATATCGCCGATATTGCGCAGTATCTCGATGATTTCTCCTCTTGCGACGTTATCCGAATAAAGCTCCTGTACAGCGGCAAGCCTGCGTTTGATCGCTACGGGCGAGAGCAGCGGACGCTCCGTCCACGCGCGCAGAAGCCTTCCCCCCATCGGAGTTTTCGTTTTGTCGAGCACCCAGAGGAGACTGCCCTTTTTCTCGCCTGTGCGGAGATTTTCGGTAAGCTCAAGGTTCCGCCTCGTAGCATAGTCGAGCTCCATGAAACGTCCTGCCGAAAAAACGTCCAGCGTGTTTATATGGCTGATATCGAACTTCTGCGTTTCGATTATGTAGCTTAAAAGACCGCCAGCGGCGCAGACGGCCGCGCTGTCATCGGCAAGGCCGAGGCTGTCGATATCGGGCGCATGGAACTGCTCGCAGACCCGTGCGGCGCTCTTCATATAGTCGAAGCGGCCGTCTCCGTTTTCGATCAGGCAGTCCAGCTTCTTAGTGAGGAAAGAGCGAAGTTCCTCGTTTTCCGCAGCGCCCGTGCTCAAAATAGCCTCTCGCGGCTGAAAACGCCCGAGTTCGTTAAGTATGTGCGTTACAGGCGCTTTATCGAAACCCGCAACGCAGAATTCACCCGTCGAAACATCACAGAAAGAGACAGCTCCCGCCGTTTCGTCGAGATAGACCGAGCAGGCATAGTTTGATCTGCCCTCTTCAAGCATGGAGCTTTCCGTCACCGTACCGGGAGTGATTATCCTTATAACTTCACGGCTTACGAGTCCCTTGGCAAGCGCGGGATCCTCGGTCTGCTCGCAGATTGCGACCTTGTAGCCCTTTGCGATTAGCCGGGCAATATACGCCTCGCAGCTGTGATAGGGTACTCCGCACATCGGCGTGCGCTCTTCGGGATTTTCCACATTCCTGTCGCGCGTCGTGAGCGCAAGCTCAAGCTCGCGCGAGGCGACGATGGCGTCCTCGTCAAACATCTCGTAAAAATCGCCTAGTCTGAAAAACAGCAGGCAGTCCGAATACTGCGATTTTATTTCGTTGTATTGCCTTTTCATTGGCGTGAGTTCCGCCATGACTTTACCTCCGAAGGTTTATGTTATACGAGCTCGCCTCTCAGCGCCCACGTATTGCAGTCGGTAATATTTACATATACGAACGAACCGATAAGGCTTTCGCCGCCCGAAACACGGACGAGTCTGCCGCCCGATGTGCGCGCCGTAAGGACTCCGTCCTCGCGGTCCTTGCCGTCGATAAGCACGCGGACAGTCTTTCCGATGTATTCCCTGTGCTTTTCCTCGGATATCCTGTTCTGTGTCTCGACCAGCCTGTCGAAATGCGCCTGTTTTTGTTCGCGCGTAAAGGGATCGGGCATTTCGGCGGCGGGGGTGCCGACGCGCTTGGAGTAAATGAAGGTGAACATCGCGTCGAACCGCACCTTTTCAATGACCCTCATCGTATCCTCAAAATCCTCGTCCGTCTCGCCGGGGAAGCCGACGATGATGTCCGTCGTCAGCACAATATCGGGGATAAATTCCCTAACCCTGTCCACAAGCGCAAGGTATTTTTCTGTATTGTAATATCTGTTCATCGCCTTAAGTATCCTGTCGCTGCCCGACTGGAGCGGCAGATGCAGGTGCTTTTCGCATTTTTCGCAGTCCCGCATTGCGGCGAAAAGCTCGTCGGTGGCGTCCTTCGGGTGGCTCGTCATGAAACGTATCACAAAGTCACCCTCTATATCGTTAACCTTGCGTATGAGCTGCGCGAAGTTTACGCTGCTTTCGAGATCCTTTCCGTATGAGTTAACGTTCTGTCCGAGAAGCGTGATATCCTTATATCCCGCGGCGACAAGCTCGCGCGCCTCCGCTATTATCTCCCCAGGCTGCCTCGAACGCTCGCGGAAGCGGGTATACGGTACGATGCAGTATGTGCAAAAGTTGTTGCAGCCGTTCATAATCGAAAGCCACGCCTTCACCTTGTCCGAGCGCAGGTGCGGAATTCCCTCCGCGACGCAGCCGTCGCCGCTTCCGGGGGCAAAAATACGCTTCCGTTTCGTCATTACGGTATAAATAAGCTCGGGAAAACGCCAGAGCTCGTCCGGCCCGAAGACCAGATCGACATGGCGGAATGACTTTTTTATTTTATCTACTATGTGCTCCTGCTGCACCATGCAGCCGCATACGGCAATTATCTGATTCGGGTTCTCTTTTTTCGCGTGGGTCAGCGCCCCGAGGTTGCCAAAAACGCGCATCTCGGCGTGCTCGCGTACGGCGCAGGTGTTGATGACGATCAAATCGGCCTTGAATTCGTCGTCCGTCATCTCAAAGCCCATCTCGGCAAGATAACCCCTTATCTTCTCGCTGTCCTCCTCGTTCTGCTGGCAGCCAAAGGTATCGACGAGCGCGAGCGGTATTTTTCCTTCGAATTCTTTCCGAACCTCGGAGCAGATGGCAAGTTGTTTTTCAATTTCCTCGGTCGGTATTACTCTTCGTTTTATATTCATGCTGAAAATCCTGTCGTAATATTCGCTTTTCATACCTTTTGTCGGCAGAAAATGCGGCGTTTCTCTTGATAATATCATTTTATTATGGCATTTTCAATCATTTTAAGTTATAATGTATCGTGATTTAATAATTATGCGGTTTAATGCCGCACTTCCACATACTGTTTTATTTTTCACGAAAGGACATGCTTCATGTCGGAAATAAGCATACTCTCTCCGCACGTTGCAGACCTAATCGCGGCGGGCGAAGTAGTCGAACGTCCCGCATCGGTCATAAAGGAGCTCGTTGAAAACTCATTTGACGCCGGAGCGCAGAATATAACCGTTGAAGTACGGGGCGGCGGGATGACTTATATCCGCGTCACGGACGACGGCTGCGGCATGCTGCCCGAGGACGCGGGCCTTTGTTTTATGCGGCACGCGACGAGCAAGCTGCGCGACGAGCGCGGACTTGAGGCTATCGGAACGATGGGTTTCCGCGGCGAGGCTCTTGCCGCCATCGCCGCCGTTTCGCGCGTCGAGCTTCTCACAAGAAAAAAGGGCTCGGACACGGGAACGCGCGTCGTGCTTGAAGCGGGCGATATCATCGAAATGACGCCTCACGGCTGCCCCGAGGGCACGACCCTTATCGTCCGTGACCTGTTTTACAATACTCCCGCGCGGCTGAAATTCATGAAGGCCGACCGGACGGAAGGCTCTGCCTGCTCCGCCGTCGCCCTGCGCTGCGCTCTGGGGCGGCCCGCGGTCTCTGTCCGGCTTATCAAGGATGGCGAGGAAGAGTTCTTCTCGCCCGGAGACGGAAAGCTTTCCTCCTGCGCATACAGTCTTCTGGGGCGCGATGCCGCGAAGGAGCTTCTGGAGTGCTCTTCGGACGACGAAGGACTCAAGGTTTCGGGCTTCGTCGGCTCCCCTAAGGCGGGACACGGCAACAGGACAAAGCAATTTTTCTTCTGCAACGGACGCAGCATAAAATCTCAGCTGCTTCAGGCTGCGGTCGAGCAGGCATATAAAAACACCCTGCTTACAGGGCGCTACCCCGCCTGCGTCATTTATCTTGCCTTGAGCTTCGGCTCCGTGGACGTGAACGTTCACCCTGCCAAAACAGAAGTCAAATTCCGCGATGAAAAAAAGGTTTTTGACGCTGTATATTACGCGGCCCTCTCAGCACTTGAGAGCGAGAGCGCAACTGCCGAGATAATGCTCTCCCCCTCGACGAAAGCCGCGGCGGCGCCGAAAAAAGACTTCTTTAAGTCAATGAGCGCGGGCGAGTTCCGCAAGAAATATTTCGAGGCGCCGAAAACAGACGTCCCTGCCGCCCACCCAGCCGCATCCGTCAGTCCTTCCTCACAATGCCGCGGAACAATCGTCTGGAACAGGACTGAAACTTCGGCGGCTGATGGCACTTCGGTGCGACAGAGCGAGACGCTATACAGAGCGGCGAAGGCAGAGCCTTTTTTTGAAAATATTCCTAAGCCCTCTCCCGTCCAAACAAATGACGAAGCACTTAAGACGGCGCATGCCGAACCGGATGCCATAGCGGGCGTTTACGAGGATTTCCGTCTCGTTGGCGAGGCGATGAAAACCTATATAATCGTTGAAAAAGGCGGCGAACTCCTTCTTATCGACAAGCATGCGGCCCACGAACGCATGATCTTCGACAGGCTTAAAAAACAGGGGCACGCTATTATGTCGCAGTCACTGCTCATCCCCGTAACGCTAAAACTCTCAGGGGCTGAAATCGAACTCATCGAGCGCAATTCCGAAACGCTAAGCGGGCTCGGCTTCGAAATCGAGCCCTATGGCTCGGACAGCGTAATCGTACGCGGCGTTCCTTCTGATACCGATGCTGCCGACATTGCCCCGATGGTCGAGGAAATTTGCGATAAGCTTAAAAAAGGCTCCGTTCTTTCCCATGAGGAAAGGCTGGACGAAATCCTCCATACAGTTGCCTGCAAGGCCGCGGTCAAGGCAGGCTGGAGCACCGAGGAGGACGAACTCCTTGAGATCGTCAGGGCGGTCGTTTCCGGCGAGGTGAAATACTGCCCGCACGGCAGGCCCGTCGCGGTCACGCTTACAAAAAAGCAGCTCGACAAGGAATTCTCGCGTATAGTTTAGGCTGTTTGGCCGATACTCAATACAGCAAATTTTTCTGCGGCGGTGAACAGATGACAGAGACACCCAAAATAGCGGTCATAACAGGCCCGACGGCAACGGGAAAAACGGTTCTCGGCGTAATGCTTGCAAAAGAGCTCGGCGGCGAAATCGTTTCAGCTGACTCGATGCAGGTCTACAGGCGCATGGATATCGGCACGGCGAAGGTGACTGCCGAGGAGATGCAAGGCATTCCTCACCACATGATCGATGTTGCGGAACCGTATGAGAATTACAGCGTCGCCCGATATGTCAGGGAGGCCGATGCCTGCGTACAGGATATACTGCGCAGAGGCAAGCTTCCGATAATCGTGGGCGGTACCGGGCTTTATATCGACTCCCTCGTCGCGGGGCGCGGTTTCGACGAAAACGCTTCCGACGGTGCTCTGAGAAGTGCGCTTGAGGAAAAATACGCCTTGTTCGGCGGCTCACAGCTGCTTGAGCAGCTGCGAGCTGTCGACCCCGAACGCGCCGCAGTGCTCCATCCCTCTGACAAGAAGCGCATTCTTCGCGCGCTGGAGGTCTTCTACACGACAGGCCGGACGATAACGGAGCACGACGAGGAATCCCGTAAGATCCCGCCCCGCTACGACGCTGCCGTGATCGCTCTTTCGTTCAAAAACCGCGCCGATCTTTACGAGAGGATCGACAGGCGCGCCGAAAACATGATAAAAGCCGGACTTTTCAACGAGGTGCGCTCAATTTTATCAAGCGGCGTCCCCGAGAAATGCACCGCCATGCAGGCGATCGGTTATAAAGAGGCTGCGCGGGCGATTCACGGCGAGATAACTGAAGCAGACGCAATCGAGCTCATAAAACGCGAAAGCCGGCGCTATGCTAAACGCCAGCTAACATGGCTCCGGCGCAGGGATGACATCCGCTGGATTTTGTGGGACAGTGTTCCGAATTTTAATTTTGCTCGACAATTTTCGACACAATTTCTAAATAATAGGGGATTAAAATAGCGTATGAATAAATCGCTTTGTATCAGCTTTGCGATTTGTTTAAAATAACTATTTAATGGGGCGGCAAACCGTGATAAAATGACCGACGGAAGGATGGGGGGATCCCTTCCGCACGGCTTCTGTTTCACGAAGGCTTTTTGACCGCTCCGAAGAGGAGTTGGCGGAAATGCAAAAGACACAGAACATTCAGGATACTTTGCTCAATCAGATCAGGCGGGAAAAACAGACGGTAACTTTTTTTCTGATGAACGGTTTTCAGCTGAAAGGCGTCGTTAAAAGCTTCGACAGCTTTGTTGTCATCCTTGACACGGATGGTCGGCAGCAAATGATATACAAGCACGCCATTTCAACTATCGTACCCTCAAACGCGGTGGATCTCAGAGATTCAAGAGCCTCCGAGGACAAGGAACATACATAATCAGAAAATAACGCTTATCCCGTATATAGCGGGATGACATACCGTGAAATATCCAAAGGGCTTCTCCCTTTGGATATTTCCATAGTAAGGTAAGGGGAAACACGGATGAAACGGACGGACGCTCTGACAAAACTGGTATCGGTCTTGCTTTTCGCGGCCTTTCTTGCATATCTGGGCGTATATATAATCCGCTCCGCGACAGATAATATCAGAACCGCCCCGGCAGTTTTTGTTTCGCTGGCCGAAAATGCGGTAGCATCGGGAATCGTCGTAAGGAACGAAAGCCTGATCCAAAGCGATGAGAAATATCTCAGCGTGGTCGCGGAAAACGGAAAGGCAGTCTCCGCGGGTGAGCCTATTGCGGTAATATATTCGGGCGAGGAAGCTCTCCAGCGGGCGGCGAAGATTCGGGAACTGGAGCTTAAAAAGCAGTATATCAGCTCGGTACTCTCCGGAGAAAGCTCCGCCGAAAGCATTTCCGACAGAGATAGTTCGATAAAGGACGCTCTGATCAGTCTTTCCGCATCCGCCGCGAGGCATGATACGGAGGCTCTCGCCTCAGCCTCCGTGAGCCTGAGCTCGCTCGTTATAGCCAATTCAGCGATCAACGCCACCGAGGTCGATTTGAATCTCGTGACCGCAGAGCTTGAAAGCCTTAAACAGAGCGCGCTTTCAGATACTTCCGAAATAGCCGCCTCTTCACCGGGGCTTTTTTCCGCTTCGCCGGACGGATATGAGTATATTACGCCGGACATGCTCTCTGACCTGACACCCTCTGCACTCACCTCGCTGGAGGAATCGCCGCAGAAGCTTGCGGACAATGTCCGCGGAAAACTCGCCTCCTCCTTCGAGTGGTATTTCGCAGCTGAGGTGTCTCAGGAGGACGCCTTGCGGCTCAATGTCGGAAAAACCGCAACTTTGGACTTCGGGCGCTATTGCTCCAATCTTCTCAAGACGAAGGTTGTCTCGATCAGCCCGCCTGAAAACGAAACTTGCGCGGTGGTCTTTAAATGCACCGAGGCGACCTCGGAGATGCTCTTCGTCCGCCGCGCATCCGCTGAAATCATATTTGAAGCGCACGAAGGGCTGCGAGTTCCGAAGCAAGCGGTAATGTCCGATGAAAAAGGCTCCTATGTCTATACGCTGACCGGTATGCAGGCTGAAAAGAAATATATAAGCATCGTATGGGAAACCGAAGATTATTTTCTTGCCGGTGTCTCACAGGACGCCGCTTCCCTGAGAGAGGGGAACGATATAATCCTCACGACAAAGGGGCTTTACGACGGCAAAATAATGAAGGGATGAGTCAATTGAGCATAGCCGAAAATGTCGCGGCTGTAAAAGCCCGTATCGAAAAGGCGGCGAGGGCCGCAGGCAGGTCGCCGGATGAGATCATCCTCGTTGCTGCGACTAAGATGAACTCCGCCGAAAGAGTGGCGGAGGCAATTAGGGCGGGTGTTCCGGTATGCGGTGAGAACAGGGTGCAGGAGCTTGTCGAGAAGAACGCACAAGGCGCCTACAATGGAGCGGAGCTCCATTTCATCGGACATCTTCAGAAAAACAAGGTCAACAAGGTTGTGGGCGTCTGCGGTCTTATCCAGTCGGTCGATTCTATCGAACTGCTTGAAGTCATCGACAGCCGCGCAAAAGCGCTGGGTATTAAGCAGGAGGTTCTTATCGAAATTAATATCGGGAGCGAGGACTCAAAATCCGGTATAAGAGAGAACGAGCTCCCGCAAATACTGGCAGAGGCGGAAAACTTCTCCTCTGTTTTTGTCAGGGGGCTTATGGCAATACCCCCGATTTCGGACTCGGAAGGAGCAAATCGCGCCTATTTTGCCCGTATGCGTAAGCTTTTTATTGACAATTCAGCAAAAAAATACGATAATGTCAGCATGGATTTTTTATCGATGGGCATGAGCGAAGATTTTGAGGATGCCATTGCGGAGGGCTCGAACATGGTTCGGGTAGGCTCTGCGATTTTTGGTGCCCGGGTATATCCCACGAAAACCAACCAGGCTTCCGTGCTTTGAATCCAGTTTTATCTTATTAAATTTCACCTTCATCAGATGTACCGGCCACTCATATGCGGCTGATATGCAAAGCCATTATTTTCGCTTTGCATCCGGCATCGTGAAAGAAAGGACATAATAATGGGTCTGTTAGACGAGCTAAAAAAGCTCACTCGTCCTTACAGCGGCGATGAATATGACGATTTCGGCGATGAATATTCCGAAGTTCCGGCGGAAACGCGCGTACCAACGACCGAAAATCAGAAAAAGTACGCCGCTCCTGTGGAGCGCCGCAATCCTTTTTCCGATTTCGATACTCATCCCGTCACTCCAGTGAGAAGGGATAAGGTAGTTAATCTTGGCGGAGGGCCTCAGTCTCAGGTAGTCCTCGTTAAGCCCGAGCGCTTTGAAACGGCAGCTGAGATCGCCGATCACCTCCGTGAAAGACGCAGCGTCGTCATGAACCTTGAACAGACAAGTAAAGATACTGCCCGCCGCCTTATCGATTTTTTAAGCGGCGTCGCCTATGCGCTTGACGGAAAAATCAAGAAGGTCGCAGCCAACACTTATATCATAACCCCTTATAATGTGGACGTCATGGGCGATCTCATCGACGAGATCGAAAACACCAGCCTTTATATGTAGGTTTTATCCTGAGTAAATGCGAGACGCGGAATTATTAAGTTCTTTCGTTTTCGTTCTATGTTAATATCGGCTTAAACTCAGCTCGGCAACCGTTTTAGAATGTTGCGCTTGCAATGCAGAAAGGGATTTTAGGATATGTTGACACCTCAGAATTTTAGAGAAAAAACCTTTGAAAAGGCGATTTTCGGCGGCTACGATATGGGTGCCGTGGATGATTTTCTGGATGAGGCCGCGAACGACTATGCGGCGCTCGCGAAGGAAAATATGGTCCTTAAGAGCAAGATGAAGGTTCTCGTTGAAAAAATCGAGGAATACAGAGCAACCGAGGACTCCATGCGTCTGACCTTGCTTTCCGCTCAAAAGCTGAGCCTTCAGATCGAGGACGAGGCTCGCAAAAAGGCCGAGGAAATACTTTCCAATGCCCGCAGCGAGGCTGAGCGCATTACCCGCGAAGCCTATAATCAGCGCACGACAGAAGAAGCCATGCTTCTTGAGGCCAAACGTGAAAGCACTCAGTACATAGAGAATATGCGGACGCTCTGCACAAAGCAGCTCGACTTTCTCGACAATCTTAAGAACATGAAGCTTGAGGAGATTTCCCGTCCCGTTCCCGCCGATGAAACAGTTGATGAGACTGTCCGCAGCATTGAAAGTTCAGTCGAGCGTCTCGCGGATTCCGGCGTAGCCGACGAGGAGATACGCCGCGTAGTGACGGGCAAGAAGACGGAAGGCCCAACAAATAGCTTTGAGGAACCGACCCGCCAGTTCTCGTCCAGCAGCGCTTCAGCTAACCAGTTTTCGTTCGATAATCTTCGTTTCGGAAAGTAAATAACAACGGCAAATACCGCAACTGCCGGTTTCCGGCAGGCGGCACGCCTATAATTTTAATTAAAATTTAGTATGACTTATCACACTAAATAATGACGGGGCGGGGCATAATACGCTGCAGTGCTGTGCCGCGCCCCGCGGCTATTATGTATTTTCTTTTTAAGTTAGGAGCCGACACCAAATGCCACAGGATTATAACAAAACAGTTAACCTTCCGCAGACAGATTTTCCGATGAGGGCATCGCTTCCGGCGCGTGAGCCGGACATGCTCAAAAGCTGGTATGAAAACGATATATACCACAAAATGATTGCCCGCAACGAGGGCAAGCCCCGCTTTGTCCTCCATGACGGGCCTCCCTTCTCCAACGGGTACATCCATATGGGCACCGCTATGAACAAATGCCTTAAGGACTTCATCGTCCGCTACAAAAATATGTCGGGATATCAGGCTCCCTATGTTCCCGGCTGGGACAATCACGGCATGCCCATAGAGAGTGCGATAATCAAGCAGAACAAGCTGGACAGAAAAAAGATGTCCATCCCCGAGTTCCGCAACGCCTGCCGTGATTTTGCCGCGAAATTCGTCGATATACAGCGCGACCAGTTTAAGCGTCTGGGCGTCATGGGAGAATGGGACAGACCCTACCTCACGATGGATCCCGCTTTTGAGGCGGAGGAAGTCAAGGTATTCGGCAAGATGTATGAAAAGGGCTACATTTACCGCGGCAAGAAACCCGTCTACTGGTGCAGCCACGACGAGACGGCGCTCGCAGAGGCCGAGATCGAATATGCCGATGACAGCTGCAAATCCATCTATGTAAAATTCAAAGTCACAGACGATCTCGGCAAGCTCTCGAAGTTCGCCGACCTCGATAAGACATATTTCGTCATCTGGACTACGACTACCTGGACTATACCCGGAAACCTTGCGATATGCCTGAACGCCGACCTCGACTATGTTCTCGCGAAGGCCCCGAACGGCGAAGTATACATTCTCGCAAAAGACCTTGCCGGCAGTGTCGCAAAGGCTGCCGGGGTCGAGAGTTTTGAATTCCTCGGCGAAATGAGAGGCTCCGAGTTCGAATTTATGCGCGCGAAGCACCCGCTCTATGACCGTACGAGTCTGGTCATTAACGGCGAGCATGTAACGCTGGATGCCGGTACCGGCTGCGTCCACACCGCTCCCGGACATGGTATGGAAGACTATCTTGTCTGCCAGAAATACGATTACAGCGGCAAGACAAGCATCGGCATCATCGTACCCGTGGACGACCGCGGCTACATGACCGCCGAATCCGGAAAATACGAAGGCATGTTCTATTCAAAGGCGAACGATGCGATATGGCAGGATCTTAACGACTGCGGCGCACTGCTCGCCTCCCAGACGATAAACCACCCCTATCCCCATTGCTGGCGATGCAAAAACCCCATCATCTACCGTGCGACTGACCAGTGGTTCTGCTCTGTGGATGCCTTTAAGGACGAAGCGGTGAAAACCTGCGACGGCGTCACATGGCTGCCCGACTGGGGTCATGACCGCATGGTCTCTATGATCCGCGAACGTGCCGACTGGTGCATCTCCCGTCAGCGCCAGTGGGGTCTGCCGATACCCGTCCTTTACTGTGAGGACTGCGGCGAACCCATCTGCACTCATGAAACAATAGAAATAATTTCCAAAGTCTTCGGCGAAAAAGGCTCCAACGCTTGGTTCTCGATGGACGCAAAGGATTTCCTGCCCGAGGGCTTCGCCTGCCCCAAGTGCGGTGGCAAGCATTTCACCAAGGGTACAGACACGTTGGACGGTTGGTTCGATTCCGGCTCCACGCATATCGCGGCGCTGGAAAAGGATAACGCTGCCGACTGGCCTGCCGACCTCTATCTTGAGGGCGGAGACCAATACCGCGGCTGGTTCCAGTCCTCCCTGCTCACCGCCGTCGCAGTGAAAGGCAAAGCGCCTTACAAAGCCGTTCTCACGCACGGATGGACGGTCGACGGCGAAGGCAAGGCAATGCACAAGAGTCTTGGAAACAGCGTGCTGCCCGACGAGCTGATCCCGAAATACGGCGCAGACCTTATGCGCCTCTGGGCGGCATCCGCAGACTATCGCGTCGATATGCGCTGTTCAGACGCGATCTTCAAGCAGCTTTCAGACACTTATCTCAAGATCAGAAACACCGCGCGCTTCATGCTCGGAAATCTCGACGGCTTCGATCCTGATAACCGCATCGCCTTTGCTGATATGGAAGAGCTCGATAAGTGGGCGCTTGTCCGCACGAACAAACTCGTTGAGAAGTGCGTTGCGGCATACGAAAGCTACGAATTCTATAATGTCATCCACGCAGTGCATAAGTTCTGCGTTGTTGATATGTCAAACTTCTATCTGGATATAATTAAGGACAGGCTCTACTGCGAGAAACGCGAAAGCCTTCTGCGCCGCAGCGCCCAGTCCGCGATGTACGGAATACTTGATGCCATGGTGCGTCTTATTGCCCCAATACTCGCCTTCACTTCGAACGAGATTTGGACCTCCATG
>JAJUHD010000017.1 GCA_029268085.1 Bacillota bacterium | reverse complement strand
ATGGTAAACGCTCAAGTCGATGTGCGACCTTAGCCTTCCGTCGATTGACGGATTGTTCGGGCATCGCAGAAGCTTTATGCCGTAAGGCTCAAGCGCTCTCTGCATATCGTCCGCATAGTCCTCGCCCGCTGCTGCTACCGTCACTTTACCGTATGGAAGATTCGGATGTTTCAAAAAGTGCGGCAAATTATTCATTATGAAAGCACAGCTGAAATAGCTTCACGTATGTTCTTAACGGAGATAAGCTCAAGCCCTTTCGGCACCTTCAGTTCTGCTCGGACATGAGCTGGTATGACGCAACGTCTGAAGCCGAGGCGCGCGATTTCCGCAAGCCGCTGGTTCAAAGCATTTACGCTCCTTATTTCCCCCGTAAGCCCGACTTCTCCAACCGCCGCAAGATCATCGCCTACCGCCTTGTCACGGTGGCTCGATGCAACCGCCAGCACGGTTGCAAGATCTGCCGCCGGCTCAGAAAGCTCAAGACCGCCTATGACGTTGATATAAGCGTCGCTGTTTCCAACAGAGAGGCCTCCCCTCTTTTCAAGCACCGCGAGCAAAAGCGTCGCCCTGTTATAGTCGATACCGTTTGAGTTTCTTCGGGCGACGTTGAAACCGCTGGGCGCGACGAGTGCCTGTACCTCCGCAAGTATCGGGCGGGTTCCCTCTATAACACAGGTAACGCAAGTGCCTGGGCTTCCTACAGGTCTGCCTGAAAGCATCATTTCCGAAGGGTTTTTGACCTCGGTAAGTCCGCTGTCGCCCATCTCAAAAACTCCGATTTCATTTGTTGAACCGAAGCGGTTTTTAGCTGCGCGCAGTATACGGTAGGACATATTGCTCTCGCCCTCGAAATAAAGAACGCAATCCACCATATGCTCGAGCACCTTTGGGCCCGCGATTGCACCTTCCTTATTCACATGACCGACTATAAAGGCCGTGATATTAGAGCTTTTTGCAAGCTGCATGATCGCCATCGTACAGTCCTTGACCTGCGTGACGCTGCCGGGGCTTGCCGTCAGCTCAGGATTATACATTGTCTGAACAGAGTCAATAATGAGGACATCCGGCTTTATATCCTCGACTGCGGCGACTATCTCGTTTAGATCGGTTTCGGCTAAAACGTATAGCAAATCGGCGTTAACGCCAAGCCTTTCCGCGCGGAGCTTCAGCTGACGTTTGCTTTCCTCGCCCGATACATATAGTATCTTTTCGCTTTTTCCGAGATTTCCGCAAAACTGGAGAAGGAGCGTGGATTTTCCGATTCCGGGCGCACCGCCGACCAGTACGAGCGAGCCGCGTACGGCTCCTCCTCCGAGCACTCGATCAAACTCCTCAAAGCCTGTGAAAAAACGGACTTCGTCATCTGTCCCCAATGCGGACAGGAGTTCCGGATGGGTCTTCGGCGCCCTGCCCGAAGCAAGTATGCCGCCCGATTTCGATTTTGCTTCGGCGGGGGCTTCGGATATCGTATTCCAATTACCGCAGGCTGGGCAGCGGCCGGACCATTTTGGCGTTTCATATCCGCACTCAGAGCAGAAAAATACCGTTTTCGATTTCATTAGTACAACCTCTGTCATTCATTCATATCAAGGTATCTAAGATATGCGCTTATCAGCACAGCAGCGATCTTCAATCTGTAAGCCTCGGTATTGAGAAGTTCCGATTCCTTTGGGTTCGATATAAAACCGCACTCGACGAGCACCGCCGGACAAGTAATGTTTTTAAAAAGATAAATATTGTTCGCAACCGGCATTGCAATGCGCCTGTTGCCGGGACAAAGCGCCGCATTCATGGAATCCTGAATCAGAACAGCAAGCGAATCGCTGCCTTCGTTCCTCGAATAGAAAGACTGCGGTCCGTGAGGCGACTTGTGGGGATAGCAATTCTGATGTACGCTTATCAGAATGGCATTCCTTGTATCGTTAATAAGCTCGACGCGTTTTTTTTGATCATATTTTTTCTTTTTCGAAATACTGTTTGCCGAATCAGGGTATTCGATATTGTCACTATCCCGCGTCATTATGAACTCGATCCCCGTCAGGCCGGAAAGCGCCGCCATTCTCTGGGATATATCCAGATTCAGCTCGCTCTCAAGCACGCCGGAAAGCGAGGTTGCCCCGCCGTCCGCTCCTCCATGTCCAGCGTCGATCACGAGTACCGGACTGTCCTTTTTTCCCGAAGTAAAGATCGATTTTATATCGGAGCCGTCAGCAATCAGCATCACGGCAGCGGCAGCCGCAAGCGCGAGGAACCAGAATATAACGGTTTGCAGCCTGATCGTTTTTATCACAGCAATCACCTCTTTTTATCCTATGGTTTGGCTATGATTGCTATGCAAAAAATCCCTTTAGTCTGTCACATTATATAATTACGCGGGATGGAAGTCAACAAAGGGCAATATAATGCCCGAGCCATATTAATAGGCTTGGGCAGGCTGTCAATCAGACCTTTAATTCCGTATCCGCAGCGCTGAGCAGATGCGTATAATGGGCAAGAATGGGGCCGACTTCGTTTTTTAGGAATTCTGTGACCTGTTCGGGCGAACGGCCGACATATTTTCTCGCGTCGAGGTTCGCCGTAATCTCTTCTTCGGTCAGCCCGAACAGCGGATCCGCCGCGATGCGTTTGATAAGGTCGTTAGGAAGCCCTTGCTCCTTCACGACGGCTCCCGCCGCTATGGAGTGAATACGGATGCGCTCGTGGAGCTCCTGCCGGTTCCCGCCCTTTTTGACGGCATCCATCATGATGTTTTCCGTCGCCATAAACGGAAGCTCCTCGTTAATATGCTTTTCAATGACCTTCTCATAGACGCGAATCCCTGAGGCAACGTTCAGATAGATGCTGAGGATTGCGTCGACCGCGAGAAATGCCTCCGGAATAGAAATGCGTTTATTCGCCGAATCATCCAGAGTACGTTCAAACCACTGATTATACGATGTAAAAGCAGGGTTCTGCGCATCTGTTATGACGTATCTCGCAAGCGAGCAGATGCGCTCGCAGCGCATCGGATTGCGTTTGTAAGGCATCGCGGAGGAGCCTATCTGGTTGGATTCAAACGGCTCTTCAAGCTCCTTCAGGTGTGAGAGCAGCCGCAGATCGGTCGCAAATTTGCCCGCGCTCTGCGCAATACCGGACAATGTCGCAAGCACCGCGGCATCGGTTTTTCTGGAATATGTCTGGCCGGATACTGGAACGCAGGCTTCAAAGCCCATTTCCTTAGCTATAAGTCTTTCCAGTTCTACGCATTTTTCATGGTCGCCGTCGAAAAGCTCAAGAAAGCTCGCCTGTGTGCCTGTCGTACCCTTTGAGCCGAGCAGCCTGAGAGATTTTATGCGGTACTCGACCTCGTCAAGGTCAAGGAGAAGATCGTTGATCCAGAGCGTTGCCCGCTTGCCGACAGTCGTGAGCTGTGCGGGCTGGAAATGCGTAAAGCCAAGCGTCGGAACATCTTTATATTTGTCTGCGAACGCGGACAGGCGGTATATGACGTTGACAAGCTCCTTTCTGATGAGCTCAAGCCCCTCGCGCATCAGGATGATATCGGTATTGTCGCCCACATAACAGCTTGTCGCGCCCAGATGGATTATCGGCATCGCCTTTGGACATTGTTTTCCAAAAGCGTGCACATGCGCCATAACGTCGTGACGGAGCTTTCTTTCCATCTCCGCGGCATACTCATAGTCAATCTCGTCAGCATGAGCCTCCATTTCGTCGATCTGTTCCTGCGTGACGGGAAGACCAAGCTGCATTTCTGCCTTTGCAAGCGCTATCCAGAGCTTGTGCCATGTCGTAAATTTCTTGTCTGGCGAAAAAATATACTGCATCTCATCACTGGCGTAACGAGAATTCAAGGGAGTTTCGTAGGTGTTTTTCATAGGCGCATATAATCCTCTTCTAAACGTATAAAACAAATATCTGCCGGACATTTCGAAATATACGCAACGTCCAGCAGATATTATATTATTCATTCAGGAACTTTTCAAGCCTGTTCAGCCCCTCGCGGATGTTTTCCATCGAAGCGGCATAGGTCCAGCGTACAAAACCCGGCGCGCCGAAGCCGGAGCATGGAACTACAGCGACACGGCCCTTTTCGAGAAAGGCTACCGCAAAATCATCATCGTTTTCTATAAGCTTGCCGCCCAAGGTTTTCCCGATGAGCTTGCTTATATTCATCATAACATAGAACGCACCGTCCGGCATGATGCAGCTTACCCCGGGTATCTCATTCATGCGTTTTACGATATAGTTGCGGCGGACCTCAAAGACCTTGCGCATAGCCTCAATGCCGTCCTGCGGCCCTGAAAGCGCCTCGATCGCCGCGATCTGGTTCATTGTTCCGGGCGCACCGGTCGAGTGGCTGAGACAGTTCGCCATAACCTTTGATATCTGCGGGTTTGCGGCGGCATAGCCTATGCGCCAGCCTGTCATCGCGTAAGACTTTGAAACGCCGTTTATGATTATGGTACGGTCATATGCGTCCTCAGAAAGGGACGCAATGCTCACAAATTCCTTATCATCATAAACGAGGCCGCAATAGATTTCATCCGCTATGATATAGATATCGTATTTTTTGCAGATCTCAGCGATCACCTCCAGCTCGGAACGCGAATACAGCATGCCCGTTGGGTTGGAGGGATTGTTAAGAATGAGAACCTTAGTCTTTTGACTCATTGCCTGCTCAAGCTGGTCTGGAGTGATTTTAAAGTTTTGCTTTTCTCCCGCCTCTATGATGCGCGGAACGCCTCCTGCAAGATGTATCATCTCGTAATAGCTCACCCAGTAAGGCGCTGGAAGTATTACCTCATCGCCGGGATTCAGCAGCGCCACAAGCGCCATGTAAACGTTGTGCTTCGCTCCGCTTGCAACGGTGATTTGCGTAAAGTCGTAATCAAGATTAAAATCGAGCTTCATTCTGGCTGCTACTGCCTTGCGTAGGTCAATAAGACCCGCCGCCGGAGTATATTTTGTTTTGCCTTCATTTATTGCCCTTATTCCTGCGGCTTTTATATTATCGGGAGTATCAAAATCGGGCTCGCCGGTTCCGAAACCGATGACGTCGATTCCTTCAGCCTTCATCTGTTTGGCAAGCGAGTCCACCGCCAAGGTTGTTGAGGCTCTGACTTCTCCCGCAATCTTTGAAAGTTCTTTCATAAATGCACCATCCAATTTTGACTCGAATGAAGTTATTATAAGCCATCGTCTTCATCTTTGCAAGTAAATTAGTCGCTTCAGAGTTTTTATAAAACCTGCTTCTTATCTGCCTTATTGTGTTTTTTTCTGTTGAAAACCGAGAACAGTATGGCTGTGGACAGCACAACCGCAGCGACACAGATGATGATGACCGTGGCCATATTGTTTCCCGTCGGCTGGGGTTCTGAATCAGGAGCGGGAGTATAGAATTCCGGAACGGGTACGTCTTTTGCGGGCAATGCCGTATCGGCCGGATTTGACAGGCAGATCCAAAAGTTTTTCATTGCATAATAATAGCTTACAAAACCCCATTTAACGCCATCGATATCAGTATATACAGATTGGATGTTGAGATTTTCGTCGCTCTTATCTAACGTTCCGGTTGTTTCGCCTGAATTTGGAAATGTCCACATTACAATATTTTGTATACCTTCCAGTTCGGAATAGTCGCCGTCATAGGGCTTGTATTCGGAGCTGTGGTCCTCGTCAAAGCTCTGGTAATCATATTTAAGCACTGTGTCGCTAAGTTTTATCCAGCCGGTTTCAAAATCGTTCGCTCCTCTCGGCTCAAGTCTCCCGTTATTTTCGGTATACTCAACGACTCCCCATATCTCGTCCCCAAGTTTGTAACTGAACTGGACGTGAAATATTTTGCCGTTTTCAGCAAAGCCAAGACTGGAACCGCCCGGCTCGGTGAATATCTCCATGTATCCGTTTTCACCGTTCGAATAAAAATTACGGTTTACATACTCGCATTCGTTTGAATGCTCCGCATAAAAATCGTTGTTCGGCTCCCAGATCACATCTGCCATGGCAAAACCTGAGAGCAGCGACGCTAGCATTACGCAAGCGAATATGATGCGTACAAGTCCTATATGATTCTGCTTGCTCATATGTTTCCTCCTTAAATGATTATCGTTAATAAAAGACCTAAAATATAGGAGAACGCGTTTGCGCCGAATGAAAACAGGAACGGCCTTCTAATGTTTTCGGAGTATCGTCTGTAGTAAACGCCTTCAATCAGTACCGCCGAAGCCTCGAGCAGTGCCGCCACAAGCATCTGCGGAAGCTCCGTCCGCTGAAGTATCAGGTAGTTCAGTAGCACGACCGGCGGATTCGTGATAACGTTCACAATAACCAGAAGCAAAAGGTCACTTTTCCTGCGTATTCGAAAAATAAGCGAAAATGCAAGTTCCAGCGCGACTGTCACACTCAGCGAAATCAGAAGCGTCCACGCAAAATCAATCGGCATTTTTTGATAATTCCTTCCTCGGTATCCTTAACCCATAATAAAGCAGGCAGGCGGAAACGATACAGGCCGCAGTATAACCGTAAGGCAATATCAGCCAGCATTGTGCCGTCAAAAATTTCGGGATAAGTCCGATGAACAGACCGAAGGTCAGAAGCCCGAAACCGAAACCGAGATACTGGGGCATTATCCTTGCCACCGCACCGAGCGTTATCGGCATCGTCATGTTGAACAGCAGAACGGCAATTATACCGTATACGGGCGCTTTATAAAGCAAAAACAGCACGGCGCTGAGAAATAACGACGCAAACGACACCTTGATGGGGCCAAAGCAATCCGCCAGCACCCCGCCGAACGCTTTTCCGAAAACGACTGCCAGAACAAGATAAAAAGCATAATGCCCCTCGCCTTTCCACGGAAACGCCAGCGTCATGCCGACATATGAACGGAGGCAGACGACGAGAAACAGGCACAAGAGCATAAACGCGATTGAGCTTCCCATAAGGTCTTTTTTTTCAGATCTATCGAAGCCCTCATCCCGCATTCCGCTTAGTTTAGAACCAAAAAACACTATTACAACCGCATCCATGCTCAAGGCACACAAGACTATATAAAGCGGCAGCAGCCCGCTTTTGCCGCAGAGCGAACCGAGAAAAAGTCCCATTGCTCCCGGAGAGACGAAAATGCCCAGAGCGGAAAATCTCTTACCGCTTCCCGAGAGAACATCCCGTCCCGCGCCGATATGAAACAGCGCGTTACCCAGCCCCGCCACGGAGCATAGGGCAAGCGGCGACGGCGCCATAAAGTTCGCCGCAGCTGATAGAATGCAGCCGAGTGCCGCGAATACGCTGTTTCTTTTGATTTTATCAGCTATAAGCCCCAGCGGCATCTGAAAAGCAAAAGCCATAAAGTTGTATGTAAAAAGGCATGTAAGCCATATATCGGAACCGTGGAGCTTACTGAAAATAAGGAATGCGCAAGAAAAGTCCACAATGAAGTGCGAAACCGAGTACAAGCCGGTCAATACCGCAAATTTTCTCATATTGCATGGCCTCCTCCAATTATTTTTGACGGTCCATTCTCCGATTTGTTCCCGAAAAAAGGAAGGCCTGCAAATTCTAGAATTTGCAGGCCTTTCTATTTGAGCATCCTATCACCATCTGCACAGCGGCTCCCAGCACCCAGAACAGGGCAATGAAAATCGCGCAGTGCATAAAAAATTCCATCGGCATTATTTTTATAAAATTATCTACTTCAGGATCGAACAGCCATGTCTCCCCTTCGAAAAATACCTTATGAAACAGGTTAAAAGTTCTATCGAAATCAATTGCAACAGCGGCGACGAGGAGCGCGGGAATCGCCAGCGTTATCGCGCCGGACACTTTCAGAGTCCTTCTGCCGATGGGTTTCTTCACCGCAAGTATAGCCAAAATCAGCGCAGAAGTTGCTCCGAGAAAATATACCGAGTCAAATAAAGGCTTGCAATCGGCAAAATGACGGCCTGCCTTCTCGGTGTAGCTGATTGTTGGAAGCTTAAATTCTTTATCGGAGAACGGAGAAAGGAAATCCATTATCGCGTTGTAGTTCATCAATATCTCATCTCGTGACATACCGGCGCTTTCAGTTATGTTAAGATAATCGATGTCCGCGGTATACGGAAAATCAGTAATATGTATGAGCGCAAGTCCAAACGCGGTTGTAAAAAACAGGACTGCTGCTGCGATCAGAGTACCTGTAACAGCTATTTTCATATATAAAACCTTTCAAAAAGCAATTTATCCGTTTGTTGCGGCGTAATTCTGTTTTCCATCACGGAAAATGTTACCGCCCAAAGCGTCTATGCAGACGGTGACCGGCAGCTTGCTGACCTCGAGGCGCTTAACGGATTCGCAGCCGAGATCAGAGAAAGCGATCTCCTCGGCACTCACGACATGACTTGCCATCAAAGCGCCTGCTCCGCCAACGGCGCAGAAATATACAGTGCCGTTCTTTATGATCGCCTCGCAGACCTCCTGTCCTCTCTCGCCCTTTCCTATAATTCCGGCAAGGCCCATATCGAGAAGCCGCGGCGTGAACTTATCCATGCGTATTGACGTTGTAGGTCCGCAGGAACCAACCGGCCTTCCGTTTTGGGCAGGGGTCGGTCCTGTATAATATATTACTGCGCCGGCAATGTCGAAAGGCAGATTTTCTCCCCTGTCAAGCAGCTCAAAGATGCGCTTATGCGCCGCGTCGCGAGCCGTATATACAGTTCCCGAAAGCAGTACCCTGTCTCCGGCCCTAAGAGTTTTAGCCGCGCTTTTGAGTTCTTCCACAGTCAATTCTATCATCGAAAACCTCGTTTTTAAGTGGGAAAATACCGCAAAAGGCGGACAGCATATCCTGCCGTCCGCCATAACATTATCGTGTTTACTTATGGAACAGCATTATGCCTTCAGAGCGGCCTTTGCTTTCTCGGTAAGAGCGGTGAATGCTTCAGGTTCATGAATTGCGACTTCGGAAAGCATTTTGCGGTTCATGTCAATGCCGGCAAGCTTAAGGCCGTGCATGAAGGTTGAATAGTTCATGCCGTTCATCTTGCAGGCAGCATTAATGCGGGTGATCCAGAGCTGGCGGAAGTCTCTCTTCTTCTGCTTGCGTCCGATATACGCATAGGTGAGGGACTTCATAACTGCCTGATTAGCCATCTTATAATGCTTGGATTTTGCTCCCCAATAGCCCTTCGCCATGCCAAGAACTTTATTTCTTCTCTTGCGCGTCATCATCGCGCCTTTAATTCTAGCCATTTTTCAGTTCCTCCTTATTTATAAGGAATCATGCGCTTGATCGCAGACTCGTTAGTAGCATCGGCATAGGTTCCCTGACGAAGACGTCTCTTGATCTTTGTGGTCTTGCCGTGACCGTTGAGAAGATGGGATTTGTAAGCATGCGCGCGTTTAACCTTGCCGGTTTTTGTGAGATTGAATCTCTTCTTTGCGCCGCTGTGTGTTTTAAGCTTAGGCATAACGGTTTACTCCTTTGATTTGATTATTTGTTAGACGCCGAGGGTTTTGGTGATAAAAACATAGTCATGCTCCGCCCTTCGAGCTTAGGCTCTTTATCAAGGACGGCAAATTCGGAACATTTACCCGCAAATTCCCTAAGCAGATCTTCGCCCAGATTTGTATGGGCCATCTCTCTGCCTCTGAAACGGACGGATACCTTTACGCGGTCTCCGTCATGGATAAATTTCTGTGCGCTCTTCAGCTTAACGTTAAAGTCATTCTCCCCGATACCCGGCGACATACGGATTTCCTTGACCTCGACTATATGCTGATTTTTTTTGGCTTCCTTTTCTTTCTTCGCCTGTTCAAAACGGAACTTACCATAATCCATGATTTTGCATACAGGCGGATTTGAGCCGGGAGCAATTTTGACCAGATCGAGATCTTTTTGTATCGCGATTTCCAGTGCTGCCTGTGCGGACATGATTCCGAGCTGTTCACCCGTATCGCTGATTAAACGGACTTCCTTGTCGAGTATTTCCTCGTTGATCTGATGAGCCAAGTTTGCTATGTTCAAACACCTCCAATTAAAAACACCATAAAAGTAAATGCGGGCGCACTGGCACCCGCATAAAATACACATAAGAAGCATCTGGGCTTTATGTGGTTTTATTGACCCACGCGCACCTGTGTGGCTGGGTGAGGACGGATACCAACCGAACCTACTTTATTCTAACTATAGCAGTTTAACAGTAAAAGCCTAATATGTCAAGCTGTTTTTACCGGCTTTTAAATTTTCTGTTGCTGAACAAGAACATTATATATGAAACAATTGCAATCACTATGCATATAATTGCCATCCAGTCGGGAACATCAATTATAAATCGGTCAACTAATATGATTCCAGAGGTCGCAAGCAGTCCTATCATCAAGAGCCAGTGATTTTTTACTTTCATGTGTATATTCCCCTTTTTCAATAGTTACCTTGCGCTGTGCCTTTGTTATCCAGCATCAGCTTCACGAGCCTGCTGGTACCGAGCCTGTTAGCGCCAGCTTTTATCATCGCTTCGGCGTCCTCGAAGCTCGAAATTCCGCCTGCGGCCTTTATCTTTGTTTCAGGAGAGCATTCAGCACGCATAATCTCAACATCGCGCACAGTGGCTCCCCTCTCGGCAAAGCCGGTCGAGGTCTTGATGAAATCCGCGCCGGAGCGTGAAACGACCTTGCAGACCTCCCGCAGAACGGACTCCGGCAGCTTGCAGGTTTCGACTATCACCTTGAGTATATAGCCCTCAGTAGCCTTGCGTATCTGTCTAAGCTCGTCCTCGATAGCTCCGTACATCCCATTAACGGCCCAGCCGATATTTATAACGACATCAATCTCGTCCGCCCCCTCTTCAATGAGGTGCTTTGCCTCAAAGACCTTTGTAGCGGTATCGTTATATCCGTTTGGAAATCCTACGACAGTACAGATCTTCAGTCTGTCGCCGCAGAGCTTTTTTGCCTCATAGACGTGTGCGGGCGCAAGGCACATAGACGCGCAGTTATATTTCATCGCAAGCCGGCAGTTTTCCGCTATCTCGCTGAAAGGCGCGTCAGTGCGGAGCACCGTGTGGTCACACATCCTGAGTATATCTTCCTTTGTCATACTGTCACTCCCATTCGATATATTGATTATTTGGAGCTTTCTTGATAAATCGCTCTATTTTGTATATAATCGGAGCAATCTTTTTCCGATAATCCGGAGGAATTATGGACGAGATTCTGTTTGATTCGCGAAGCGAACTTGACAAACTGCCGTTTGGCGCGGTAACAGCCGGAACAGCCGTAAGATTCGGCATACGGACGGCTGAACGGCTGAAAGCCGCTGCGGTAAAGCTGATAATAATAAACGATTCTGATGGGGAACGCAGCGAATATGTTTTTCCGCAGGTCTGGACGGAACGAGGCTACTCGCGCTTTGAGGGCAGCGTTGCTTTTGAAAACCAAGGGTTGTACTGGTATCACTTCAAGGCCGTCATCGACGGAACGGAACGCGTTATCGAGAAAAAAACCGAGGGCGCCGGCTTTACCGAAAGTGAGCCGCGTTCATGGCAGCTTACTGTTTATTCTTCTGATTATACCACACCCGAATGGATAATGGGAGGGGCATTCTATCATATTTTTGTCGACCGCTTTAGAAAAGCGGGCTCACGGCCCGTCAGAGAAGGCGCGGTGCTTCGCGGCGACTGGGGCGGCGTACCCTTTTACAAGCCGGATGAAAAGGGGGAGATACTGAATAATGACTTTTTCGGCGGAGATCTTGACGGCGTTATCGAAAAATTGCCCTATCTTTACAATCTTGGAATCACCTGCATTTATCTCAGCCCGATTTTCGAAGCCGCTTCGAATCATAAATATGATACAGCCGATTATTCAAAGATCGACCCGTCTTTTGGCGACGAGGAGATTTTCGGCAGACTTTGCGCAGAAGCCGAAAAGCTCGGCATCCGCGTGATATGCGACGGAGTATTCAACCACACCGGTTCCGACTCAGTATATTTTAACCGCAAAGGAACTTACGGCAGCGGAGGAGCCTATCGCGATAAAAGTTCGAAATACTTTGAGTGGTATAGCTTTACCGAATGGCCGGATAAATATGACGCCTGGTGGGGAGTGAAAACGCTTCCGCAGATCAAAAAAGATAGCTTGAGCTTCAGAAGGTTCATAACGGGCCATAACGGGATACTGGAAAAGTGGATGCTTCGCGGCGCTTCCGGATGGCGTCTGGACGTTGCCGACGAGCTATCGGAAGGCTTTCTTCGAGAACTGCGCAATACAGTCAAAAGCGCAAAGCCTGATGCGCTTATCATCGGCGAGGTGTGGGAGGATGCTTCAAACAAGGTGGCTTATGGAAGCCGCAGGCATTATTTTGAGGGTGAGGAACTTGACAGCGTAATGAACTATCCTTTTAAAGACGCGATTATTTCTTATGTCAAAACAGGGAACGCAGAAAATCTGCGTGAAACAGTCGAAACCATCTGTGAAAATTATCCCAGACCCGCGCTCAATTGTCTCATGAACATACTCGGTACGCACGATACAGAAAGAATTTTGACGGTGCTCGGTGGAAAACATTGCACAACCCGAGACGAGAGGGCTGCCGAATCCCTCTCCGAGGAAGAGCGTATCCGCGCAAAGTTGCTGCTTCGCATCGCAACTGTTTTGCAGTTCACCCTGCCCGGAGTTCCCTGCGTTTACTACGGAGACGAGGCGGGTCTTGAAGGCTATGAGGATCCGTTTAATCGAAGATGCTACCCATGGGGCGGCGAGGATATTGAGTTAATTGAGTGGTACAGGGCTTTGCTGCGTGTGAGAAAAGAGTGTCTTGCCTTTGCCGGCGGCGATTACCGGACGCTAAGAGCAGAAAACGGAGTTTTTATATTCGCTCGTTACCGCAGCGGTGTAAAAGCCTTAACCATTGTAAATTTAGGATGCTCCAATGTTTCTGTCGAGCTTTCCGAAACGGACAAAATTCTTATTCACTTCGGCTGCGACATTAGCGGAAGCAGCCTCCTCATACCGCACAAAGGCTGCGGAGTTATCGAAACCGCTGAATTCTGATTTAAAACAAGGAGTCCCGCAGGCGCATGTCTGCGGGGCTCCTTGTTATGCTTATGCCTCTGCTTTCGGCTTATGCTCGCAGTAGATGCAGCGGTAAATTCCCTTCTCCCTGTCTGTGAGCCGGAAGACATGCGGCAGTTCCTGCTCAACGGATGTGATGCAGCGCGGATTCCTGCACTTTAAGACATCTGTAACCGTATCGGGCAGTGAAAGATGTCGTTTTTCAACAATTTTGCCGTCTCTGACGACGTTGACGGTAATGCCCGGGTCGATGTAGCCGAGGACGTCAAGGTTTAAATCGATGAGAGAATCAATCTTGATTATGTCCTTATGTCCCGCCTTTTTACTGGTAGCGTTCTTTATAATTGCCACCTGGCAGTCAAGCTTTGAAAGCTCAAGCACCTTGTATATCTCCATGCTCTTTCCGGCCTCGATATGGTCCAGAACGATGCCGTTGATAATTGAGTCTATTGTCATTTCTGTTCCTCCATTTCAGCCTACTCTATGTTTAGCAGCTTGAGTATCAGAGCCATTCGGATATACTTTCCGTTCAGAACCTGTTTGAAGTAGCAGGCACGCTTGTCGCTGTCTACAGCGCGCTCAATCTCGTTCACTCTGGGAAGCGGGTGCATGATGCAAAGGTCTTTTTTGGCTTTCTCAAGTTTGTCTGCAGTAAGGATAAATACGTCGCGCAATCGCAGATAATCAGCTTCGTTGAAGAATCTTTCGCGTTGGACGCGGGTCATGTAGAGGATGTCGAGCTCGGGCATATCATCCCAATTGTCTGTTTCCTTGTAAGGTATGCCGTTTCTCTCAAGCACATCTTTCTTGATGTAACCGGGCACACGCAGTTCCTCGGGGGAAATCAGGACGAAGCTGTTGCCCTCGTAGCGTGACATGGCGGAAATAAGCGAATGCACAGTTCTGCCGAATTTAAGGTCGCCGCAGAAGCCGATCTTCAGATTTGTCAATCTTCCCTTTTCGCGATATATCGTCAGAATGTCCGTAAGAGTTTGTGTCGGGTGGTTGTGCCCGCCGTCGCCAGCATTGATCACGGGAATGCTCGCCGCCTTGGCTGCTACCAGAGGCGCGCCTTCCTTTGGGTGGCGCATCGCGATTATGTCCGCGTAGCAGCTGATGGTCTGCGCGGTGTCGGCGACGCTTTCGCCTTTCGAAGCACTTGAGCTGCTCGCTTCCGAGAAGCCGATTACGCTTCCGCCGAGTTCGAGCATCGCCGCCTCAAAGCTCAGACGAGTGCGCGTAGACGGTTCAAAAAAAAGCGTCGCGAGCTTTTTTTTTCTGCACTTTTCCGCGTATTTATCGGGATTGGCGATGATGTCCTCCGCCTTCTCGATCAGCTCCTGAAGCTCTTCAATCGTAAGGTCCGTTATACTAATCAGGTCTTTCATTCTTTGCCCTCCTTAATCCAGCTTTCGTCCGAGGGATCATCGCGGAATTTCAGAATCCGCTTGATATCCTGTTCGGGAATCATTCCGTCCTCCGCCGCGACCTTTGCCAGAACGTCAAGGTTCGTCAGGCTGTAATTGCTTACATGAGCCATCTCAAGAGCGATGCGTCCTTTTTTCATATTATAAGTGAATATGCTTACGATACCAAGGACCTCCGCACCGGCTTCCCGCAGGACGCTTACGACCTCGAGCGCGCTTCCCGCGGTAGAGATAAGGTCTTCCACAACTACAACCTTTTCGCCCTTTTCCAGTCTGCCCTCGATCTGGTTTTTCTTGCCGTGGTCCTTTGCGCCGCTGCGGACATAGCCCATCGGAAGACCCATAATATGCCCGGCAATCGCGGCATGCGCGATACCCGCAGTGCTCGTTCCCATCAGGACTTCACATTCCGGGAATTTCTCGCGCACAAGATTCGCAAGCCCGTATTCGACCTCCGTCCGCACCTGCGGAGAAGTCAGCGTCAGGCGGTTGTCACAGTAAATGGGGCTCTTTATGCCGCTTGCCCATGTAAACGGCTCATCGGGTCTGACGACCACAGCTCCTATCGAAAGGAGCGCTCTAGCGATTTTTTCTTCCATAACCATACCCTTTCTTTATTAGAAAGCCGAGTGATTCGGCCAGTTTATCCCATAAATTCCTTAATGCAGCGTTCATACGCTGCGACGGGATCGCTTGCTTCCGTAATCGGCCTGCCGACTACGATGTAGTCGCTTCCGAGCTCTCGCGCCTTCATTGGCGTCGTTATGCGCACCTGATCGTCCGCTTTTGCATCCGCAAATCTGACGCCGGGCGTCACGGTTAAAAATTCTTTTCCGCAGCGCACTTTGACTGATGCGGCTTCCAGCGGCGAACAGACGATACCGTCAAGTCCGGAATTCTTCGCGTTTTCAGCGTAATGCAGGACGGTTTCCTCAAGAGTTTGCCCAATAAGCAGCTCTTTTTGCATGCGTTCCTCGCTGGTTGACGTGAGCTGTGTCACAGCGATAAGCAACGGTTTTGTTCCATCGGGCCTCGTCAGCCCCTCCAGTGCGGCTGACATCATTACTGAAGTCCCCGCCGCATGGACGTTGCACATGTCGATATCGAGCTCTCTCAAAACCGACATTGCTTTTTTAACAGTGTTCGGAATATCATGGAGCTTTAGGTCGAGGAATATCTTATGACCTCTAGCTTTGATTTCCCTGACTATCTGCGGCCCCTCTGCGTAGAAAAGCTCCATTCCGATCTTCACAAAGGGCTTTCTGCCGCTGAACTTGTCCAGAAAGTTCAGCACTTCTTCCCTGCCGCTGAAATCGCAGGCTATTATTACGTCTTTTGACATTAATGTGCACCCCCGATGATATCGCTTAGATTTTCGATTTTGTATTTATCCATTACCCTAGGCATATCCTCTATTATTTCCTTGCAGGCGAAAGGATTTTTTAAGTTGGCCGCGCCGACTTGAACTGCCGTCGCGCCTGCAAGCATCATTTCTATAACGTCCTCTGCGGAGGACACGCCGCCCATACCGATTATAGGTATCTTTACAGCCTCGTATGCCTGCCAGACCATGCGCAAGGCCACCGGAAATATCGCGGGGCCTGAAAATCCGCCCATTTTGTTCGCAAGCACAGGTTTTCTGCTCCTAATGTCGATGCGCATCCCAAGAAGCGTGTTTATTAGGCTTAGACCGTCGGCGCCCGCCTCCTCGCAGGCAAGCGCGATGGTAACAATGTCCGTCACATTCGGACTGAGCTTTATATATACCGGCTTTTTCGTTACAGCTTTGACCGCTTTTGTCACCTCCGCCGCAGCTTCCGGGTTTACTCCGAAGCTCATGCCGCCCCCATGGACGTTTGGGCAGCTCACGTTTACTTCTATTATGCCAACGTTTTCCTGTGCATCCATTGCTTTCGCGCACTCGACATACTCTTCGATTGAAAAGCCGCTGATGTTTGCGATTACAGGTTTTCTGAAGGTTTTCGCAAGGTTCGGAAGCTCGTGCGCACACACCTTTTTAAGCCCGGGATTCTGAAGCCCTACGGAATTAAGCATCCCCCCCGTACAGTCCGCTATCCGCGGAGTCGGATTACCGAAGCGCTCCTCAACTGTCGTGCCCTTAAAAGAAAGACTGCCGAGAATGTTGATATCGTAAAGCTCTGAGAATTCAGTGCCAAAGCCGAAGGTTCCGCTTGCGGGAATTATGGGGTTGTCGAGCGCTATTCCGCTCAGCATGACCTTTGTGTTCACCATACGATTTCCCCCTTTTCAAGCACCGGACCGTCCTTGCATATACGCTTGTAGCCGTATTTCGTTTTGCAGGTGCAGCCCATGCAGGCGCCGAAGCCGCAGCCCATACGTTCTTCAAAGCTGTACTGCCCGTCCGTTTGCACCGCGCCGTACACAGCCTTGAGCATAGGCTCAGGTCCGCAGGAAAATGTGTATGAGTAATCTCCGCAAGCCTTTATGGTGTCCGTCACGAAGCCTTTAATGCCGGAGCTGCCGTCAAGCGTTGTTAATAAAACTTCAACTCCGAGCTTTCTGAATTCGTCACCATAAAAAGCCTCGGAAGCTGTGTTGAAGCCCAGAATCACCTTGGGGCGTTTGCCCTCCCCTATCAGCTTTTTCGCAAGGAGATAAAGCGGCGGTACTCCGACGCCTCCGCCGATAAGAACAGGTTCATTTCCGCTTTTTGAGGTATCATAGCCGTTGCCGAGCCCCGTCAGCAGGTCGAGCTTTCCGTCTTTTTTCATTTTGCTCATCTGCTCAGTTCCCTTGCCCACAGCCTTATATATTAGTGTGAGAAGCTCGCCGTCAAGGTCGCATACGGAGACAGGCCTGCGGAGATACAACCCTTCTATCTCTACATTCACAAACTGCCCGGGAGCTGTGATTGCGGATGTGTCGCCGCGCAGCTTTATTTCAAAGACGTCTCTTGTCAATTTTTCATTGCTTTCTATTTTAAAAAGTCCTTTTTTCATAGCAGAACTCCCTTTTTATCTTCCCATGCGGGTACGCCGCCGACCATTGTAAGCAGGCATCTGCCGAACACGCTTTCTCCTTCGAACGGAGTAGCACGGCCTTGCGACAGAAAGCTTTCGGGATCAATTGTGTATTCGCTGTGCAAATCAAAAACCGCCAGATCCGCCGGCTTTCCGATCTCCAGACCGCCTCCGAGACCGAAGCGTTTCGCGGGGTTTGTCTGCATGAGCTCTATCAGCTTTTCAAGAGTTATCGTTCCCTGCCTCACGAGCTTCGTATAGAGTATCGGGAACGCCGTTTCGAGACCGATGATGCCGTTTAGGCTCCCTTGCAGACCGCCGGATTTTTCTTCCGCCGAGTGCGGCGCATGATCGGTAGCTATCATGTCGATAGTCCCGTCCTTTATACCCTCAATCAGAGCGTCTCTGTCATCGCGGCTGCGGAGGGGCGGATTCATTTTGAAGCGTCCATCGTCGCGCAGGTCTTCATCGCAAAGCACCAGGTAATGCGGCGCGGTCTCGCAGCTTACTGATAGCCCATCGGCTTTTGCTTTTCGAATAAGCTCTACGCTTTCCTTGGTAGAGACATGGCAGACATGGTAGTCACAGCCTGTCCTTCGCACAAGCTCAAGGTCTCGCTCTACCTCCCGCCATTCGCTTTCTGAGGATATGCCCTTTAGCCCGTGTTCTTTGGCGTAATCTCCGTCATGCACGCAGCCGCCGTTTACAAGTTCTTTTATCTCGCAGTGAGCAGCAATAATTTTGCCCAGCTTTTTTGCCCTTTTCATGGCTTCTTCCATCATTTCCTCGCTCTCGACACCGACGCCGTCATCTGAAAACGCAACGGCTTGGAATGCCAGAGCTTCAATGTCTGAAAGCTCCTTCTGTTTTTCTCCGACCGTTATGCTCGCATAGGGAAGGACACGAACAGACGCATCTTTCTTTATTATTTCAAGCTCCGAGTCAAGATGCTCGGTACAATCGGGTACAGGATTTAGATTCGGCATTGCGCAGATCGTTGTAAAACCGCCGTGAGCAGCCGCCGCCGTTCCGGTTTTTATTGTCTCCTTATAAGAAAATCCCGGCTCTCTCAGATGTACATGAACATCGATGAGACCGGGAAAAACAAAACAGTTATTCATATCAAAATCAACGGCTTCAGAAAAAAGGGAAATCTCTCTCTTTATATCGGTGATAATACCATCCTCAATCAGAATATCTTTTCTGACAAATGCGCCGTCGAAAAAGATTTCTGCGTTCCGGATGAGGATTTTCACTGACAGCCCTCCTGTCTTGCCCTGATTTCACGATATGTTACCATGAGATATGAGCTATGTCAATAGCGAATTTTAGAACAGGGCAATTTTTTTAAAAAACGCTTTTCCGTTAAAACGGAAAAGCGTTTAAAAAATTCAGCCAAGTACATGACAGGCGGCCCAGTGACCTTTGTCGTATTCCTTTAGTTCTGGAATAGCTTCTTTGCATTTCTCGGTCGCGTATGGGCAGCGAGTATGGAAACGACATCCTGCAGGCGGATTCATCGGGCTTGGTATTTCACCTTCGAGCACTATGCGCTTCCTCTCACGGGATTTCTCCGGATCGGGAACCGGAACCGCGGAAAGGAGCGTCTTAGTATAAGGGTGAAGAGGATGCTTGTTCAGTTCATAGCTTTCGCCCAGTTCAACAAGAGTTCCGAGATACATGACGCCAATTCGGTTCGAAATATGGCGGACTACTGAGAGGTCATGTGCTATGAAGAGGTATGTAAGTCCAAGATCCTCCTGCATATCCTCAAGCATATTTACGATCTGCGATTGTATTGAAACGTCGAGCGCGGAAATGGGCTCGTCACAGACGATGAATTCGGGCTTTACGGCAAGCGCACGCGCAATTCCGACTCGCTGCTGCTGTCCACCGGAGAATTCATGGGGAAAACGGTTCGCGTGCTCGGTGTTCAGTCCGACGCTGTTAAGCAGCGACTTGATCATCTCCGTGCGTTCGGCCTTTGTGTTCGTAAGCTTGTGGATGTCAATAGCCTCTCCGATTATTTCGCCGACAGTCATACGGGGGTCGAGCGAAGCGGAAGGATCCTGAAAAATTATCTGCATTTTGCGGCGATACGGAAGCATATCGGCTGAGGTTTTCTTTGACTTTTTCATCAGCGGTTTTCCGTCCTTGCCAAGAATCTGTCTTCCGTTCTTGTCAAGCTCGGGAATATCGATGCTGCCGCTGTCATATATCGTCTTCCCGTCATAGACGATGCGTCCCGAGGTCGGCTCGTGAAGGCGGAGAATCGTTCTGCCCAGCGTGGTTTTACCGCAGCCTGATTCACCGACCAAGCCAAGAGTCTCGCCCTTTTTTATCTCAAGGGATACGCCTTCTACCGCTTGGACTCCGGGGCCTTTGACTCCCTTCACATGGAAATATTTACGCAGATTCTGTACTTGAAGAAGCACCTTGTCATCCATTGTACTGCTCCTCCTTAACGCTCATTTGTTCCCGCACTCTTAACCAGCAGGCGCTGCGGTGTCCTTCGCCTATTTCCACATAAGGAGGCATTTTCTTTAAACAGATCTGCATGCATTTTTCGCATCTGGGCGCAAAAGGACAGCCTTCGGGAGGATTAAGCATGTCGACGGGAGTACCCTCGATCGGAATGAGCCTTTCGTATTCCTCGGCATCCACACGCGGCATGGAAGTCAGAAGCCCAATCGTATAGGGATGCGCCGGGCTGTAGAAAATGTCATTGACGAATCCTTGTTCGACAATTCTTCCTGCGTACATCACGGATACCTTGTCGCATATCTCGGCAACAACGCCGAGGTTGTGCGTGATGAAAATTATCCCCATGCCCGTCTTCTTCTGCAGGTCTTTCATAAGCTCAAGTATTTGCGCCTGAATCGTTACGTCGAGAGCGGTTGTGGGTTCATCGGCAATAAGCAGCTTCGGAGAGCAGATAAGGCCCATAGCGATCATTACTCTTTGACGCATACCGCCGGAAAATTCATGCGGATACTGCTTCATACGCTTCTCGACATTGTTGATGCCTACAAGCTCAAGCATCTCCATGGCCTTCTTGCTTGCATCGGCAGCGGAAATGTCCTTATTATGCGCACGCAGAGCTTCGGTCAGCTGGTCGCCGATTGTATAGACAGGGTTGAGGCAGGTCATCGGATTCTGGAATATCATCGAGACCTTATTGCCCCGGAAATCTGTCATCTGGTTTTTGTCATAGGCTAGAACGTCTTCTCCCTCAAAGATTATCGAGCCGCCGACAACTTTGCCCGGAGACTGAAGCAGCCCCATTATAGAATAGGCCTCGACGCTTTTGCCCGAACCGGACTCTCCGACAATGCCCATTACCTCGCCGTAATTGAGATCATATGTAATTCCGCCGACAGCCTTGACTTCTCCTGCCGGAGTGAAGAAGGAAACTTTAAGGTCCTTTACTTCAAGGAGCTTTTTCTCGTTAGCATTATCCAATGTTCAGTTTCCTCCTTTCTATTTCTTAAGCCTTGGGTCAAGCGCATCGCGCAGGCCGTCGCCGAAAAGGTTGAATGCAAGAATCATTACGCTCAGGAACAGTGCGGGGATAACAAGACGGTAACCATAGGTCTGAACGCCGCTCAAAGCATCGGAAGCCATGGAACCGAGGCTCGTCATAGGCGCCGAAACTCCGACGCCGAGATATGACAGGAAGGATTCAAGGAAGATAGCCGAAGGTATCTGCAGGCACGTCGTGACGACGATCTGTCCGACGCAGTTCGGCAGGAGATGTCTCTTGATAATACGGCCGGAGCTTGCACCGAGAGCTTTTGCCGCCGTAACGAATTCCTGCTCCTTTATCTGGAGTATCTGTCCGCGTATGATACGCGCCATCGTCACCCAATAGAGAAGGCCGAAAGCAATGAACATAGATATCAGGTTCGGTCCGAGCAGGCCCACAAAGCTCTGCATAGACCCATTTCCGCTGTCAATAAATTTAATCAGAGTTGGCTTAAGCGCAGTTGAAATAAGCAAAACAACAAGCATCTCCGGAATCGCATATATCAGCTCGACGATACGCATCATGACTGCGTCCACCTTGCCTCCGAAAAAGCCCGATATGGAACCGTATGTTGCGCCAATGAGCAGAACCAGCAGCGCGGCGCAGATACCGATTAGCATCGATACGCGTGTTCCGATCATAAGGCGAACCATAATGTCGCGCCCAAAACCATCGGTTCCGAATACATGGGGAAATACTTTTTCACCGTTCTCAATCCGTTCAAGCTCGATCTTTGAATAACCGAAGGGCTTGAGATGTATTCCATTTTCCTTTTTAAATTCTGCTATGTCGAATTTCTCGGTTTTGACCTTCGCCTTGACCTGTGCTATCTCAATCGGAGTAAGCTCCGAACCCTTTTCTTTTTCCGCGGCATCGAGAGCAGCCTGGAGCCTTTCCTCGTCGTTGCCCTGCGCCGATTCAATAAGAGCCTGATCCTCAAGAGAATAGTGCCATGGGTAGAGATTTTCCGAGCCTGCATTAAACTGCTCATATCCGTAAGGAACAAGCATTGGGCCTACAAATGCGAAAAGGATCAGAAATACTAATACTCCGAGGGCGACCATTGAGACCTTGTTCTGCCTCAGTCTGCGCCATGCGTCTTTCCAGTAAGAAGTACTTTCGCGGTCAGGAATAAATCCTTCCTTTTGCTCGTCTGTTGCCGGAGCAAAATCTTCGGGCGTCAGCTCCAGGAGATTCTCGATATTCGGCTGCATAGAGCCGAATTTGCAGTGCTTCATTGTCTCAGCCATATTTATTTTCCTCCCCCGGACAGCTTAATTCTCGGATCTACGACATTATACATAACGTCGACGAGGAAGTTCATGATTATAATAAATGCTGCAAGGAAGATAGTTGTTCCCATAATCATAGGATAATCTCGGTTTTGAATGCTCTGTATAAAATAACGTCCGAGGCCTGGAACCGTAAAAACAGTCTCAACTACAAAGCCGCCGCAGAAGACGTATGCGATTTCAGGCCCAAGATATGTAATCACAGGGATAAGAGCGTTTCTGAGCGCATGCTTAAAAATGATTTTCCAATTCTTTAAGCCCTTTGCGCGCGCTGTTCTGATATAGTCCTGTCCGAGAGCATCGAGCATTGAGCTCCTTGCCTGACGTGCGGTGTAGCACATCGGATAAAGGCCGAGAGCAAAGCAGGGCAGGACATATGATCTTACTCCCAAAGATGCTTTGAAGATAGTCGGGAATATTCTGAGAGATTCGTTGACCCCCGCAAATGTTGTAAGCAATAATGATGCTATAACGAAGCTTGGCATAGATACTCCGATTGTGCATATAACCCTTAACACGCTGTCTATCCATGTGCCTCGTTTATATGCGGCAATACACCCCAAAGGCACCCCAAGCAGGATTGCCCACAGCAGCGCAAAAAAACCTATGCT
>JAJUHD010000016.1 GCA_029268085.1 Bacillota bacterium | reverse complement strand
CGTTTACGGGCGTATGCACGAGCTTTACGGCGAGAATCCGCCGGATATCGTGAAGAACCGTGTCGAGACTGAACTCGGAGATATTCTGAACCGCAATTACGACGTTATTTACATGTCGGCGCAGAAGCTGGTTGCAAATTCCCTTGCGGCAGGGTATCTCGTCGGCTCGAGAGGCAGCGTCGGTTCCTCGATCGTAGCTTTTATGTCGGGTATAACCGAGGTCAACTCCCTGCCTGCTCACTACCGCTGCCCCAAGTGCAAGTATACGGATTTTGAAAGCGGAAAGAACTATGGCTGCGGAGCCGACATGCCGGACAAGACATGCCCGGTCTGCGGGGAGAAGCTTGCAAAGGACGGCTTCGACATCCCGTTCGAGACCTTCCTCGGTTTCGGCGGCGACAAGGTTCCGGATATAGACCTCAACTTCTCGGGCGAATACCAGTCGCGCGCTCATAAATATACAGAGGAGCTTTTCGGGCGCGACCACGTTTTCAAGGCAGGTACCATAGGCACGCTTGCTGAAAAGACAGCTTTCGGCTACGTTAAAAAATACCTTGAGGAGCGCGGCCTTAAGGTGACAAAGGCGGAGGAGAACCGTTTGGCGCAGGGGTGCGTCGGCGTCAAGCGCACAACAGGCCAGCACCCCGGCGGGCTCGTCATTATTCCGCAGGACATGGACGTTTCGGACTTCTGCCCCGTCCAGCATCCGGCCGATGACCCGGAGAGTGATATAATCACAACCCATTTCGAATATCACAGCATGGAGGCAAACCTCCTGAAGCTCGACGAGCTCGGGCACGACGACCCGACGATGATAAAAATGCTTGAGGACGTAACAGGCGTGAACGCGAGGAAGATCCCGCTGGATGACCCTGATACAATGGGCATATTCTGCTCTCCCGAGCCTCTCGGACTGCCTGACAACGACCCTATAATAGGCAAAACCGGAACCATCGGCATACCTGAATTCGGAACCGGCTTTACCCGCCAGATGCTGGTTGACACAAAGCCTAAGGATTTTGACACGCTGGTAAGGCTTTCGGGCTTTTCGCACGGCACGGACGTCTGGGCCGGCAACATCAGAGAGCTTGTGCTTTCGGGCACCGCGACAGTCAAAGAGACCGTCGGCTGCCGCGACGATATCATGCTTTACCTTATGTCGAAGGGTATGGAGCCGAAGCGCGCCTTCAAGTTTATGGAGGCGGTCCGCAAGGGCGCGATACACAAAGGCAAACCGTGGCCGGAGGGGATTGTCGAGGAGATGCAGCAGCTCGGCGTACCTGAATGGTATATTGAATCCTGCCGTAAGATACAATATCTCTTCCCGAAGGCACACGCCGTGGCATATGTCACAATGGCTTTCCGCATCGCGTATTTCAAGGTGCATTATCCGCTTGCCTATTACAGCTGCTATTTCTACCGCCGTGCGGACAGCTTCGACGCAGCGCTTATGACGAAGGGGATCGAACCCGTCCGTCAGGCGATAAACAAGATTAAAAACGACCCCAACGCCAGCAAAAAGGATGAGGACACGCTTACGACGCTTGAGGCGGTCTACGAATTCTATCTGCGCGGCTTCAGCTTTAAGCGTATGGATCTGTATAAATCCGAAGCCATGAAATTCGTGATCGAGGACGATTGCCTTATTCCGCCATTTATAGCTATCGCGGGCCTCGGCGAGGCCGCGGCGAACGATCTTGTGAAATGCCGTGAGGGAGGAAGACAGTTCGTATCTATCGAGGAAGTCATGAGCGCCTGCCCAAAGGTCAGTCAGACTCATATGCAGCAGCTAAAAGAACTGGGGGCGCTTGGCGACATGCCCGATACGAGCCAAATGAGTTTGTTCTAAAAAGTTAACAGCCGCTTCTTTTTTGGAAGCGGCTGTTATTCATTTTATCTCTATTCTTATCGAAGTATCGAGCGTCACTCGGCGGTCCATACCTCGTCATAGGGTCAATCCTTCGGCGCGAAGCTTTTTATTAAAAGCACAAAGCATACATCAAAAAAGGACTGCCGCGTCCTATAACACGGCAGTCCTTTTCCGGCTTTAGTTGAGAGGTAAAGCCTAGCCTTCCATCTGCTTGCCCAGAAAACTTGCTACGGTAACGGCGAGCTTGACCTGCACCTCTGTCGGTTCCGGCGCGCCCTGCTTTGAGGCGAATACCACACAGCCCATGACGTCCCCCTCGGCAATTATCGGGGCGGCCACGGAAACAAAAAGAAGATCTTCACCCTCCGCAAACGGGATTTCAGCCCGAGGCGTTGCTGCGTAGATTTTGCGTGAATCCATGATGTCTGCAAGTCCAGAGCTAATCCTTTTATCGACAAGCTCTTTTTTCGGAACGCCTGCGCAGGCTATGACCGTGTCCCTGTCGCAGACCGCGGCGACAGCGTCACCCGATTTATAGAGCGCTTCGCAGATTTGGGCCGCGAAGTCCGACAGCTCGCCCACGGGCGAATACTTTTTAAAAATGACTTCTCCGTCTTTTTCCGTATAGATCTCGAGGGGGTCACCGTCCCTGATGCGCAGGGTACGGCGGATCTCTTTTGGTATAACAACTCTGCCGAGGTCGTCGATCCGGCGTACGATACCTGTTGCTTTCATATTAAACCTCCCATGCGGCTGATGCGCAAATTTTGATTTCCGGCGCAGCCAATGCTTATGTCTTCGGCTTATGCATGTTGGGGGGAAAAACAGCTCATAAACCGTATGAGTGCCCGCGCCGTCTAGCTTTTTGAAGTTGTCACTTATTCCAAGCATCCATATTCTTTGCCAAATTCGGCGCATTATTCTTTTTCCGCAATTTGTACTGATTAGACTTTTCAAATATTTATATGAAACTATGAAATCGCCCTTGTGCTTTTATTATTCCGTATGATATATATAATGATATCTTTTTAATTATAATTAGCATTTCGGCAAGAGAGAAAAAGATGGAGGAAGGAATATGAAAAAGAAACTATCGACAAGATTGGCTGTTATCATGGCAATTCTGGTTTCTGTAACTATGTTCGCTTTAATTGCCGTTGCGGTTTTGATGACATACAAATCGGTTTCAAAAGGAACCCGCGGCGAAATGAATGCTTTTGCGTCTCAGAACTCTGTCCGGATCCAGTCGATGCTGAATGAAGCCTCGGATGCTGCGGAAGGTCTAAAAGCATATGTGGTGTCGAACTATCATGGAGCTGCTTTACCGGAGGAGAAAACACAACCGAGTATGGTTTACGGTGAAAACTTGTCAGCTTCATGCAAAGCCATTGAATCATTCGCAATAGAAACAGGCTGGCGAACGGTAAAAAGCAGCGAAAGCCTTGTGGGACTCGGTGTGTTCTTTGAACCATACGCTTTTGACGGCAACATTGAACGTTACGGAATTTACATAGATGAAGCGATGGCTGAAGGACAAACGGTTTCCGTGTATACGGAGGACTATACCACTCAAGCATATTACGCTGATGCTGTTCAAAGTAATCAAGTGGTCATTACCGAACCGTTTACATGGAACGGTATCTACATGGTCACAATAGCCTATCCGGTCGAAGTGGACGGCAAAGTCATCGGTGCCGTAACCGCAGATATAAGTATGGACAGTTTCAGATCAATCAAGGTTTCGGATGAGCAGCATCCGTCAATGTATGCGGGCATTGTTTCTGAAAGCGGTACTGTTATGTTTGACAGCAAAAATACCGATACTATAGGCAGCAGCTTTGAAACGGAATTTGCCGACGTTAATGAATATAGTAGAGTCGTCGACAAATTCGGAGAGGGAAGTGGATTCCAGATTGAAACCGTTAACAACGAGGGTAAAAAGGAGATTCGTTTCTTCCAGCCGATTAATTTGAACAACGAAACATGGTGGTCTCAGACTGTTATCAGCTTAAGTGATCTTAATTCCGCCGCAGTTACTCTTGCGATATGGCTGGCAGGTGTGGCGGTGATAGCTGTTGTACTGATAATTGCAGCAATCTACATAACCCTTAAAAAGCAAATTAATCCTGTTTCGCTTATTGTCAGCGCGGCAAAAAAGATAGAGAACGGTGACCTTGATATCAATATTGATATATCCTCCGAAAACGAAATAGGGCAGCTTGCTCTGTCATTTAAGAACATGAGCGAGGGCCTGCGCCTGATAATCAGTGATATTAATTACCTGCTTACTGAAATGTCAAATAACAATTTCAGTATAAGATCCGAAAATCGGGATAAATATGTCGGAGAATATGAAGCGATTTTGAAATCCCTTCGCAATATAAAACAAACTCTTAATGTTACCCTGCTTAGAATCAGGGAAGCCGCCGAACAGGTTTCTGCAGGTTCAGATCAGGTTTCCTCGGGCGCTCAGTCTCTTGCCCAGGGAGCAACCGAGCAGGCGGCGTCAATAGAGGAACTTTCGGCAAGCATTAATCAGGTTTCATCACAGATCGGTGAGACCGCTAAAAATGCAACCGCTGCAAATGAGATTACAAATGAGGTCGGCTCAGTGATGAACATTAGCCTGTCGGAAATGCATCAGCTTCTTGACGCGATGGAGGACATATCCAAAGCATCCGAAAACATAGGAAAGGTAATCAAGGACATTGACGATATAGCCTTCCAGACCAACATACTTGCGCTAAATGCGGCGGTTGAAGCCGCTCGAGCGGGTGCGGCAGGCAAGGGCTTTGCCGTAGTTGCCGATGAAGTCAGAAACCTTGCGCAGAAGTCCTCGCAGTCGGCAAAGAATACCACCGCTTTGATCGAAAACGCCATTGCAGCGGTCGACAAGGGTGTAAGTCTTGCCAATAACGCGAATAGTGCGTTTGAAGACGTCAGCGAGAAAGCCTCGCGCATGAGAGCGCTTGTTACGGAAATATCGTCTGCGGCGGTAGCACAGTCCGAGAGCATAGGCCAGATACAGATCGGCGTTGAGCAGATAGCCAACGTGGTTCAGATGAATTCCGCCACTGCCGAGGAAAGTGCGGCCGCCAGTGAGCAGCTCTCGGCTCAGGCGAATATGCTTCGTGATCTTGTATCAAAGTTTATACTTGACGAAGAAATTGAGAGAAGTCTGTAAAATAATGCTCTCAGAGCGGATAAATACGATGTCTGGGAATTATGGATCACATTAATGGCAGGCGGCGCAGAACAAAATTCTGCGCCGCCTGATCCATATTGAACACTAGGCTATTAACGGAGCATATATTATAAACAGAAGCGATATATTGACAACAGGATGATCATATGCTAAAATCTAGAGAAACTCAGAAAGGTGTTTATTGATGTCGGCTCTGTCTGTTAAGGTGAATCTCAACTGAATATAGTTGAAAAGGGCGAGTTATAAGGAGAAGTTCCTCATCTGTGCTGCCCTTTTGTAGACATACCTAACAGACTGCTTCAATAAAAGTGATGCGTGACAAGGTGTGCTTGTCGCGCTGTTTTTATATTAATTACTTTGCCCGCAGGGAGCATTCTGCACTTTTACAGGTGTGGTGTGTTTCTGCGGGCAATTTTATTATCGAAAGGAATAATGCCGAAATGAACAGCTTCAATACACTTGAGTTTGATAAAATACTTGAAAAATTAGCGGAAAACGCACTTTCCGAAACCGCAAAGGCCCGCTGCCTCGCACTTAGACCTTCATTAAACGAGGCAGAGACAAAACGATGGATGGATGAAACGACGCAAGCAAGACTGATAATCGAGCAAACCGGAACACCGCCGCTTTCATCAATGACCGAGCTTACAAAAATCATTGACCTAATCAGCATAGGAGCCATGCTGATGCCGGATCAGATTGAGCATGTGCTTGCCTTTCTTGTTTCAGGCAGGAGAATGAAAGAATACTTGAGAAAAGCAGAGTCGACGGGCTTCAATATCGCGCTGTACGGCGGATCTATAATTGAGATGAGCGAGCTTGAAAACGAAATCAGGAAGTGCATTGTGAATAGCGCCGTGGCCGATAAAGCCTCGCCCCAGCTTGACAGCATCCGAAGGCAGATCGCTATTACCGCAGACCAGATCAAAGAGAAGCTCGACGATCTTCTGCGGAAAAACAGAGCATGGTTTTCGGAAAGCTTTGTTTCCGTCAGAAATGGCCGTTATACTCTACCTGTAAAGCGTGAACACAGGAATGACATTTCGGGCTCTGTAATCGAGATGTCAAACAAGGGAGGAACCTGTTTTATCGAGCCTTCTTCCGTCGGAAAGCTGCAATCAAAGCTTGACGAACTGCAAATTGAAGAAGACAGCGAGGTCAGGCGTATTCTGTACGCTCTGACTGCGCTTATCAGTGATAACATGCGCGAGATCAAGCTGAATATGGAAGCAATGGAAACCCTCGATTTTCTCTTTGCAAAGGGAAAGCTAAGCATTTCTATGAAAGCTTCGCCGGCCGCAATCAACACCGGCAGGAGGATATGCATTAAAAGCGCAAGGCATCCCTTGCTCAAAAGAGATTCTGCGGTTCCTCTGGATTTCGAGATTGGAAGCGAAAACAGGGGTGTTATCATCACAGGCCCAAATACCGGGGGCAAAACCGTCGCATTGAAAACAGTGGGGCTTCTTTCCCTGATGGCGCAGAGCGGTCTGCATGTTCCGGCCGATGCCGAAAGCAGCTTCTGCATGCACAATATGATACTGTGCGATATAGGCGACGGGCAGAGCATAACGGAAAACCTGTCGACGTTCTCATCGCATATGAAGAATGTAATCTCGATACTGAAACAAATAGATGAGGAATCGCTCGTTCTGCTGGATGAGCTTGGTTCCGGAACTGATCCCGCCGAAGGGATGGGCATTGCGATCGGGGTTCTGGACGCGCTTCGCGAAAAGAAATGCATCTTCGTCGTTACAACTCACTATCCGGAAGTAAAAGAGTATGCGGCGGGTACTCCCGGGCTTGTTAACGCGCGGATGGCCTTTGATAAGGACAGCCTGATGCCGTTGTATCGCCTTGAACTCGGGAAAGCCGGAGAAAGCTGTGCACTTTATATTGCGGAAAGGCTTGGTATGCCCGTTCAGGTTTTAAAAAGGGCCTACACAGCCGCTTACGGAACTGAGAGCAAAGACCTTGCCTTCAAGGCAGGGGCGGAGGAAAAAGCAGCTTTGGCGCCTAAGATAATAAAAATGAAGGAATCGGAGGTTGAAACGCAGGCCGGAGGAATCTCGTTCAACATCGGCGACAGCGTATTTGTGTTGCCGAACAAAGAAATCGGCATCGTTTATGCCCGCGCAAATGATAGGGGAGAAATCGGCGTTCAGGTAAAGGGGGAGAAGCGGATAATAAATCACAAGAGAATCAAGCTGCATGTGCCCGCAAACGAGCTTTATCCGGAAGACTATGATTTTTCCATCATATTTGATAGCGTGGAAAACCGAAAAGCAAGGCATATTATGGAAAAACGGCACGAAGCGGGAAATGTGATAATCCTAAAAAAAGGAGAGCAAGAAAATGAACATTGAAATCCGTCATGAGAGCAAGAAAGACTATGAAGAGGTCGAAAACCTGACAAGAGAGGCTTTCTGGGATATATATCAGCCCGGCTGCGATGAGCACCTTCTCGCCCATAAGCTCAGAGAGGTTCCGGCGTTTATTCCCGAACTGGATTTTGTTGCGGAGCTGGACGGCAAGATAGTCGGAAATATTATGTATTCAAAAGCAAAAATCGTTGACGAAAAAGGCGTTGAGCACGAGGTGATAACTTTCGGCCCGTTAAGCGTGCTGCCTTCTTATCAGAAATCAGGGATTGGTTCTAGGCTGGTTAATTTTACAATAGAGCTGGCTAAAAAAATGGGGTTCAGGGCAATCGTGATCTTTGGGAACCCTGACTATTATCACCGTTTCGGCTTTGCAAACGCGGATAAATTTCATATTACCACTTCCGACGGGGCGAATTTTGAAGCGTTTATGGCGCTGGAACTTTACAAAGGCGCCCTTCAGGGAATCGGCGGAAAGTTCCATGAAGATCCTGTCTTCCAAATCGATAAAGAGGAACTGGAATCATTTGAAAGAAAATTTCCGAATAAGGAAAAACATATTACAGATACGCAGTTAAGGTAAGCCGGCCTTATATTTAAAATATATGCACAGCAAAAAAGCAGCCCCGAAAGGCTGCTTTTTGTATGTGATGCCCTATATAAAAATATTGAAAAGCTTATCGGCTATTCTCTGATTTTAAATTTGCCGGTGCTTTCCTTCAGGTAATTAGCCTGGCTGGACAGCTCTTCGCTGGCGGCCGCAGTTTCTTCGCTCGTTGCCGAGTTCATCTGAACGACAGAGGAAACCTGCTCAATACCTATAGATATTTGCGAAATTGCGGCTGCCTGCTCCTGCGCCTGCGTTGAAATTTGTTTAACCAGCATATTGACCTCGCTGGCTTGCGCGGCAAGCTCCGTGAAGCTCGTGTTCGTCTTGTTCACAAGCGCCGTCCCTTTCTCCACCGCGCTTATGGAGTTTTCAATAAGCAATGTGGTGCTCTTAGCGGCCTCTGCGGATTTCTGCGACAGGTTGCGAACTTCGTCCGCAACAACCGCAAAGCCCTTGCCTGCGGCGCCTGCCCTAGCCGCCTCGACCGCAGCATTGAGCGCGAGGATGTTGGTTTGGAACGCAATATCGTCGATTGCCTTAATGACCTTGCTGATATCCTTGGATGTGGCTGTAATCTCATCCATAGCCTGGCGGGTAAGCTCCATGTCGGCAACGCTGGCCTGCATGATCTCACCGGATCTTTCGGATAAGACTTTTGCCTTTTCTGCATCCTCGGCATTTTTCTTAACGTTTTGAGATACTTCTGCGATGGAAGCGGAAAGCTCCTGAACGCTGCTTGCCTGTTCTGTCGCGCCTTGAGACAGTGCCATGCTTGAATTGGCCACCTGCTTTGCTCCGGCGTCGACCTGATCCGCTGAAGAAATAATTGAAGATGCAAGCTGATTGAAATCATCGACAAGCGTGGATAAAGCCATGCCCAAAATATCTTTCTCAGATCTGACGGAAACCTTGACTGTCAAATCCCCGCCGGCAATAGCCTCAGTTTCGTTGGATAGGGTAATTGTGCCAGATATTATTCGGTTAAATGCGCCCGCCAGAGTACCGATTTCGTCTTTTCTGAATTTCAGCAGTTTATCCTTTTCTTCAATTACCTTATCGACTTCTATATCTCCAACAGCCAGCAGTTCAGCAAATTTCGCAAATTTCTGAACCGGAGGGGCAATGATGCCGGATATGAATCTGCTTAAAAACAAGGAAATACCGATGGAAACAATGATTACTCCAATCATAGTAAATATTGCTATGCGCGAAGTGGTCTTATCTTTTATAAGCTTGCCTGCTGCAAGAGAGCTATTGTAATCGGCAATCGCCTGGAACTTATTAATTGCATTCTGTGCGCTGCCCTTTTGATTTGTAAAGAGTGAAATAAACTCAGAGCTTGGCATGTCGGATTCGGCTGCCTGTAAAAGTTCTTTAATGCTTTCCTCGTAGGGGGCATACGCTTGTTTCATCGCGTCATAGTTTGCCTGATCCTGTTCGTCGGAGATGGTTTCGCTGTATTTATCTATATTAGACTGGATTGTGTCGAACTGACTGGTGATCTCTTCTATGTATTTTTCCCTGTCGGTATCATAGTAAAGGCACAGATCCCTTACCATAGTCCTCATATCCATAAGGCTTTCTTGCGCTTCGGAGGAATATTTAATGCCTAGAGTGCAATGGTCATACGCTTCCTGCTGATTATTTGAAATATTTATCATACTTATGATACCGACAAGTCCAACGACGACACAAAGTGCCACGATGGTCAGAAAGCCGACTGAAAGCTTTCTGGAAATGCTGACATTTTCAAACCACTTTTTCATTTTTTATCCTTTCTCTATCTAAGACATTTAGTGGTGCAGGCGCCGGTGGCTATGCCAGATGTGCTGTGACATCGGCGTATTCTTCTGCGCTGAGAAGCCTTTCACAATCGATCAGCAGGATGACCTGATCGCCTATCCTTCCGATGCGGCTGATATATCTGCTGTTTTCTTTGGTACTCATTTCAGGCTTCTTGACAATTTCATCATCATTGATATTAAGGACATCGGAAACGCTGTCGATAACAAGTCCTATTGAGACGTCATTCATGTTAATGACAATTATGCATGTCCTGTCGTCATACTCCTTCCATGGCATTTTAAAACGCAGCCTGACATCCATTACCGGAATTATCCTGCCTCTGAGGTTAATGATTCCTCTGATGTACTCGGGCATTTCCGGCATTTCCGTAAGGGGTTGGAGGCCGACTATCTCTATTACATACCCGATCTCGATACCGTATGTTTCTTTGCCGACCTGAAATGTCAGAAACTTTCCTTTTAGTGTTTCTTCACTGCTTTCAACTAAATCTTCATTTGAAACATCCATTTTCTCACTTCCTTTTTATTTTTTCTGAAAGTTTGTATGCAATTTCGACCGAATCCGCTCCGGCTGAATTACACCCCGTGTTGCTGTTAACATGAAAATGCCGGATAAACAAACAAGAAAGACCCGCACGAAGAGGGATTAATCTATCCCCCTCGGGCCGGTCCCTTGGTTTATGGCGCGCTGCTATACTAAAAAAACATCCTTTAAGCTTAATTTAAGCCAAAAGGATGTACCAATTAATGCAACTGGCTGACATGGCGATAATCGCTTTAGCCCCTTTAGCTTTGCGCCATCACCTTTCGGTGATTTTGCCAAGAATAATATTGTTTGTATTATACTCCTTATAATAATATTTGTCAATTAATAACAAAATTAAAAATATATTCAATATAATTTGACGGATTTCTGGACACTATCTAAGGCAAAACATGTTTAACAACAGGCATAGCAAAGGCCCTATTTCTCAGATAAGTTAAAGCGGAGAAATAAGGCCAAAAGCTGTTATTATTGCTGGCTATTTAATTGAGAGCAGGCACTATTTGCTCTGGCCGTAATAGGCATCGGAGCCATGCTTCCGCAGATAGTGCTTATCAAGAAGATGCCTGCTCATGCTGGGAATTGACGGGTCCGACACTTGATTATGCCATGCCATGAAAGCCAGCTCTTCGAGCACAACGGCGTTATGCACCGCGTTGTGGGCGTCCGTGCCCCATGTAAACGGCCCATGGCTGCGAACCAGGGCGGCCGGAAGGCTGTCCGGATCTTTATCACGGAAGGTTTCCACAATGACGTTACCGGTCTCCAGCTCGTAGTGGCCCGGAGAGCCCTTAATTTCCTCAGGCGTCATATCTCGGGTGCAGGGGATATCGCCGTAGAAATAATCGGCATGCGTCGTACCGAGTGCGGGAATGCCGCGTCCCGACTGTGCATAAATCGTAGCCCAGCGGCTGTGTGTATGGACCACGCCGCCAATGTTCTGAAAGGCCCGATAAAGCACCAGATGGGTCGGGGTATCGGACGAGGGGTTAAGGTCTCCCTCAATTTTTTCTCCCGTCTCAAGATCGACCACGACCATATCCTCGGGCTTCATTTCGCCGTATTCGACGCCGGAAGGCTTAATTACGACAAGCCCGTTTTTGCGGTCCACAGCGGATACATTTCCCCATGTAAAGGTAACTAGCCCGTAACGGGGCAGCAGCATATTTGCTTCATATACCTGTTTTTTCAATTGCTCAAGCATAGATATATCCTCCGAACCTGAGAACAGGGGACTGCCCTGCGCTCAGGGCAACTGATTATTTCAGCTTCCACGCAAGGTCGGCAAGGAACAGATCGTGTTCGAGCGCTTCGATTTTTGTATCTTTAGTGATGTGCACGAACTCGATATCCATCATGTTTGCCCAGTCGGACATTTGCTCCGCCGTAATGTCATATGTAAGAACAGTATGATGTGCGCCGCCCGCGGTTATCCATGCTTCCGCTCCGGTAAGCAGATCCGGCATTGCCTTCCACATAACGCGTGCGACCGGAAGGTTCGGCATTTCATAAATCGGTTTTACGCACTCGATATCCTGACAGATCAGCCGAAGCCGGCCGCCCATATCGATGAGGCTGACGACAATGGCAGGCCCTTCGCGGCCCTCAAACACAAGGCGGGCAGGGTCGGCCTTTCCGCCGATCCCAAGCGGATGGACTTCAATCCTCGGCTTTGCCGCCGCTACGGACGGGCATACCTCCAGCATATGCGCGCCGAGGCTGTATTCACGGCCTTTAGTAAGGTCATAGGTATAATCCTCCATAAAGGTCGTCCCGCCGGTAAGCCCTTCGCTCATGGCTTTTATGACGGCGGTCATGGCTGAAACCTTCCAGTCGCCTTCTCCGCCGTAGCCGTAACCCTGCTCCATCAGGCGCTGGCTTGCGAGACCGGGCAGCTGCTCCATACCGTACAGATCCTCAAAGGTGTTGGTATAGGCTTTGCAGCCTTCCTGATCGAGCATTTTCTTGATCGCAATCTCCGCTTTGGCCTGATAGCGGACGTTTTCGAGCCTGTCGGTCCTGATTTCGTATTTCTCATCCAGTTCTCTCATCAGAGCCTCTGTTTCGGCATCGGTGACGGCGCTGATATATTCGACAAGGGTGCCGACGGGCCATGTATTCACCTGCCAGCCGAGCTTGGTCTGAGTTTCCACCTTATCGCCTTCGGTGACAGCTACGTTGCGCATATTGTCGCCGAACCGCATGACCTTGAGCGTTTTGCTGAACGCCGCGCCTACGGCGGCGCGCATCCAGCTGCCCAGTCTTTTCTGAACGTCTTCATCCTGCCAATATCCGGCGATCACCTTGCGTTTCATACGCAGACGAGCCCCAATGAAGCCGTGCTCGCGATCCCCGTGAGCGGCTTGGTTGAGATTCATAAAGTCCATGTCGATTTCATCGTTGGGAATTTCCCGGTTATACTGCGTCGCGAAGTGGCAATAAGGTTTCTGGAGTTCCTTCAGGCCGTTAATCCACATTTTGCTTGGGCTGAAAGTATGCATCCACATGATCACGCCGGCGCACCTGTCGTCATAGTTCGCGTCTTTGACAAGCTTTCCGATTTCCTCCGGCGATTTTGCGGTCAGCTTATATACCATTTTACACGGAAGCAGTCCGCCTGCGTTCATTTTATCCGCCATCTCTTTGGCGCGAGTGTCTACCGTTTCCAGAACCTCAGGGCCATACAACAGCTGGCTTCCTACAACAAACCAAAATTCATAATCCTTCATTGCCATCGGTTTTACCCCCTTGACCGTTCAATTTTAATCGCTTTTACGCGTTTCATCACATCGTTGGCGCCGCGTCCGAAGTAGTCGTGCAAGGTCACATATTCTTGAAACAGCTTATCGTAGACTGCGGCGTTTTCCGGTATCGGAGTATAAACCTTATCCTTGATTTTGCCCATTATACGCGCGGCCTCGAATACGTCGCTGTATCCGCCCGCATCTTTCCCTGCGGCTACCGCCGCGAAAATCGCGCTTCCAAGCGCAGGGCACTGATCACTTCCCGCTATCTTGACGGGCATATTGAGCACGTCGGCATAAATCTGCATGATGAGAGGATTCTTCTGGCTTATGCCGCCCGCCGCATAAAACTCCTCGACAGGCACGCCGTTTTTTCTGTAGTTCTCTATGATTTCCCGTGTGCCGAAAGCTGTGGCCTCGATCAGGGCGCGGTACATTTCCTCAGGCTTAGTATGCAGCGTCATGCCTAGCATCAAGCCGGTCAAATCCACATCAACAAGCACGCTGCGGTTGCCGTTCCACCAGTCGAGAGCCAGCAGGCCGCTTTCGCCGGGGCTGAGTTTTGCGGCTTTTTCGCTTAGGAGTTCATGTACATTCTTTTTCTGCCTTGAGGCTTCTTCCCGATAGTCCGCCGGCAGACAATTTTCTACAAACCAAGAGAAATGGTCTCCTACACAGGACTGTCCAGCCTCATAGCCGAAGTAGCCGGGCATTACGCCGTCAGCCACAACGCCGCACATTCCGGGAACCTGTTTTTCTTCCGTACCCATCATGATGTGGCAGGTGGATGTGCCCATGATGGCAAGCATCTTGCCTGGCCCGTCGATCCCCACGGCGGGAACGCTGACGTGCGCGTCTACGTTTCCGATCGCTACGGCGGTGCCTTCCCTGAGACCTGTCAGCCTTGCGGCAGCCGCCGTTATTACTCCGGCTCTGTCTCCGAGCGGGCTTATCACTGTGCCGAGCTTTTCTTCGACCACATGCTCAAGCCGCGGATCAAGAGCCTTGAAGAATTCATTTGAAGGATAGCCTGTTCCTTTGTTCCAAATCTCTTTATAACCCGCGGTACAGCTGTTTCGAGTCTCTTTGCCGCAAAGCTGCCAGATGATCCAGTCCGCCGCCTCGATGAAGCGGTCGGCGGCGGCGTATATCTCGGGAGCCTCGTCCAGAACCTGCCAAATTTTCGGGATCGCCCACTCGCTGCTGATTTTGCCTCCGTAGTTCCGGAGCCACTTTTCGCTCCGCTTTTCCGCGATCTCGTTGAGTTTGTTTGCCTTGTCCTGCGCCGCGTGATGCTTCCACAGCTTGACCCAGGCATGGGGCTCATGTTCATATTCGGGGAGGAAACACAAAGGAGTACCGTCTGTTTTTACCGGAAGAATTGTGCAAGCCGTGAAGTCGGTGCCTATACCTATAACATCACCGGCATCGACACCGCTCTTTCGGAGTACGGCCGGTATCGTATTAGCCAATACGTCAAGATAGTCCCGAGGATGCTGAAGCGCCCAGTCGTGCCCGAGCGCTTCCCCGGTGGGCAGGGTTCTGTCCATCACCGCGTGGGGATATTCAAAAACCGAGGAGCATATTTCTTTTCCGGTGCCGACCTCCGCAAGTACCGCCCGGCCTGACAATGTTCCGTAGTCAACACCGATTACATATTTTTCCATAATTTTACCTCATAAGACGAACGCTTATTTGATGATATGCAAGGATTTTTTATCAATTGTCAGAGCTACTACGAAAAGGAAAACGATTCCCTTGATAAGCTGCTGCACCGCTGTGTCATAACCCAGCATTACAAGGCCGTTATTCAGCACGCAATAAATCAGCGTACCGACAATAATGTTTGAAAAACGGACTTTTGCACCGCCGGAAATTGGCATGCCGCCCAGAACCAGAGCTATCAGAATCATGGTTTCCAGCTGATTGCCCGCAGTAGCGGTAATGGAGCCAACCTTTACGACATTCAGAAATGCCGCGAATCCTGTGATGGCGCCTGCGGCCATAAAAATCAGGAACTTTGTCAGGTCCGTACGGATACCCGAAAAGCGCGCGGCTGTTTCTCCGGCGCCGATCGCTTTCAGGGAAATACCGAGCTTTGTATAGCTGAAGACGAAATAAGCGGCGGCAAGGAATACCACGGTGAGCAGAACCTTGAGCCATGTAAGATTAAGCGAGGTTATGCTTGTTACCGCTGAGACAGGAGCGTTCGTTGTTATGTAGGCGCACAGTCCTCGGAACAGATACATCGTGCATATTGTAACGATAAATGACGGAATCTTGAATTTTACATGGAAGAAGCCGTTGAATGCTCCTATAAGGGCTCCCGAAACGATACCGGCAATCAAGGCAAGCGGTATGCTGTAAAACGAAAGAGAACTTATAACTATGGAGGAGATACCGAGAATAGAGCCCTGCGAAAAATCAAGTCCGCCGATCGTCATAACAAAGAATACGCCCGTAGATGCGATAAGCAGGACATATACCTGGCTGAGTATCAGGTTGATGCTCTTTGCCTTTACGATCTCCATATCGGTCATGATAGAAAACACAGCAATGATTACTATGAGTCCGATAAGAGGCAGCAAACCGAGAAAACGAGGACTGCTAAGGAGATTTTTAGTATTATTCAATGATTTTTTTTCTGTCATTTGGCTCACCTTCTAAACCATCTTGGCGATGAGGTCTTCTTCGCTCAGCTTTTCGGCGCGCTCAAATTCGCCGTTTATTTCGCCGTTTTTCATAATGATGATACGGTCACACATACCCAGCAGTTCCTGAATCTCCTCTGAAATCATAATGATTGATTTTCCTTTGGCTTTCAGATCGCTCATTAAAGAATAAATATCCGCCTTGACCTTAACGTCAATGCCGCGTGTGGGGCTGTCGAGTACGATAATATCGGAGTTTTTGCCGATCCAGCGCGCAAGAACGACCTTCTGCTTGTTGCCTCCGGAAAGATTGGATACGAATTGGTCAACACCCGTCATTTTGACGCTGATCATTTCTGCATATTTTTTTGCGAATTCATCGAGTTTCTTGTTCTTGAGAAGACCTTTTTCCGACAAATCGTCGATTGAAGGCAGCACGGTGTTGTCGCGTATGCTGTCATAAAGGACCAAAGACTCGTTATCCCTGTCTTTGGAGGCATATGCGATGCTGTGCTTAATCGCCGTAGGGATAGAATCGATCGTGGTTCCGTCCGCCAGCACTACTGTTCCGGTACGGTCATACGATGCCCCGAATATTGCTTTTCCGACCTCGTGCATGCCGCATTCGCTCAGTCCGCCAAATCCGAGTATCTCGCCTTTGTGAAGATCGAAGCTGATATTATTAATCCTTCCGGGTACGGATACCCCCTTAACAGACAGAACGATCTCGCCCTGCTCCTGCTTGCCGTAATCCGTGCGGTAGTATTTGTTGGCGATTTCACGTCCTACCATGAGGCGCTTCAATTCGTCTTCGCTGACTTCGCTGCTCTTGACGGTGTCTATGTATTTGCCGTCCCGCAAGACGGAAATGGAATTCGTATATTTGATAACTTCCGTAAGGTCGTGGGAAATAAAGATCACGGTATTTCCCTCGTCACGGATACGCAGCATATGCCTGTACAGTTCTTCGCGCCCGTTTTGGCTCAATGCGGTGGTTGTTTCGTCGACGACCACGATCTGCGGGTCGAAGTGGGTTGCCTTGACGATTTCTATCAGTTTTCGGTCTTCAAAGTTGTAATTGTCGATCATGGCGGCTGCGTTAATGCGCCCGAATCCGTATTTTTCAAGAAGCCGAGATGCTTCTCGGTTCATAGCCGCCGTATTTTTAATTCCGAATTTGACAAACCTGTCCTCTCTTCCGAGGAAAATGTTTTCCGCAACGGTCAGGCCCGACAGGGTTCCCATTTCCTGTACGATGATCGAGACGCCCTTGCCGTTTGCCTGAACCTGATTATGGACATGAAGCTCTTCTCCGTTTAAAATGAAGCGGCCGCTATCTATGGAATGTATGCCGCAGAGCATGGATACGAAGGTAGATTTTCCCGATCCGTTTTCGCCGATAAGTCCATGGATCTCGCCTTTGGCAAAAGACATAGAAACGTCGTTGACGGCTTTGGTTATCCCGAAAGACTTACAGATGTTCTCGGCTTTTAAAATAATCTCACTCATATTCATCACCCTACTTTACGACTGTGCCTTTGGCAGGCTTGGTAGTGAGAGCGACGATAAGAAGCAGAGCCGCTCCGGTAACAACATTTTGGATCGTGGTCGGAGCTCCGAGAGCTATGAATCCATTAAATATGATTGAGATGATGAATTCGCCGATGACCATAGCGGTAACCGGAGTCCCGTATTTTCTGAAAGCGAGACCGAAGAAGGTTCCCATCAGCGGAGTGAAGTTGCGACTCATGGAAGCCATACCCGTTGTCGCGGTCATGGAAGTACCGAAGCTGACGGAAAGAACGGCCATAATTCCTACAAAGAAATGCAGAAGTACAAAACCAATGATTTTATATTTGTTTATATTGATTCCCATGTTTTTTGCCACATACTCATTGCTGCCTATGGCGTAACAATATGTACCGATTTTCGTATATCTCAAAATGAAAATAGTCAGAAGAAAAGCTATTACTGCCAGAATAATATTGCCGGGCGCTTTGCCGAAGAACTGCAAAGAAGCGTCCAAGGATTGCTTTTCGCCTCCGGAAACGAAATACGCGACGCTTTCAAAAATCAGCATGAGGCCCACAGTAACTATCATGGAAGGAATCTTAAGCTTGGTATATAAAAAGCCGTTGCAAAAGCCTATAATCGTTCCGCATAATAGAGCCCCTATCAATAATCCCGCATAACCGAATTGCCTGGAGAGGACAACGCCTACGATAGAAGACAGAACTACGTTGGCGCCGATACTGAAATCGAACAGTCCCATTACAACGATAAAATACAGACCGCAGGCTCCGACCGAGTATATGATACTCGACTGCAGGTAATAAAATAGTTTTTCTGGTGTTCCGAAATTCCCAGGCGTCAGGATTTTAAACAAGCCGAAGACAAATACCGCAAGAAGAATAAGCAGCAATATGCCGTAAAAGCGGCCGAATGTCTTATTATTTCTAATGTTGTTCAAAGTATTCATATGCGTCATTCCTTGCATAAGGCAAGGCTTTCCTTGCCTATATAATCACCTTAAAGGTATTTAAATTAATGGACCGCATATTATGCGGTCCATTAAAAGCCTCGGCACACTAATTAGCCTGCGTGCCTCGTCTGAACATCTTTGATGGACAATGCGGCTGCTGTTTTGGACAGATCTTCAAAGCTCTGCTGGCTCATTGCGATGAGCTCATCCTTGGTGTAAGGCAGATCGTCTACGAAATATTTCGCATAGTTAGCATAGTCTTCGGAGGAAGAAACGTACAGGTACGGGAAAAGGATCTCGTTAAAGCTGCCTTCAGGCTTCGTATAGTTGCCCTTGATAGCATTGTAGGTCATCATGAACGCGAACAGAGGATCGCAGTAATGTCCGCCGGATTCGGCTGCCATACCGCCGCTTGCAAGCTGCTCATCCAGATCGGGAAGGAAGTCTGTGGAAACAACGGCGATTTTGCCCTTTAGGCCAAGACCGTCAACGCCCGCCAGAGCGCCGATCAGGGTATCGCCGCCGCCGCCCGCAACGATCAGAGCATCGGCATCAGGATTTGCTGAAAGGATAGCTTCAGCGGTAGCTCTGCCGGTATCGGATGTGGTTCCGCCGTACTGAGGATCAAGAAGAACTGCCTGATCGTCCGGATGGGCTTTATTCCACTCTTCGATGCCCTTCTTATAGCCTTCCCATCTGAGCAGGAAAGTCGCGTCGCCCGCCTGCCAGCCTTCGAGAGCTATCTTGCGGCATCCCTTTTCGCAGAGGATAGTTACCAGGTTTACGCCGTTTGCAACCTCGTCCTCGTGGACAGCGCCGACATAGTATTTGGAATTGCAGGCAAGCTCATACTCATCAGGGTTGGTGTCCTTGTTGATTATACGGAAGAACTGGGAAACATAAACCTGATTCTGTTCGCATGTGTTGATTACGGAAGTCATCTCGGCGGAAGACGAGTTGCAGATGATAATGCCTTGGCATCCAGCTGCGCAAAGCGTTTCAACGGAAGCCGTAACCTGCTCGGAAACGTGCCCCTGGTCAACGTACAGAACTTCAACGCCCAGAGCCTCCGCTGCCGCGTCGATTATACGCTTGCACTGGCTGCCCAGAGTATCCGTTGAACTCCAAATGGATACGCCGATTTTGATTTTATCCCCGGATGCCGCCGCAGAAGGCTGTGTGTCATTGCTTGGTGCGGCGCTGGTGTCTTCCGGCTTCGTGCCGCATCCTGCCAGAGCACTCAACACCATCAACAGACAGAGGACAATGCAAAGGACTTTTTTACTCATAACGCTCTCTCCATTCTTCAATACAGATTAATGATACTGCAATCTATTCTTCATCGGCTTGGCGCCGACAAATCCAAACTATATGAGTGACGAATGTGTTGCGCGTTTATTAACGGAATATTAACGATATATGTACGAGATAATCCAAGTATAGCACATAGTTTTAAAAATGCAATACAACTAATATACATTTGTCGCATTGTATAAAAAACTTGACGGTAATTTTGTCATATAGTATGGAATCGACCTCCTCACGCATAGGCGATATTGTCAATATTATTCATTGAGATGCCGTTATATTTAGGCTTGTTTGCCAGTATAGCAAAGGCACTTGTGACATTTTTAGACAGAGAAACAAGTTGTTTTTCAAAGTGGTACATACAACTTTGCGGATTGCTGTCTGTAAAGGCTGCAAATAAACGAAAAATGGCATATCCCGGCATAACGGTTCCATTCCAATGCCAAAATCAGCCATTTTTCTGTCTTATTATTTGATTAACTTTATAAAATCGGTTTAAACACTATACTCAATGCTGTGCCGAAACATGTCGCGTTATATTACCTGAGCTAATCAAGCCCCCAGGGCAGTACGGCCGGAGTTTCCTCATTCTGCTGCAGTATATTCAGCAGCTTTTTAGCGGCAAGCTGCCCCAGCTGCTCCTTAGGGTTGGTCATCGAAAGAAACTTTACCGGCGAAAGCTGTGCCAGAGTGCTGTTGTCAAAGCTTACGAGTTCAATATCCTGAGGTACGCTCACCCCGTTTTCCTGCAATATGTTCAATACCTGTAATGCCAGCTCGTCGTTGTAGCATACTGCGGCGGTGCAGTCCCGAAGCGTCCGCATAGCGAAAACAGCCATCAAATCATCGCGGTTTTCGGTTGTATACCAAAGGACATGGTCGTCATTCAGCGGAATACCTGCGGCTCTCAGCGCCTCGGAGTAACCGGCATAGCGCCTGTGGCCCTGAATATCGTCGCTTTTGAAGATGCCGGCTATATGCCTGTGACCTTTTTTCAGCAATTCCTCGCAGACTTTTTGTCCTCCCGCACGGTCATCCGCCACTACATAAACAGGCTTTTTTAATTCGGGATAATAGCCGTTTATGAATACAACGGGAATCCCGACTTCTTTCAGATGAATATATAAATCGATATTCGGGTTTGGCAAAGCGGTTTTGGTGCCCTCAACGATCATTCCATCAATGGGCTTCTGCATAAAATCAAGCAGGATTCTTCTCTCGTTATCCACACGGTTATGCGTGGCCGACAGCATGGTGGTATAGCCGTTTTCCGACAACACTTCCTCAATGCCGTGCAATATGGCCGGAAAGATGTATTCGCTGATATAAGTCGTCACTACGGCGATATTGCGGGAAGTCGAGCGCCTCGGTTCCGAATTGCGGACATATGTACCGCTGCCTCTAATACGGCTTAAAAGGCCTTCGCTTTCCAGAATGCTCATTGCATGGCGAACGGTCTGCCGGCTGTATCCGGTGGCATCAGCCAATTCGTTCTCGCTAGGAAGCTTTTGGCCTTTGGCGTAAACTCCGTTTTGAATATCTGTCTGCAGCTTAATTAAAAGATCTTTATACTTATGTTCGCTCATGTATCATCATCCTTACCGCTGTTTGCCCCAATTGTATCATACAACTTCAAAGCTGTAAATCATTTTTTAAATGGTTTCCTTTAGAAAACAACCAAAAGCATTTGCTAAGGACAGGCTTATGTTTTTTACGGAAGGGTTATACATTAACGTAAACATTTTTAAAAGCTTTGAGACTGTAAAAAAGGCTGCGAAAAACATTAAAGTTTTTCACAGCCTTATCATTTGATGCTTTAGCTCAGATTATCCCGACGCTCACGATCTGAAAACCGCAGCCGGAAAGCATACGCAGCGCCTGACTTCCGCAGCTTCCGCAGACGTATTCGGGACCGAGCGCATTATAGACCGTTTTTTCTCCGCATTTGCGGCAGACGAACACGGCAGGGTCGGGCTCTATGATGATATCAGCGCCTTCGGCTGCTGTACCCTTCGAAATGACGTCGAAAAACGACTGTACATATTCCGGAATAACACCGGACATCAGGCCGATCTTCAAGGTAATCTTCGTCACTTTTTTGCCGCCGTTCTGCTCGGCGACGCGAAGCGCCGTATCCAGCACGTCGGTCATGATGCCAAGCTCGTGCATATCAGCCGTTCATCTGAGCCTTGAGGGCCTTAATGTCCAGAGGAGCGAGAACGCTGGGATCGACGAGTTCGAGATGGATGGCGTCTTTCCTGCAGGCAGTGAGACAGCCTTCGCAGCCGCGGCAGAGATCCTCGTTGACCTGGACGTGATTTTCGGCGTCCCTGTAGATCGCGAGGAAGTTGCACTTCTTTTCGCACAGGCCGCAGTTGACGCACTTGTTTTTGTCGATCTTTGCTATGTAGCCGGAGCCTGCCATCATCGGAGCGGTGAGGTAGTTCTGGGATAGAAGTGCGGTGCAGCAGCAGGGGCAGCAGTTGCAGATGCTGTAAAGACGGCCTGCGGCGACGTCCTTAAAGAATGCGGCGTGTACGTTTCCTCTCTCGTGGCATTCGCGGAGGACCTTAAGAGCCTCCTCCTGAGTTACCAGGCGGCCGTTCAGGTATCTGTCGCGGTCAAGGCACCAGGAAACCCAGGGCTCGCCGATGACTATGCAGACGTCGCGGGGCTGACAGCCCTTGTCGCCTCTGACGGTGCGGCATACGCAGTCTATTATGGCTATGCGGTCGGGAGATTCGATGATGGCATTGCGCGCGACCTCGTAAGGCATGATCGTCTTAGGCAGTTCGCCAAGGTTGAGGTCTTCGGTGAGGGTAACGACCTGCTCGGCGTCCTCGAGACGGAGAACCTTCGCGTGATAGGTGTTGGTCATGAGAGAGCCGACATTTCTGTTGCACTCGTTGACGCCGGTCTTGACCAGCTCATCAACGATATCGAACTCAATGCCTTCCGGCTTTTTGAGATCATCAGGCTCGGGAAGATAATTGTTGAATGACTCTCTCATATAATATACATAGAGAGGGATATAGGCGAAGTAGAGCTGCGCGTGCAGAAGGCGCGCAAAGCCCTCTTCGGTGCGGGGGAAAGCCTTGGCGAGGGCGCGCTGTGATTTCTTTCTGACTTCCGGATCTTTGTTGTACATAACTAAAACTCCTTATAATTCTCCTTTTTTCCATGCTTTCTGGGAACAATTTCAGATTCCAGTATTTGCCATTAATAGTACAGTCGTTTCATACAAGTTAACAGCACAAAAATACCCAATATAATACTTAAAATATTATAAATCATGGAAATATAAAAAGCAAGCACTAAACATTTATTTTTACAGGTGTCACAAAGGCTTAAAAAGAGGCGTTTTTTGTGAGACAATATGGCACAATATCGAAACAATTCGTTTAGCTTTTGTTCCACATTATTTTGAGTATTTTTGGACCAGACAGGTGTATTCGAAAGAATGACAGATGTAGTAAAAAAACAAAGACCGAAATGCTTGTAAATTATGCAAATAATATCCAAATATAATTATAGAGAATTAACAAAAGAGAAGTTGGTCTCTTGCATTGGCACGCAGCTTGCTTGTATAATGCAATAGTAGTTCACATATTTTGGAATATGAGCGCTACATTATTCTTTAAACAATCGGAAAGGACAAGGAATTATGGAATTTACTAAGGTTAAGTATGCAGTAACCGACAGAGTCGCAATCATTTCCATGGACAGCCCCAAGAACATGAACGCCTTTGACGAAGTCATGCTCGATGAGCTTGAAGCAGCCCTCAAAATGGCTGATGCAGATCCCGAAGTCAAGTCTGTTCTTCTCAACAGCACCACATCAAAGGCTTTCTCCGCCGGCGGCGATGTTGCAGCCATGTATGAAGGCATCACCCACAACAGCAGAGAAGACTTTACCAGAGAGTTCGGCAAGTCCATCGCCAAGATGGCCAACGTTACCATCGCCATCAGAAAGCTCTCCAAGCCCGTTGTCGGCGCTGTTCAGGGCGCCTGCGCAGGCGCAGGCTTCAACGTAGCTCTTGCCTGCGACTACG
>JAJUHD010000015.1 GCA_029268085.1 Bacillota bacterium | reverse complement strand
GGCCGTGGTAAAACAGGTATAACCGTCATTCACATTCGCTGTGTCCGCTCCCCAGGCACTTGCCTTTATGCCGCTGGGCAGCTGCTCCGGCTTGATTGCACCCCGTCCCCTGTTCATAAGATCGGCGAAAGTACCGTTTTTTACGGTCATTCTTCCTTTTGTGTCGAATACATAGCCTGCGTTGAATGAATTCCCCTCTCCCTTCAGCGTGCTCGTGTAATAGCCATATACAACGGCACTGTTCAGGCAGCCGTCGGTGTCATAACCCGCCACCCTATATACGTTTTTTGATTGATCCCAATGACAGTTAATCACGGAGCCTGCTTTATTGTATCCGACGACGGCTCCAATCTTTGAATCCCCAGCACCGTTTACATCGCCTGCGCTGTAGCAATTCGCGATACCGTTTTCCCCGGTATTGATGCCGGCGATACCGCCGATTCCATTATACTCAAGAGCTTCGACAGTACCTCCTGTTACGTTGGCAAGATTAAAACAATTCACGAGATTCCCCGCGTTTTCGCCAACGATACCGCCAGTATTACAGTCAACGGCAGTGGATACCACATTACCGGCGGTGTGGCAGTTAACGATATAGCCGTCGCTTTTACCGGCTAATACACCACAATCAGACCCTCCGCCGTTGTATATAGTGGCTTTAACGCCGAGGTCATGGACTACACCATACTTGCTTATGTAACCGAATAACCCGGTGTGGCTGTACGCGGCACTTGGTATAGCCGCACTGCCCACCATCAGACCGGAAATGGTATGGCTGTTGCCGATCAGCCTGCCGTTGAACTGGTTGGTTGCGTCCCCAATCGGCACCCAGTCGCTGTAGGACGACATGTCGATATCATTTTCAAGAATGTACCAGGCGTTCAGGTCGTTCCTGATGCTATTTACATCGTCGGCTGTTACAAGTTGATACGGGTCGTCCGCCGTACCTGTGCCGCCGGATGCCGCATAGGCTGTAAGCGTGGTAAAGGGAATGGAGCCCATCACCAGCAGCAGCGCCAGAAATAATGATAGTATTTTTTTCGCTTTCATATATCGCTTCATACCTCCCAAAATAAATTATTACTTAATGCTCTACCGCAGCGTGAACAAAATGCTGTCTACGGTAAATCGCAGGGGAACAATCTCCGGTTTCCCGTCCGATGGTTCCCAATAAACGGCCTTATCCTCAAAACGGACTGATTTGAATGTATCCGGATTTTTCAGTCTCTGGTATGGAAGGGTTTCCACCATCCGCTGCATGTTAAAGATCACCTGATTGCCTTCCTCAAAGTCAATTAAAAGCCTATAATCCTCCGTCGCACAGACATTCGTAATTTTCATATCCTTGCGCCTCCTTTCCGCACTGCATGGGCAAAAATCATATTTTGTTTTAGTTTAGAAAAAATTCTATGTGCTGTGTATCCCCCAAATGGGGGATTTTTTGCGCTCAATAAACCACCAGCTCTGCCGGGCTTAGCCGGAGGGTGTGACTTTCAGCGCTCTTTTTCTGATGAAAAAAGTCCTTTGCCGTCAGGTTAAGCGGCCGGCCATTATACGGCCATACGTATGTGTAAAAAAGACACTCTATGTAAGGCGTTATAGCCGGTTCCATAGTGTCACACTTTTGATAAAACGCTGGATTTTCGACAAGTTTTGTGCTATAATATGACAATGTTTATACGAATTAAAACAGTTGCAACTGGGACGGTACAAAAAGAAAATATCTTTAGCTCTGCGAAAACAGACGGGAGAACGGCAGGGTTCGTCAAAAGGAGCTGTGCAATCTGAGACGTTTGGAGGGACTCCAAAAAGGGTAGCTCGTTTTGAGAGAAGTTATTTTGCTGCACAGGGGGTGAAACGGTTGAGAAATAAAAGGATTTTAAGCCGGGCACGAATTGACTCCGCGCTGTTCGCTGTTTTTGAATATCCGCTCACCATTCTGGAAGCTCCCATGGGATACGGAAAGACGACAGCGGTAAAATTATTCACCCGGAATCAAAGCGTCCGGTCTTTCTGGTTCACCTTTTCTGATTTAAGCCATTCGGAAGCTGCCTTTTGGGACAGCTTTGCAGACGATATCATGGAAATGGACAAGCAGGCGGGGATCGCTCTCAAATCCCTTGGCCTTCCTGCAGATGCACCCCAGATGGAAAGGGTGCTGCATATACTTGGTAGGGTGAAATTTGAAGAGAATTATCTGATGGTGCTGGACGATTATCATCTGGCGAGGGATGCCCATTTGAATAGCATGCTTCTGCGGCTTGCCCAGGAGGAGCTTGAAGGGCTGTCCATCCTGTTGGTAACAAGGGATACCACCGGTCTCGATTTTGTTGAGCTGCTTTCCCGAGGGCAATGTTGCCTTCTGCCAAGACAGCTACTGAAATTCACCGAGGACGAACTTGGAGATTACTGCCGGATGATGCAGGAGCATATCTCGGAAGAAGACTTGAATCAGGTGTGGCAACATACCGACGGGTGGATATCCTTCGCCTACATACTGCTTTTAGGACTTGAAAACGGGATTCCTGTCGGCATGAACACGAATGTGGAGAGCATGATCGAACGGGCGTTGTTTGCCCGTTATGACAGTTCTATGCAGGATTTTCTGTTACGGCTCTCCATTATGGAAGAATTTACTGCGGAACAGGCTGCGATGGTCACACAGGCTGAGGATGCTCCGCGGCGTTTGAAATTGCTAAACATGGAAAACGCCTTTGTCTTTTATGAAGAAAGCACGGGAAAATATCATATCCACCAGGTGCTGCTGAACTACCTTCGCCTCAAACGGCCGTTTTCCAACGAAGAGCTTAGAACTTTATACGGACGGCTGGGCGACTGGCTGCTGAGCAGTCAGGAATTTCTGCCGGCCTACCGTTATTGGAATCAGGCGGGCCGTGTGGAGGATATCCTTTCTCATCTGAATGATCCGAAAAACATACGCAACCAGTGGCTGGACTTCGATGGCGCGGATGAGATGTTTGATCGTGTTCCCCGCCAGCTTTTGTTTCAGTATCCCTTTGCTTATCTGCTGCATATCTTTTATTCAATTCTTCTGGGAAAGGAAAATACCGTTCTGAGCTGGAGTGAAAGACTGGATGAGCTGGAACGGTATTACACAGAACGGGAAGGTCTGGATCAGGTCTATCGAAACCGAATTTTCGGGGAAATCCTGATTGTGCGTAAATTTACATTGTTTAACGACGTGGCCGCTATGCGCGCTTCCGACCATGAGATATTCAGGCTATTGAATGGGCAAAACTCCTACATTACCCTAAAAGACAACGAATTTACATTTGCCTCACCTCATTATCTGTATCTCTATTACAGAGACAGAGGAGGCTTGAAAAAGCTAGCGAAGCTGCTCTCCGTGGATGTCGGCTATGCCAAATTCTCAGGAGGCTGCGGAACTGGAAGCGACGCTTTGGCTTCCGCAGAATATGCACTTGAAACGGGAGAATTAGACAGCGCTGAGAAGCACTGCCGTCGGGCAATCGCTAAGTCCGAGAGCATGCAGCAAGTCTGCGTTGCTATCTGTGCGCGGTTTTCCTTAATCCGACTGCGTCTGGCGGAAGGCAAAGTAACGGAAGCGCTCAGAATGCTTGACCAAATGGGATACGATGTGGAGAAAGAAAACCGCGCTATACTTAACACTACAGTTGACCTTTGCAGGGGATATGTGCTTGCCTGCCTTGGCCATCCGGAGGGCATTCCCGTATGGCTGCAGACCGGTGAACTGAGGGGGACCGACTTCTTTTCTCAAGGCATCGCATTCAGCTATATTGTGTACGGGAAAACGCTCCTTGCGCTGGGGAAGTATGCCGAGCTTGAAGCCCGTATTGAACAGTTTGAGGCATATTTTTCCGTATTCAGCAATCGCCTGGGGCTTATCCATAACCGGATATTTGAAGCCTCCGCCCGCTCTCACCTGTACGGACCGCAAAATGGTATGCCATTCCTCAAAGCCGCACTGCTGGAGGCTGAGGACGATAATCTGGTGTTGCCCTTTGCGGAAAGCGCGCCCCACATACTTGGCATGCTGAAGCAAATTGCAAAGGAAAATCCGGATAATAAATTTTTGAACCGCATCCTTGCGTTGAGCCGGAACTATGAAACCATTGCGGCAGGGCTTTCACAGCCAACAGTGACGCTTTCACAGCGAGAAACAGATATCCTTTCCCTTGCCGCAATGGGACTGAGCAGAAAGGAAATGGCGGCGCGCTTATACATATCTGAGGAAACAGCGAAGACCCATTTTAAGAACATCTATCAAAAGCTCGGGGTAAACAGCAAGGTATCGGCCATCAAGTTGGCGCAGGACCGAGGGTATCTGAGCAAAGCGGAAACGTAAACAAAAGATGGTTGCAACAAGAGAAACAGACGGCCTATCACAACAGTGAAAGACCGTCTGTTTCTCTTGTTGCCCCGTACCGGTTACCCCTCGGTTCATTATTTGTACCTATGGGTGATAACCCTTGTATGCCGGGGATTTCTTTTCGGATCTTTCTTCAATTCGTTCAAGAAATTTGCCGCGTTGTATATGGTCAGATTTTAAAACATATGTATTATCAGCAGTTTTAACGATATCTTTTCGTGCATATTCTTTACAAATGCTTTTATTTCAAACCGGTGAAAGGAGGGGCCGAGACATCGAAATATCAGTCCATTATCCTCGTACACCTGAAAGCAAATACGAATTGGAGCGACGTGTTGCTGAAGCTCATGCCCAAGCCGTAGCATCTTACATAAAGCGGCTGCCCTGTCCCCAATTTCAAAAATCAGCTTTACTGAAGTCTGTATATAATTACGCAAAAAGCCAAACGGCCGAGGATTAATCCTCGGCCGTTGCTTCAAAAAACGGGGCTTTGAAGCTTCTCTTCCCACATTTGAGACACAGCGGTAGGATAGCATTTTCAATACATCTGCTTGCGTATGTGGCAAGCCGGACATTTTTCTCAGGTTTATAGGACGAAACGCCCTTTATAAGTCCAATCGTACCGATTGAGATCAGGTCGTCCAGTTCCGCGCACTGCGTATAATATTTTTTGACTATATGCGCGACAAGCCTCAGATTGTGCTCAATAAGTATATTGCGGGCTTCGACGTCGCCCTCGGCCCAGAGCTCAAGGTATTTTTTCTCGTCCTTGGCACTTAGGGGCTTGGGGAAAGAGCCTGAGTTTTTTCCCAGACGAAGCATCAAAAACGCGCTGCTAACCAGAAACATAAAAGCGCTAGCCAGCATATTTGACCATTCCTTTCATAACACTTAATGCCCATCGCTTATTATTAGTACAGTTTATGATAACGCTGCAAGTCCTAATTCCGTATTCCCCATCTCATTTCCGGATATAAAAAGAACGGCATTTTGCCGCCCGCTTGACAAAATCGCATAATGAAGCCAAAATAATTTATATTTAAACATATATGTGGGGTAAAATCATGGGCAAATACAATACTATCATCTGGGATATGGACGGCACCCTGCTCGACACTCTGGATGACCTGGCGGACAGTGTGAACGAAGCGCTGGCAGAGTTCCGGCTGCCCATCCGTACCAGAGACGAGATACGCAGTTTCATCGGAAACGGGGTTGCGCGGCTGATCGAATTATCGGTGCCGGAAGGAAAGCAGCATCCTCAATACGAAGAAATCCTGACGTTCTTCAAAAGCTGCTATAAGCGGAATTGCCGCAATAAGACAAAACCGTTTGACGGCTTGGATAAGATGCTGCAAGAGCTCGGAAACCGCGGATATCGAATGGCAATCGTATCAAATAAGGCAGACCCGGCAGTCAAGGAGCTTGCCAGACTATACTTCGGGGATACGATATCGGTCGCGCTCGGCGACGCGGAAGGGTTCCGCAGGAAACCTTATCCCGATACAGTTTTCAAGGCTATACGGCTATTGGAAGCGGATAAAGCTTCGGCAATATACATCGGCGATACGGAAGTCGATATAGCTACCGCCAAAAATGCGGGAATCGACTGCATATGTGTAACTTGGGGCTATCGCAGCAGGTCAGAGCTGCAGGCTGCGGGAGCAAAGCTCATCGCAGATAGCCCCGATGAGCTTGCAGAGATTTTGATGCAGCATCAGGTATCTCCGTCGGACCTCGAATTATAAGCAGGAGCAAAAATGCCCGCCAAAACGGCCGGGCATTTCGTTTAATTATAACTTATTCCGAACACATTCTCTACAAAGGTTTTGACATAATATTGCGTGTTCTTGACCGGATTAGGTATGTCAATGTCCATGGCATACAAAAAGGATATTACGATAGCCAGAACCATCAAAACGGAATATACCGCAAGCTCGCGCCAGTATTTTTTCTTTATCATGCCCGGAACCTCAAGTAAAATGACGGCCGCAAAAGCCATGGTCAGAAAGACAATCATTCGTATACTCCATTTCCGATTCTGTTTTTGATAAAGCCTCTGATACCGATTACTGCCAGAGTTATCGCAGGAAGAACGAATTCGAACAGCGATGCGTTAAAGGGCCAAATATATTGAGCCGCATAAACCTGTTCCATATCGGACGGATAGAGAAAAATGGAGATAGCTGTTGCAATTATTCCGACAGGTACGATAAGCGGTTTATAAGATCGCAGCCTCAGCATCTGGGAAAGGCCCAATACCGTTGCGTAGTAAAATATCGTAATCTTCATAAAAACCGTTATTAAAAGGGTTATAGCAACAAGCACGTCAAGTCTTGTCAGCACCTCGCCTATTTCTATTTCACGGATTATGGCAAATGTCACGGAAGAAGAAGTAACTACACGCTGACCCGCCACTGCTATGTTTACCAAAACATTAATCAGCAGCAGCAGAGTACTCAGACTGATCGCCGCCAACATTGGTTTCCTAATTTTCTTTTTATCTTTCGCATATGGCATTAGCATCAGGAAAACCACAATGTCGCAAAAGGGTATAGTCAAAATAGAATGAACGCTCTGTATAAATTTTTTGGGCTCAATATTCAGGATGGGCATGAAATTATTTATATTAAGGTCTTTTATTAATAAAATAGCGGCAATGATTACCATAGCGGCGACAATTGTGGAGAACAAAAAGCTGCAGCGTGCTATGACCTCGATCCCGCTTCGGACAGCCATTGCGCATATGATTATCAGCATTATTGCAAAAACTTCGCGCGGCGTATCGGTCATTATATAAGTGATCCAAAAGCTATTGAAAAAATACGCAAAGTGGATCATATATTCGAAAAAAAACCAAATATACAAAACCGAAAACAGCTTCCCGATATAGGGGCCAAGAACAATGTCATTTATCCGGACAAGATCTTCCCCGGGAAATTTCTCTATAATGGCCGTATACATGACTGCAGCAATAATGGCAACCGCGTAAGCTGCCAGCACCGCGATCCATGTGTCCCTGCCGCTTACCGAATAAACGAAATTTATGGACATAACCATAAATTCCATAAAGCTAAAAATGAGGAACATCAGCTGCCTGTTTGTAATTACACCTTTTTCAACTTTCATTTACGATATCTCCTATTGGGGTACGGAAGGAGTTCTTGTCCGGCCCATAAGACGCAGTTCCGCGTCAGCATTTATCTCTAGCTCTATTTTTGAAAAGAGTTCGTCCCATTTATCCTCTATTTCTGTCCATTCCTCCGGATATTTTCGCTGTACAGCATCGCCGAAGCCGAAAATATCCGCATTAAGTTCCTGCGCTTTTTTAAAGGCAGCCATCACATCGCTTTTGATGACTTCGGATTTCTGCGCTTCAAGAAAAACAATTTCGTGAATATCGGAAAGGTCTTCCGGGCCGGTCTGCTCACCTACGTTTCCCTCCTCCACAATGTTTATCTTGATTTTTATTTTACCGTCCTTTAGCTCCGGCGAAAAATTCCCTGATGCGCGAACCGTTTCCATGGCTACCGGATTTCCCTGAGAGCTTTTTGTTTCAATTATGGTGCTCTTGACTTTTCCTAAAACCCATGAAAGGCCCCTGCTCTCTTTTTTATCCAGCGTGCCGACAAGTTTATCGCCCTTAAACACAGCCACACCGTTTATTCTTGCAATCTTTTTCCCATTCTTGTCCGTAATTTCCACAAGAGGAGCAACAGGCGAGGCAGTCTTTGACATTAGTCTGGCTTTAAAATCTCGAAGCTTCACAGTCATTGCCTGCGAAGTAAATTTTGACTCTCCTTCAACCAGATGTAAAATATCATATGCCGGAACCTTCTCCAGCTGCGGATCAATATCAAGGAGCTTCTCCGCGGAATCTTCTGCAACCAAAACATAAACATTTAAGCGGGTCTCCGTATCGCGCATAAAAAAATCCAGATATTTAGTAATACCGTCCTCGGCGGCGCTCCGTCCCAGAATTAGAATCTGATTATGCGGAAAATAGAGTTTCCGGCTGGATTCATTCGTAATGTCTCTTACAGCTGCAAAAACGGTGTTGCCTATATTGCTAAAATTAGCATATGCTTTTTCTCCGCCGCTTCCGCCGCTCTTACCGATCGAAGCGATTTCACCGGCCTTAACGACCTGTGCGGTGAACTTGATCGTTCCGGAGCCTTCGTCTTTATCTAGCCCAGCACCCACAACGATTCCAAGCTCATTCAGTTCACGGCTGTCCCAGCAAGCGCTGAGACTCATTATCATCACCAGGCAAATTGCAATTTTTATTAGTCGGCTGCTAATTTTCATGTGGGTTCCTCACTGGTCTGGCCTTCGGGCTTATTCTCATTCTTATCTAATTGAGGCGGTCCTGACATGCTTTTTTGCCTGATATCATCCAGAGACATTCCCTTTGGCCTTTTGTGCATTGCCCACAAAGGAGCTCTTAAAAAAGTATCCTTAAGGTAGGCTTTATCATAAGGGACAACGGGTGACAGATATGGTATGCCAAAGGACTTTATATTGGCAAGGTGGATGAACATTATAAACAAGCCGATCGCGATACCGAACCCGCCCAAGAAGCCGGCCAGCAGGAGCAGAACAAAGCGATAAATTGTACTTGAATCCATCTGTGCCGGGATGGTGAAGCTGGATACCGCTGTAATCGCCACAACGATGACCATGGGTGCTCCTATCAATCCTGCTGATACAGCGGCTTCTCCTATGACCAGAGCTCCAACAATGCTGACAGCCTGACCTATAGGCCGCGGAAGACGTACTCCCGCTTCCCTCAGTATTTCAAAAAACAGGAGCATTACGATTGCTTCAACAACCGAAGGAAAAGGTACGCCTTCATGTGCGGCGGCCATAGAAAGAAGCAAAGGAGTGGGGATCAGTTCCTGATGAAAGGTAGACAGCGCCACATAAAGAGCCGGTGCCAGAAGGCTGATAAAAAATGCCGTAAATCTAAGAATTCTTATTACACTTGCAAAATACGGACGTGAATAATAATCTTCTGCGCTTTGGAAACTCTCAATAAACAAATTAGGAACCGTGAGAACAAACGGAGACCCGTCTACAAATATCGCGGCCCTGCCTTCCAGCATTTTAGCTGCGACTTTATCAGGCTTCTCGCTGTTTCCGACTGTCGGAAAAACAGAGTATGGAGCATCTTCAATATATTGTTCTATATATCCCGATTCAAGCACCCCGTCGATCTTGATCTTATTTAAGCGCCGCTTGACCTCTTCAATCAGCTCAGGCTTTGTAAGTCCGGAAATATACGCTATGCATACGTCCGTTTTTGTCCGCTCTCCGATCGTTACGGTTTCAAACTTGAGATTCGGGTTTTTGATTTTCCGCCTTAACAAGGAGGTATTGATCCTAAGGGTTTCGGTAAAACCTTCACGGGGACCGCGAACAGATGCTTCCGTTTGCGGTTCCTCGATTCCGCGGGTTTTCCAGCCGCGCAACGAAATTATTAAAACCTCAGCGGCTCCGTCCAGCAGAAAGGCCGTATCTCCGGACAGGATCTTGTCAACGACAGTGCCCACAAATTTATCTGTTTCGATACTGCTGACATACAGCAATTCCGATTTCACATATTCGGCGTCAATTTTCTCGGGCAGCGAATCCAAGTCCGTATGATACATCAGCGGCTTCAGGATCGTTTCGCTTACCAGAGCCTTGTCTGACAAACCGTCGATGTAGATAATCGCCGCCTTTACCCTGTCTCCGATTACAAAAGTCCGGACTATCAGATCACTGCTTTCTGCGATTATGCCCCTGAGTATAGCAAGGTTCTTGCCGAGGTCTTCGGACAGATCGCTTCCGGTTTCCTGCCGCTCTTCAGGTTTTTCTTTACTGCGGCTTTTCATTTTTTGAAATTGTATTATTTTTTGTATATAATTGAACATAGCCGCTCCTGTAATATCGTTTTATCCATATTTTTCGCAAATAATGATGATTTATGCGAGCATTACTGTTTTATCTTTAACTGCAAAAGCCGGAGAGGAAGAAGTTCCTCTCCGGCTTTTGCTGTTATCATACTTATAAAAATCCAAGGCCATACACATCCATCAGTCATTGATTTTTCTTTTAAAATCTCCGCTCTTTCCGCCGCTCTTTTCAAGCAGCATCACTGAGCCGATTTCCATTTCTCTGTCTACAGCCTTGCACATGTCATAGACCGTAAGCGCAGCCACGGAACAAGCTGTCAGTGCTTCCATCTCTACGCCCGTATGATAAATGCAGGTTACTTCTGCCACAATGCGCACCTTGTCCGAGCCTTCCGGCGTCAACTCGACCTGCACCGAGTCCAGAGGCAGAGGGTGGCACATGGGGATAAGGTCTGATGTACGCTTTGCCGCCATTATTCCGGCAATTCGGGCACAGGCGAATACATCCCCTTTGGGCATCCGGCCTGCGGCTATCATAGCAAGAGTATCGGGCTTCATGGTTACGACAGCCTGCGCTACCGCGCGGCGCTTGGTATCCGGCTTATCGCCGACATCCACCATCCGCGCTCTGCCCTGTTCATCAACGTGAGTCAGTTTATCCATAGCATTCTCCTTGTTTTCAGGCAGAGCGGTTCCCTCAGAAGGACTAAGCCTCCGAAGCAAACATCCCGAAACCAGCTCCGCGCAGTCATGGGTTATTATAATAACGTCGTCCTCATCTTCTTGATTTATGCCGGCATTCTCATTATTCATACCGGCTGCATAAGTCCGATAAACGCTTCCCTTGATACGGCAATCAGGTCAAATTCTCCGTTTTTACAGCACCATGTGACCAGAATGCCCAGCATCAGGCGGGTTGCCAGATATACAAGCCATTCCGGTTCCGTCATATTCCGTATAAGCCCCGTATTCTGGCAGTTCCTCACTAGCGGTATAGTCACCGTTTCGCTGACATAATATTTGGACAGTAAATCCCCGTTTCCGTCCATATTGACCCTAATGAAGGCACGGCAAACGCTGATTCCCTCTCTCTCGATCAGCTTCATATGGGCCTCAATGAGATATCGGAGCTTTTCCCAATCATTCGGAAGCTTCAATACATCAGCCATAAGTGATTGCGTAAAACTCGGTATGTTCTCAAAGTAGGAGCTTAAAAGAGCTTCCTTTGAATTGAAATAATAATAAAAGGCATTTCGGGTGACGTTAGCCTCCCGGCATATCTGTTGGATTGTCACGTTATCATATCCGTCCCGTCGAAACAGTTCCATCGCCTTTTCGAACAGGATGATCTTTGCGCTGATCTTTTCCATTTTAACACTCCGTTATTATAATTGTTATGATTCTACAACAACTAGCCTATCAGCGCAAGTCACATTTTTCCACATTTTATTAATATTATACAATACAATTGTAATAATTTTTAATGCATGTGTATTGTATATTGCACTGTTTTTTGCCCTTTAATATGGACAGAAGCACGAATCTTCTTTTACTGTCTTTTATTATTTAAGGTTTTATGATAGCATCTAGATAAAAATGGCAGTCGGTACAAAACGATCCGCCGGCGATAGCAAAAGCTTGGGGTTATCGGTTTTAGCATTTTCCTAATTATCTTGTAAAGGAGAAAACAAATAATGGGCTCACTCAAAAACGCTTGGTATCGGACATTCCAGTTTCTGTTCAACATTGGCCAGACCTTTATGCCCCAGCCCAGTCCGGAGCTGCTGGACGGAGCCGGAAGTATAAAGAAACTTCCCGCATTCATCAAATCCAAAGGCATCAACAAGGTTCTTATCGTAACCGACAGCGTCCTTTCAAAGATCGGTCTTCTTAACAGTCTCTTTGCCGCCTGTGATGAGGCGAAGCTCGCCTATGTACTTTATGACGGAGCAGAGGTCAATCCTTCTATCGAATGCATTGAGAGAGCATATGACATGTACCGGGAAAACAAGTGCCAGGCTTTTATCGCCTTTGGCGGCGGTTCCTCCATGGACTGTGCGAAAGCCGCGGCTGCGCGTGTCGCAAGACCTAATCGCAGCATCCAGCAGCTCGGCGGCACGCTGAAAGTACATAAAAAGCTCCCCCCGCTTTTTGCCGTTCCGACCACCGCAGGAACAGGCTCGGAGGCAACGCTGGCAGCCGTCGTCACCGATTACAGCACCCATCACAAATATGCAATTCAGGATCCCTGCCTGCTTCCCCGCTATGCCGTGCTCGATCCTGAGCTGACGGTCGGTTTGCCGCCTCATGTCACGTCAACAACAGGCATGGACGCACTCACTCATGCCGTGGAGGCTTACACCAATAAATTCGCGCCCAAATATACCCGTCGTCTTGCTGAGAAGGCAACAAAGCTGATTTTTGAAAATCTTGAAAAGGCATACGCCGACGGAAAAAATCTTGAAGCCCGCAGCAACATGCTGCTCGCCTCGTTCTATGCGGGCAGAGCGTTCAGCCGGGCCTGCGTGGGCAACGTGCACGCAATCGCCCACACGCTCGGCGGCCTGTACGGCGTTCCTCACGGGCTTGCCAACGCCATTATCCTACCATATGTAATGGAGGATTTTGGTCCCGCTGTATATCCCAGACTCGCGCGCCTTGCGGAAATTGTCGGCATTAAGGGTAAAGACGACGGCGAGAAAGCCCGCGCTTTCATCCTTGAAATACGCAGAATGAACAAGGATATGAACATACCCGAACAGACTGACGTCATCAAAGATAAGGACATTCCTCAAATGGTTGAATGGGCTTTAAAAGAGGCCAATCCCATCTATCCCGTCCCCGTTATTTGGGACGCCGAGCAGATGACAAAGACTATAAACCGCATGCGCAAGCCTGTCGCGGACAGACAAACCGAAGATTCTTTAATGAAGTAACAAAGCAAGATTCCTCTATATCCGCAAGGCAAACCGTTATATCCTGCGGATAACCGGATTGAATAAGAGCAGCATTTATAAAGGACTAGGTATGACAAAAGAACGATATTCCAGAAATCTTGGCGCCCTGACCCAAAGCGAGCTTGATGCCCTCCGCATGAAACGCGCCTGCATAGTAGGCTGCGGAGGGATAGGCGGCTATGTCATCGAGCTGCTCGCGAGGATCGGGATAGGCGTTCTGACCATCGTGGACGGTGACAGCTTCGCTGTATCGAACCTCAACCGCCAGCTTTTATCGACCGAGGCGCTCATCGGGGAAAGCAAGGTCAAGGCGGCGTTTGAGCGGGTGCGAGCAATAAACTCAGAATCCCAAGTGAACTCGGTGCCGTCATATCTCACGGCAGAGAACGCCGACAGTATCCTTTCGGGCCATGACATTGTAATAGATGCGCTGGACAACGTTCCGGACAGGCGTATCCTCGCGGATAGCTGTGGCAGGCTCGGTCTTCCCCTCGTTCACGGAGCGATTTCGGGCTGGTGTGCGCAGGTCACCGTAATTATGCCGGAAGCTGGGTCTTTCGGACGCATTTATCCCTCGGAAAGCAAAAAATCCAAGCCATCCTGCCTATCCTTCACACCGGCTCTGGCAGCATCAATACAGGCGGCGGAAGCGGTTAAGGTCCTTCTTAACAAAGGAACTCCCCTAAGGAGCAGGCTGCTGATCGTGGATCTGATGACACAGGAATATAATGTCGTAGCGATATGAAGAATCATTCGGCAACTATCGGAAACTGTAATAGTTTTATTATAGGGAGACTTAAAAATGGCATATTTTATTTCGGAGGACTGCATTGGCTGCACGCTCTGCGCGAAGAGCTGTCCGGTTCAGGCGATAGAAGGCACGGTCAAGCAAAGGCATATAATTAATCCCCAGCGTTGCGTGGAATGCGGCGTCTGCGGAAATGTGTGCAACAAATCGGCAGTTCTTACATCATCGGGCGAAGTTGCGCCCAAGGTTCCGAAAACGGAATGGAAAAAGCCTGTTATCGATACAAAGCTATGCAGCGCTTGCTCCATATGCGTTAGCGTTTGCGGACGGGACTGCCTAGAAATTTCATTGCCGCAGTTTAAGGGCGACATCCGCGTGTTTGCTTACTTGGCAAACGAAAAGCAGTGCGTCGGCTGCGGTATTTGCGCGTCCTGCTGCCCGCTCCATGCCATCACAATGAAAGCCGGTGAAGTAAATGAAACATCCAAAACTGATACTGCCAAAGTATGCGTTAATTGACCTTTCTTCCGGCGAGGTCAGAGATTATCCGATCTCGGAGGAATTATTCAGAAAATACATAGGCGGAAAGGCGCTAGGCTCAAGGCTGCTGTTCGATCTGATGCCTTCCGGAGTCGATCCCCTGTCTCCAGACAACGTGTTAATCGTCAATACCTGTCCCATGAACGGAACAGGCGCCCCGTCGTCAAGCCGCTTCAACGTTTCGTTCAAGAACGTCATGACCGGCGGCATCGCATCCTCAAACTGCGGCGGGCAATTTGGTGTCATGCTCAAGGCAGCCGGCTACGACGGCATTATCCTAAAGGGCGGGGCGGCCAGTCCTTCTTACATTGAAATACTCGACGGAGAGATCAGCATAAAAGACGCCGTACACCTTTGGGGCATGGACACGGAAAAAGTCCAGGAGGAATTCAATCCCCACTGGGGCAAGCTGGTCATAGGCCCTGCGGGTGAAAACGGCGTGCATTACGCGGCTGCCGTCTCGGGTGAACGAGTTGCGGGGCGCTGCGGCGCGGGCGCCGTTTTGGGCGCAAAGAAGATCAAAGCGCTCGTAGCCTTTGGAACCAAGAAAACACCGATATATAATAAGGAAGAATTCGACAAGTATAATAAAAGATTTATTGAGTTCCTGAGAACCCATCCGATGACAGGGAACTCGTTGCCGAGATACGGTTCGGCCGGCCTTCTGAACAACGCAAACGCTTCGCACGCGCTGCCGACAAGAAATTTCGGCAAAGGGCAATATGAGCACGCATCCAAGATTACAGGAGAAGCGCTGGCGGATACTGTGCTGACTCGCAACAGCGGCTGTGTAAGCTGCCCAATACGCTGTGCGCGCCGCGTCATGGTCGACGGCAAAGAGGTAAAGGGGCCGGAATTTGAAACTGTCGGCCTGTTCGGGTCAAATATCGAAAACGACGATTTGGAATGGATCAATACTGTCAACTACGTTGCCGATATCTATGGTCTGGATGCAATTTCTCTCGGTGGCACGATTGCTTTTGCAATGGAGCTTCAGGAAAAGGGCATGGCCGATTTCGGCCTGTGCTTCGGCTCGAAGGAAGGCGTGCTTGAGGCGATACACGACATATCCTATGGTATCGGTGCCGGAAAGGAACTGGGGCTCGGTTCCAAACTGCTTGCGGAAAAATACGGCGGAAAGGAATTTGCCGTCAATGCCAAGGGTCTGGAGCTCGCGTCGTATGAGCCCCGCAGGTCTGTAGGCATGGGGCTCGGATATGCGACTTCAAACAGAGGCGGCTGTCATCTTAACGGCGGTTACGCCGCTCTGATCGAATCCGTCGGGGTAATTGCGGTTGATACGCAGACACATAAGGGCAAAGCTGAACTTACGGCGTTTTTCCAGAACATGATAGAAGCGACTTCTTCATCCGGCTTCTGCCTGTTCACGATGATGGCGGTAATTCCCGGATTTCTTTCCCGTCTGGGTCCGGCACATCCGGTTACAAGATTTGTGAGCAAGCTCTTGATAAGCGCGCGCCCTATACTGGGCTCCTTATGGTCCCTTATGCCGTGGATTCTCCCGTTCAACTGGATGTATCTTGTCCCTTACGCTAAGTCGCTGAAGCTGGCGACGGGACTGCCCGTCACCGCGGGAAGCTTTTTGCAGGCCGGTGAACGAGCATACAACACCGAGCGGCTTTTCAACCTTCGTGAGGGGCTTACGGCTGCTGACGATACGCTATGCGACAGGCTAACGAAAACTCCGCAGGATCCCGGCAGGCCGGATACGGTTGTCCCACTCGACAAGATGCTGCCTCGTTATTACAAGGTCCGCGGCTGGGACAAAAACGGCGTTCCAACGAAAAGAAAACTCAAAAAGCTCGGTATCACCGTTGCAATTTAACGGAGGTGTGAAAATGGCTCACATCAAATATTACGGAGACATGCGCGAACTGACGGGCAAAAACGACGACGAGCTCGAAGCCTCAAGTTTGTCAGAGCTTTTAAAAATCATTGAAAAGCAGTATGGCAAGCCTGCAAAAAAGACCGCGAAGTCGTCCCTGATAGTGGTAGACAGCGAAAAGGTACTGGCAATCAGAAAGGTCAAGCTCAGAAAAAATTCCGAGGTTGGATTTTTCCCGATGTGCTGCGGAGGATAAAGTCTAGGTAATACATATAACGGCAGAACGACGGCAATAATAGAGTTGAAGAGAGGTAGATTCATTATGAAAGCTATGATCGACCGAAGCGGATGTATTTCCTGCGGACTCTGTGCCGCCACCTGCCCCGGCGTATTCCAGATGGCCGACGACGGTCTTGCGGAAGTCATCGTAGAAAAGGTGCCGGAAGAGCTGGAAGACCTTACAGCGGAAGCCAGGGATGGCTGTCCGGTCTCTGTTATCAGCATTGAATAAGGCAAAATAAGCCGGTCTGATGACCGGCTTATTTTGCCTTATTTTCTTCCGATTTCGGTTTCTGCGGCCTGTGCCGCCGCATGACCACGTTCAGTGCGTTACCCATTATCAGTATCTGGCCGCAGATATACAGCCAGAGCATAAATATTATCACGGATGCGAGCGAGCCGTAAACAAGCGGGTACTTTGTGAACATGCTGATAAACCATGAAAACAACACGCTGACGAGCACCAGTATTACAGATGCGACCACAGAGCCGGGCAGTATGGTTTCATGGATATCGGCCGGAGCCGTGATGCGGTAAAGTCCAAATATTATCAGCACGAAAATAACGAACATCAGCGGGAACTTCAGCAGGTTCCATACCTCAAAACCCGAAAGAATAGGCAAAACGTCGCCGATATATCTAAACAGCCAGTTGCCCGTAACCATTACGATAATCGAAAAATAGATCGCCGCCATAAAAAAAAGCGAAAAAATAAAGCTGAAAAGCAGCGCAAATATCCCGTGAAAACGTGATTTACCCTGAATATCGCCCATTATAGCATGTAATGAACGAAATGCTGCTGCGGAGGTCGTCGCCATACCTATAACGCCCGCCGTCAGAAGCGCCTTGTTGCTGTGAGTCGCAACATACTGGATATAATCCGAGATTATATCCAGCGTTTCGGTTGGGATTATGCCCTCAAGCTCGTAGATAGTGACATTAATTCCGGGCAGGAACCTTATGAGCATCTCGTGGACGCAGATAAGCGTCGGGAAAACAGAAAGGGTCAGAAAGTACGAAAGCTCCGCCGCCGAACGCGAAACACGGCTAGTGACATAAATCTCAACTAATTCTTCTATATAAGTCATCAGGCGGCTTTTCCCCCTTGGCTTTTCCAATGCCGTCCTCCCCTCGTTTAAAAGTCTTGATATAAACCATTATTGCAGAAACTCCCCCCGCCACCATAGGCGGAGGGAGCTTTATACAGTTTATGCAAGTTATTTCGAATTAAATATTTTAAATATGCTGTCGAAGGGATCTTCCTCTTTTTTGGGTCCTTCGGTCTGCTTGCCAGCCATTTCGGAAGCTGCGGAGAAAAGCCCCTGCGTCTTTTCGGATTCGCGTTCCTTCTTAACGTCTGCGGCTCTCTTGATGGGACCGTCATCAAAGCCGGTCGCGATAACTGTCACTCGAATCTCGTCGTCCATCGTATCGTCAAAGGTTGCACCGAAGATAATGTTCGCTTCGGGATGGGCCGCAGCCTGAACAAGATTCGCCGCCGCTTCGACATCCTCAAGGCCCATGTCCATAGAGCCGGTAATGTTGATGAGGACGCCTCTTGCGCCGTCAATGGAAGTTTCCATGAGAGGGCTTGCGACGGCCATGCGGGCTGCGTCCTCCGCCTTACCCTTGCCGACCGCATGTCCGACGCCCATATGAGCGAAGCCTGCGTCCTTCATTATGGTCGTAACGTCGGCGAAGTCAAGATTGATGAAGCCGGTGTTCTTTATAAGGTCGGAAATGCTGGTTACAGCCTGATGCAAGACATCGTCCGCAATCTCAAAGGCGTTAGCAAAGGTAACGCGCTGATCAGTAGCAAATTTAAGACGGTCATTGGGGATTATAAGCAGGGAGTCAACCTTCCCGAGCAGTTCGCTGATGCCATGCTGTGCCTGATCCATTCTGCGCTTGCCTTCAAAGCTGAAGGGCTTCGTTACCACGCCAACCGTAAGTATTCCGGATTCGCGAGCTATGTCGGCGACGATGGGAGCCGCGCCTGTTCCGGTTCCGCCGCCCATACCGGCCGTAATAAACACCATGTCGGCATCCTCAAAGCTTTTAGCTATGTTGTTACGGCTCTCCTCGGCGCTGCGCTTTCCGATTTCGGGATCGCTTCCTGCGCCCTGCCCGTGTGTCAGCTTTTCGCCGATCTGTATTTTCTGTGTGGCGCTGGAAACGGAAAGAGCCTGTTTATCCGTATTGATGGCAATAAATTCAACACCCTTCGTTCCGGATTTGACCATTCTGTTCACAACGTTGTTTCCTGCTCCGCCAACACCAACGACTTTTATAGTTACAACATTTTCGGGACCGGTTTCAAGTTGAAACGACATATTCGTAGCCTCCCATGTTTTATGAATCCGAACTATTTGGATAGTTCAGGCAATTTTCTAATTATTCGTCTTATTTTATAACGAATTTTGCTCTAGGTCAAGTATTCTTTGTAAATATATTATGTGAACTAAATTATTATTCAGAGGATTTTTAGCTTTTTATGTCGAGAAAAAGGGCGGTTTACTCAAAACGGACTGAACTGCGCCTTCTTGTTCTGCGAGAGGTCGATCGTTCCGGTATCATCCGCATCGAGCTTCTGGATAACGTTAATTAGCAACTCAAACTTGTATTCGAGATTCTCATTAGGTCCGAGCTTGACTTTGAATTTTCCGTTCAAATAGTCAAACTCCGCATTTACCACGTTGCTTAGGTCAACAGAAGAAACGTCTGAGATCATGCTGTTTACGGTCATCGCGCCAAGTATGCCCTTTAAGAATTCAAGCTTGGGCTTGTCCTCATCTGCGACGTAAAGAGAATCACCCTTTTGCGGCTTAACAGCGGCAAGACCCTTTACCTTAATGTATGATTCTGCGTCCTGAGTCGAGCACTCCTCGAGGAGCCTGCAGTTCTGGTCAATGAGCCAAAGGCCCGAATCGGTCTCTACCACGGCGGCAATGTCGCTTTCCGAAACCGAGATTACAACTGTGTTGGGAAGTTTCCGGCTGACTTTAACATTGCCTATGTATATCAGCTTAGAATATATTCTCCGGGCAGCCGCCTCACGATTAATAAACATGAGGTTGTCTCCGTTCTTGATGCCGGATGCCGCGACTATCTCGTCCTTCGAATAGCGTCCGGCGCCGCTGACTTCAATATTCGACACGCGGAAAAAAACGCTCATGCCGAACACCAGCGCTGCGCAGATAACTATGAACGAGACAGAGCTGAAAACAAAGCCTCTTACCCCGCTGTTTTTCTGTTTTTTCTTCTTTTGCCGGGTGGCCATCTTTCCCTCCCGCGTTTTGAAGCAAATCATACAGGCTCAGGAAATCCTGAACCTGCCATATCTTCGGAACCTTTGCAGATGCCTGCGGCACCGCTTTCAGCGGTCAGACCACCGAAGCCAGGGTTTCGGGGTCGAAGCTGATATCCGCGCCCAGATTAAGCAGCGTTTTATCGAAATCGTCATAACCGCGGACTATATGTCCGGTGTCGTATACCGTGGTAAGCCCTTTTGCTCCGAGAGCGGCCGTGATAAGGGCGGCGCCTCCGCGAAGATCCGTTGCAGTGACCGGAGCGCCGAACAGCTCGTTAACACCCGTCACCACAGCGACCCTGCCGACAACGCTTATATCTGCGCCGAGTCGGGTCAGCTCCGCAACATGGCGGTAGCGGTTTTCAAAAATGTTTTCGGTAAATACAGTTGTTCCTGCGGCTTTAAGGGATGCAGCCATAAGCAGAGGCTGCGCATCGGTGGGGAAACCGGGATAAGGACGGGTGACAATCGGTCTCGGCGCATGCAGCTTCCCTTCAGAAGTGATTTTTACTGAATTGGTCTTGCGCTCGATTTCACAGCCCATAGCTTCCAGCGCCGCGGTCACAGTCTCAAAATAAGCAGGCACAACTCCCTTGAGCGTAACGCTGCCGCCGGCGGCCGCGGTACAGCATAGCGCCGTCGCGGAGACGATGCGGTCGGTCATTACTCTGTGCCCCACCGCTTCTTTAGGCGTAAAGCCGCTGATCGTTATAGTGGATGTTCCTTCGCCGGAAATCGAAGCTCCGAGCTTTCTCAGGAATTCCGCCAGATCTATAATTTCAGGTTCCTTTGCGGCATTGGTTATAACTGTCTCACCCGCAGCTCCGCAGGCTGCTAGCATCACATTCTCAGTCGCGCCTACACTTGGGAAGGCTAGGTTTATCCTTGCGCCTTTGAGTCCGGTATCTCGGCAATTAAGGCTTCCCCCCTGCTCGCTTATATCGGCTCCGAGCGTACGCAGCGCCTCCAGATGCAGATCGATGGGCCTTGCTCCGAGTTCGCAGCCTCCCGGATAAGACAGTTCCGCCTTATGTGCGCGGGCCAAAATCGCACCGAGGAAAATCACGGACGAGCGCATTTCGCGCATAAGGTCATGAGGAATGTCCGTTCGGTTCATTCCTCTCGAATCGATCGAGACCGTATCCCCGTCACGCTCCGCCTTGCAGCCCAGATGCCGCAGTATAGCCATAGCAGCTTCGACATCGCTGAGCTGAGGGCAGTTCAGCAATTCCGTTTCGCAGCCTGCTATGATCGCCGCAGCCATAATGGGAAGCACCGCGTTCTTCGATCCCTGTATTCTTATGTCGCCGTAAAGCTTTCTCCCGCCCGAAACTTTCCAAACGCCCATGTTTACCCCTCCGCACTGTGGATTTTACACGCCATACTATGCGGAACCCGTAAAATGTGCTAATTCGGACGCTAAATAAATAGCTTTTGTATCCGAAAAGCGCCTGCAGGCCGCATTTAATGGCCAGATTTATCCGAGTGTGTGATATCGCTGCTATTTAACGAGATCAAGAACTATGTCTGCTATCCTCTCCGTTGCGTCGCTTATACCGATTTTTTTCATCTGCTCCGACATAGCCGCCAGCGTATCAGGACGGCTCAGCAGCAGAGAAACAGAGCCAAGAAGTTTATCCTCATTGATTTCACTTTCAGAAATGACGACGGCTGCACCGGCTTTTTCAAGCACGCGCGCATTTTTCTCCTGATGGTTGTTCGTCACATTGGGCGAGGGAACGAGTATGGCCGGCCGGCCCAGAACCGCCAGCTCCGACAGAGTTGAGGCTCCGCTTCTGCATATGACCAGATCGGCGGCCGCCATTACGAGGGGCATATCGTATATGTATTCGCGGACATCCATGCCGCGTTCCTTTGCGTTTTTGATGCCGGCTTTTTCCATGTCATCGAGCATTTTACGATAACCGCTCTTACCTGCTGAATGAATCAGCCCAAAAAACGGGTTTCCGAGGGCTTTTCCGATGAATCCTACCATGGTTTTGTTCATAAAAGCCGCACCGAGCGAGCCCCAAACCGAAACAACGAGAGGCTTATCAAGCGGAAGCCCCAGCTTTTCCCTTGCCGCGGTCTTGTCGTCACCCCGAAAATCCCGCCTTACCGGCGTTCCCGTTACAATAACCCTGTCCTTATGCTTATAATACTGCCTTGATTCCTCAAAACCTACGAGGATTTTGTCGGCCGTACCGGCGAGCATCTTCGTAGTAAGTCCCGGAACGGCGTTGCTCTCATGGACAATCGTGGGGATTCCCATAGAATGTGCCGCCTTAAGCACCGGATAGCAGACATAGCCGCCTGTGCCGATAACAACGTCGGGGCGGAATTCGCGTATGATCTTTTTCGACTCCGCCGTGGCGGTCAGTACGTTTTTTACCGTATCGGCGTTGTGTTTCAGTCCCTCAAGGCTGAGTTCTCGGCTGATGTTCGTAATCTTAACTGTTTTTATCGGAAAGCCCTCGCGCGGGACCAGCTCCGATTCCATATGTCCTTCCGCACCAACAAACAGTATCTCGCATTCCGGCATCAGTTCCCTTAGTTTCTGCGCGACTCCGAGCGCCGGATTTATATGTCCTGCGGTTCCCCCGCAGGTGAAAATAAACTTCATAGCATTTTTCTCCTCTCAGGCTTCTTGCTTGGTCTTGACCTCTTCCCGTTTTCGCTTTTTCACGGTCTTTTGTACCGGGATATCTCGCGAAATGCTGAGAATGATGCCTATCTCGCCGAGCTGCATCAGAAGGGCCGAGCCGCCGTAGCTGAAAAACGGGAGCGAGATACCCGTACAAGGAACAAGATTCGTGCATACAGCGACGTTAAGTATGATCTGAAGCGCAAACAAAGAAGTAATGCCGGTGCAGACCAGAAAACTGTATCTGTCGCGCGTATGCATTGCAATCCAGTAGCCGCGTACGATGAGAAGGGCGAAAAGCACTAATATGAGCGAAGCTCCGATAAAGCCCAGCTCCTCGCACACTATCGAAAAAATGAAATCGTTATGTTCTTCCGGAAGGTAAAGAAATTTCTGACGGCTCTGTCCGAGACCAAGTCCAAAAAGCCCTCCTGAACCGACCGCATACAGCGATTGGACGATCTGGTAGCCCGTATCTCCTGTATCCGCAAACGGATCAAGCCATGCGGATATTCGTTCCGAGGAATATTGAAGAACAGTTACGGCAAGCACGAAAAGGCCGCTTACTCCGATAAGCCCGCCTACGAACCAGAACAGTCTTGCTCCGCCTACGAACATCATAACTGCACCGAGTACAATGATGATTATTGAAGCCGAAAGGTGAGGCTCCAAAAACAGAAGGCCAACAATCACTGCAAGCACCGCGACGAACGGCATAACGCCGTATTTGAAGGTACCCATCAGGTTCTTGTAGCGGCAAATGAGCTTCGCAAACGCGAGTATCACACCGATCTTTGCAATCTCCGAGGGCTGAATGCTTATTCCCGCAACTATTATCCAGCGCTTTCCGCCGCCGCCTACCGATCCGATTACAAGCACCGCCATGAGCAGAGCTATCGCAGCGCCGAGCACCCAAAACGAAAATTTGCGATAGACCTTCACCGAAAAGTGCGAGGCGACGAACATCACCGCAACGCCGAGTATTGCAAAAACAAACTGTTTGACGAAATAGTATGTAGCGTTTCCGCCCGTTTCATTGCTGAGGTCATAATAGGCGCTGGCATAGCTCGCGGAGAGCACCATGATAACGCCTATCGTAAG
>JAJUHD010000014.1 GCA_029268085.1 Bacillota bacterium | reverse complement strand
GTGCCGACGGAGTCGGCGCATGCGCGTAATATAATGTCCGAAGTCTCGGACATTATATTATATATCCCCGCCCTTGTCAAAGGGTTCCACACCCCTAACAAACTGGGAAATATCGCGTCTGAGCATAAGCTCCGCCGTTCGGGCGAAATGCTCCGGTGAGCCCGTAGTATAATATTCAGCTCCATAGGATCGGTTTTTACTGGTTAGCCCGTTCTCGCCAAGATAAGCGCTGAGGCTTCTCGCGGCAGCGGCTCCGGCGCTGATAAGGCGGACATCAGCACCCATGTACTCGCTGATGACGTCCGCAAGCAGCGGGTAATGCGTACAGCCCAGAATCACAGTATCGACGCCCGCTTTTTTCAGCGGCGGCAGATATTCCTCGACCGCCCTCAGCACTCGTTCATCCTCTTTATCGAATATTCCATCCTCAACCATCGTTGCAAACTTCGGGCAGGCCTTTGCGGTCACCTCGACCTCGGGAGCCATCTCCTGTATCAGCCTTTGATATGTTCCGGCCTCAACGCTTGCCCTTGTCGCGAGAAGGCCTATTTTCCCGTTTTTAGTCAGGCACACGGCTTCCACAACGGCGGGTTCAACAACTCCAAAGACCGGTACAGGGCTTTCTGCTTTCAACACGGCCAGAGCATTTGAAGTAGCTGTACCACATGCGATGAAAACCGCTTTAACTCCATTCTCCAATAAAAAGCGCAGATCCCTGCGCGACATTTCAATTATACGCTCACGGTTTTTTTCCCCGTAGGGAAAATTATATGAATCGCTCAAATATATTATGTGTTCATCCGGCAGAATACTCGAAAGTTCCTCCGTCGCTGTCAGACCGCCGAGGCCGGAATCAAACACGCCTATTGCTCTGTTATCCATCTATATACTCCTAAAACAAACTCTGGAACACAATGCCGTACAATAATACCTCAAATTGCCGTCTTTTTCAAGGCAAAACAACTGTATATTGTTGCATAAAATATCTGGTATTTTAATTTCGTTTTTGATATAATTAAGGGTAGACAAAAAATGCAGTTTTTTCTGCATTACAGACTGAACATAATATTTGCGCCGGAAATAATATGTCATAGCCGCCTTCGGATCTTTGAAAGTTCACTAAATCACCGGCAAAGGCGGTTAGCGGCGCCGCTGTTTCTTTGAAAGGAGGCCGTTATGGATATTCAGCTCACAATGAAGGAATTTCGGCATCTGCTTGATCTGGTCTATATCGGAAATTGGATCCTTAATTCCACCAGAGGAAACGATCGTTTTGAGGACTATGACCTCGTACAGGAGAAGATCTTCGCGTTGGCTGCTCAGAACGGTCTGCCCGAACTCGCTCAGACTTATCTTGGCCGTGTGTTCCCGTCCCGCGCCTATGAAGAGGGCGGCATACACGACGCCATCGCGGATTACGAAGACGCTGTTTTTTTCGACATTCTTGCCGAGGAACTCGCAAGGCGCGATATGACTGAAGAACACCTTAATCCCAACGATATTAATGAGCTCACAGCTAGGATGGACACATATATGTCTGAATTTGAGGCTAACGGCATCGAAAATATTAGTCTCAACATCTAGCGTCTGCTTACTTTTTGATATTTGGCCTCCTTTTGCGGGATAATATCCGCGGAAGGAGGTTTTTGTATGGATTATTTCAAAATGTCAAAAGAAGAATACGAGGCTTATGTAAAAAAGGTTTCTCCAAATTCAAAACTGCTTCCGAATATGGTTAAGGCTTTTATGATCGGCGGTGCGATCTGCTGCGTCGGACAGGCGATTATGGAACTATACGGCTCCGCAGGTTTTTCAGCTGAGCTGGCAGCGACAGCAACCAGCATAACCCTCGTTTTTCTGGGCGCGCTTTTGACCGGTCTCGGCGTCTACGACGACATCGCAAAGCATGGTGGGGCGGGCACACTGGTGCCAATAACGGGCTTTGCAAACGCCGTCGTATCACCTGCTCTGGAATTTAAGACCGAAGGTTATGTCACGGGTACCGGCGCAAAGATGTTTATCATCTCAGGCCCCGTAATAGTATATGGTATCTCGGCCTCAGTCATCTACGGCATTATAATATGGCTCATAGGCCTTATGCAATAAAAAACGGTCATTGTTCCCATAAGGAGCAATGACCGTTTTTAAGCCGTTTTTACACGAGCTCGATAACTGCCATCTCGGCTGCGTCACCGCGGCGGGGTCCGATTCGATAGATGCGGGTATAGCCGCCGTTGCGGTCGGTATACTTGGGAGCTATCTCTTCGAAGAGCTTCTTCGCTACGTCCTCTCTTGTAATGAAAGAGAGGGCTTGGCGGTAGTCAGCCAGAGACTTGTTCTTGCCGAGAGTTATCATCTTCTCGGTCAAGGGTCCGATCTCCTTTGCGCGGGTAACTGTCGTCTCCATACGGCCCTTCTCGAGCAGGTCTGTGACCTGCTGCCTGAGCATAGCCATACGCGCATCGGTGGTCTTGCCGAGCTTTCTGTTAGTGGGCATTTCGGTTTCCTCCTTTTAAGAGTAAAGGCTTATGAAGGCTCAAAGCCCTCGTTGCAGTTCTATTCCGCTGTGCGGGATTCCAGACCTAGTTATTGTCGTCACTGGCAAGCGAGAGTCCCATCATGGCCAGCTTGTGCTCAACTTCCTCAAGCGATTTGCGGCCGAGGTTCCTCACCTTGATCATCTCTTCCTGTGTCTTTCCGATGAGATCCTCAACGGTGTTGATGTTGGCGCGCTTCAGGCAGTTGAAGCTGCGCACTGACAGATCCAGTTCCTCGATGGTCATCTCCAGCACCTTGTCACGCTGAGTTTCAACTTTTTCCTTCACGGTTGATTCGTTACCGATCGTTTCCGAAAGATCGGTGAACAGAGCAAAGTGATCACAGAGAATCTTCGCTCCGAGAGAAACAGCGTCTCTGGGAGAGATGGTCTTGTCAGTCCATACCTCGATCGTAAGCTTGTCATAGTCGGTCTTGTTGCCGACGCGTGTGTTCTCCACTGTATAGTTGACCTTGAGCACAGGCGAATAGATGGAGTCAACCGGAATAGTCCCGATGACCTGCTGCGTACCCTTGTTCTTTTCCGCGACTACATAGCCGCGTCCGTGGTCGACTGCCAGTTCCATGCTGAGATAACCGTCGGGACCCAATGTCGCAATGTGCAGGTCGGGGTTTAAAACCTCGACATCGCTATCTGCCTTGATATCACCGGCACGAACTTCGCATTCGCCGCTTGCTTCAATATAAACCGTTTTCGGTCCGTCGCTGTGGAGCTTAAAAATTATGCCTTTGATGTTGAGGACAATCTCGGTCACATCCTCTTTTACGCCGGGGATCGTTGAAAACTCGTGCTGAACACCGGCAATCTTAACGGAAGTGACAGCTGTACCGGGAAGAGAGGATAGGAGCACTCTCCGGAGAGAGTTGCCCAAAGTCGTGCCATAACCGCGCTCTAAAGGTTCTACGATAAATTTTCCATACGATTCATCAGACTGGTTCTCAATGCACTCAATACGCGGCTTTTCTATTTCAATCATGTTTAATTACCCTCCTTCTGAGTTGGCGCAACCGTGCGCCTCTATTGATCAGCTTACCAATTTTGAGGGTCTCAGCATTACTTAGAGTACAGCTCGACAATAAGGGTCTCCTCTACGGGGAAGTCTATATCTTCTCTTGCGGGAAGCTTTACTACAGTTCCTTTGAGTGTATTCTTTTCACGTTCGAGCCACTGGGGAGTAGCCACAAAAACGGCATCCTCACCGAGCAGTCTTTTGAACATAACAGAGCTGCGGCTCTGTTCGCGGACCTCAATTACATCCCCCGGGGATACGAGATATGAAGGGATGTCGACGCGGCGGCCGTTGACCGTAAAATGGCCGTGGCTGACAGCCTGACGGGCCTCGCGGCGGGTCATGCAGAAGCCGAGGCGGAACACTACGTTGTCAAGGCGGCGCTCGATCGTCGTAAGCAGGTTCTCGCCGGTAATGCCGGGAGTCTTGGCTGCTTTTTCGTAGTAGGAACGAAACTGCTTTTCAAGGATTCCGTAAATGAACTTTACTTTCTGCTTTTCCTGGAGCTGCATAGCGTATTCGCTCTGCTTCCTGCGCATCTGTCCTTTGGGGTTACGGATCGTATCGCTCTTCGTCTTGGAGGTGTAACCCATGACGGCAGGAGAAATGTCCAGTGTCTTGCAGCGTTTTACGATGGGCTGCATATTTCTTGCCATAATCTGTTTCTCCTTCCTGATTAGACGCGACGTCTCTTGGGCGGACGGCAGCCGTTGTGTGGAATAGGTGTCACGTCCTTGATAAGCGTTACTTCAAGGCCTGCGGTCTGCAGAGCACGGATAGCCGCTTCACGCCCGCTGCCGGGTCCTTTAACATAAACTTCTACGGTCTTGAGTCCGTGCTCCATAGCTGCCTTGGACGCGGTTTCGGCCGCTGTCTGCGCTGCGAAGGGTGTCGACTTCTTGCTTCCGCGGAAGCCCATTTCACCGGCCGATGCCCAGGAGATAGCGTTTCCGTTCACATCGGTGATAGTGACCATCGTGTTATTGAAGGAGGAACTTATATGGACGACTCCTTTTTCGATATTCTTGCGCTCTTTACGGCGCGTCCTTACTTTCTTTGCGTTCTTAGGTGCTGCCATTGCTTAAGGTTCCCTCCTTTACTTTTTCTTGTTGGCTATAGTACGCTTCGGACCCTTGCGGGTACGGGCGTTCGTCTTGCTTCTCTGTCCGCGAACGGGCAGCCCGCGTCTGTGGCGCATTCCGCGATAGCTGCCAATCTCGATGAGACGCTTGACATCAAGAGCCACACTGCGGCGGAGGTCGCCTTCGACGACGAAGTTATTGTCTATGCACTCACGCAGCTTAGCTTCATCTTCTTCGGTGAGGTCCTTGACGCGGGTATCGGGGTTGATACCTGTCATTGCAAGTATCTTGTTTGCGCTGGTTCTGCCGATGCCGTAAACATAGGTAAGAGCGATTTCAATTCTCTTATCCTTTGGCAGGTCAATTCCGGCGATACGTGCCATATTTATTAATCATTCCTTTCGCTTTTTGTTCCGTCTTCCTTAACGGTGACGCTTTTAGCGATCCTGCTTCGTGCCGGAAGACTCATGTTAAGTCTTCTAGCCTTGTCTTTGCTTGTGCTTCGGGTTTTCGCAGATAACCATTACCTTACCCTTGCGCTTGATAACTTTGCACTTCTCGCAGATGGGCTTTACGGACGGTCTTACTTTCATAACTAAACCTCCATTATTTGCTTCTCCAGGTTATTCTTCCCCGGGTAAGGTCATACGGCGACATCTGGACTGTAACCTTGTCGCCCGGAAGGATTCGGATAAAGTTCATCCTCAGCTTTCCGGAAATATGTGCCAGAATCGTATGTCCATTCCCGATATCAACCTGAAACATCGTATTGGGCAGGGCTTCAACTACCGTGCCCTCAAACTCAATAACATCATCTTTTGACAAACTGTCTTCCCTCCTCGGTCATACCGGCCTCGCTGCGAAATCTCGCAAGCTCTTTTCGGATTGCGCTGTCTGTTGCTTTGCCGGCATTTATCGCGTCGGCAAGCTCCGCTGATCCCGTTCTACCTAAACATAAATGCTTGAGGCTTTTTCTTTTGGGGTTTGTGAGCTTTCTCGTCTTTCCGTCAGAAAGCAAAGCGCTTTTGCCGTCTGTACTCAGAACGACATATTCCCTGCCTTTATCGTGACCGGCAAGAGAGAAAACGATGTCGGGCGACCTTGCGGTCTCCATCAGAGGTCCTCCGCCATGGTCAGTATCTCCGGCTCCCCGTCTGTGATAAGAACGGTATTCTCATAGTGAGCGGAAAGACTGCCGTCGGCTGTGACGACCGTCCAGTCATTGTCAAGAACTCTGACGGCCGCTCCGCCCATGTTGACCATGGGTTCTATCGCAAGCGTCATGCCCCTGACAAGTCGGGGTCCATGTCCCGGCTCCCCGAAATTCGGGACCTCGGGAGCCTCGTGAAGATTCTTTCCGATACCGTGGCCGACATATTCTCGGACAAGCGTATAGCCGAAGCTTTCGACATAATCCTGAATTGCGTGGGAAATATCGGATACGCGGTATCCCTCTCGGGCAAATTTCAGTCCCTCGAAGAAGCTCTGCCTCGTGACTTCAATGAGGCGTCTTGCTTCCTCCGAGATCTTTCCTGCCGCAAAGGTCCCGCAGCAGTCACCGTGGAATCCTCCAATGAAGGCGCCGACATCAATGCTGACTATATCGCCCTCACGGATAAGGCGCTTGCCGGGGATACCGTGGATGACTTCGTCGTTCACCGAGATGCAGGCGCTTCCGGGAAATCCGCCGTATCCCAGAAAGGACGGCTCGGCGCCGGATCTTTTGATGAACTTATATATTTCTTTATCGATCTCTTGGGTTGTAACGCCCGGGGTCACCATTTCCCGTCCGATAGAACGGGCCGCCGCGGTAATTTTCCCCGAAACGCGCATAAGCTCTATTTCCCGGGGGCTTTTAATCGTAATCGTACTCATAGCCCCAGAGCCTTTACTGCTGATTTAGTCATCTCATCGACCGTGGAACTGCTCTCCACAGTCTTGAGCTTGCCTCTCTCCGCATAGAACTCTTTAAGAGGCTCTGTTTCCTTGTGATAGACAGAGAGCCGCTCCTTAACGGTCTCCGGCATGTCGTCCTTGCGGATTATGAGTTCTCCGCCGCATTTGTCGCATTTGTCCTCGACCTTCGGCGGGATATTGACGATGTGGTAGGTCGTTCCGCAGTCCTTGCATACACGCCTTCCGGTCATACGCTCGATTATCGCCTCATCGGAAATCTCCAAAGACAGGGCGGCGTCGATATTGACACCGGCATCCTCCAGAGCCTGAGCCTGAGGAATAGTTCTCGGCATGCCGTCAAGTATATAACCGTTTTTGCAGTCGTCTTCGGCCAAGCGTTCCCTGACGATGCCGATAATGACATCGTCGGGGACAAGCTTGCCGCTGTCAACATACTCCTTGGCCTTAAGTCCGACGGGAGTGCCGTTCTTCATTGCTGCTCTGAGTATGTTTCCGGTTGAAATGGTAGGGATATTGCACATACGGCTGAGAATTTCGGCCAGTGTGCCCTTACCCGCGCCGGGTGCTCCTAAAAGTATCAACTTCATAGATATCCCTCCTGATTCGATTTAATCAAGGAAGCCCTTGTAATTGCGCATAATCATCTGAGCTTCGAGCGCTCTCACAGTTTCAAGAGCGACACCGACAACGATTATGATCGACGTGCCGCCGAGTGAGATGCCGCTATTTCTAGCGGATTCGCTGAATACGCTGATAATGATCGGTACCACGGCAACTATGCCGAGGTAGATTGCGCCGAACAGTGTAACCTTGTTGAGCGACTTCTGGATATATTCGCTCGTCGGCTTTCCTGGGCGGAAGCCGGGAATGAACCCGCCGTTCTTCTTCAGGTTGTTCGCTATCTCGATCGGGTTGAACTGCACCGTCGAATAGAAAAACGCGAAGAAGATTATAAGCAGGAAGTAGACGATCGCATAAAGGATCGATGTTGTATCGATGACCTTAAGGAAACCGTACCAGAAGGTTCCTTGCGCGGGCTGCGGGAAAAATGCCGCAATGGTTGCCGGCAGCGATGCGATCGACTGTGCGAAGATTATGGGCAGAACGCCGGACATATTAACCTTCATGGGAAGGTGCGTGCTCTGTCCGCCGTACATCTTGCGTCCGACGACACGCTTGGAGTACTGGACCGGAATCCTTCTCTCCGCGTTCGTAACGTAAACAATCAAGACTATTATAGCCAGAGCACCCAAGAGCAGTCCTATCATGCCGATGACAGAAAGTCCGCCGGTCGAAACATTGGTGATCATCTGGATGATCCCGTTGGGGAAACGCGCCACGATGCTCGCGAAAAGGATGATGGAAATACCGTTTCCGATTCCGAATTCGCTGATCTGCTCACCGAGCCACATGATGAGTGCGGAGCCGGCTGTAAAGGTTAGGATAATAACGATCGCTTCCCAAATGCCGGTGCCCGAAACGAGCAGATTGTTGTTGCGGATGAGCATGTAATAAGCAAAGCCCTGAAGAAGGCCGATTGCTACTGTGGAGTAACGGGTGATGCTTGCCAGCTTCTTCTGGCCTTCCTCTCCGCCTTCTTTCTGCAAACGCTCAAGAGCGGGGATTGCGATGGTCAGCAACTGGATAATAATCGATGCGTTGATATATGGCTGGATGGATAGTGCAAAAATTGTCGCTTGGGAGAATGCACCGCCGGACATTACGTTGTAAAGTCCGAGAACGGTGTTCTTCAGATTATCGAAGTATTGACTCAGCGCTTCAATGTTAACATATGGTACAGGAACCGCGTTGCCGAGACGATAGATCAGGATAATGAAGAGAGTGAAGAGGATCTTCTTGCGCAGCTCCTCGATTTTCCAAGCGTTGCGGAGAGTTTCAAGCACTCAGACCACCTCCGCCTTCCCGCCTGCGGATTCAATTTTCTGCTTCGCAGCTTCGGAGAAAGCGGTTGCCTGTACGGTCAGCTTCTTTGTGATCTCACCGTTGCCGAGGATCTTAAGACCGTACTCACATTTTGACAAAACTCCGGTGGCAAGCAGTTTTTCCGCGGTGACCGTATCACCGTCTTCGAACTTATTGAGAGCGGAAACATTGATTGCGGTGAGAGGCTTTGCAAAAATATTGTTGAATCCACGCTTGGGGATACGGCGGGCCAAAGGCATCTGGCCGCCTTCAAAGCCTACTCTGACTCCGCCGCCGCTGCGGGACTTCTGTCCCTTCTGACCGCGGCCAGCGGTCTTACCGTTACCCGAACCGTTGCCTCTGCCCTTGCGCTTTGCTACGTGGGTAGAACCTGCAACAGGTGAAAGTTCATTAAGTTTCATGCCTGCACCTCCTTATTCTTCGGTAACCTTCAGAAGATAACCGATTTGGGCTATCTTGCCTCTGGTCTGGGGGTTATCGGGCTGCACGGTCACATTGCCGATCTTATGCAGTCCAAGAGAGTTGGCAGTGGCAATGTGTTTGTCCAGTCTGCCGTTCAGGCTCTTAACCAGCTCGATCTTCAGATTAGCCATTGCTGCGCCCTCCTATTCCTTGATTTCTTTTACGGATTTGCCCCTGACGGCTGCAACCTGCTCCGCATCGCGGAGACTGCGCAGACCGACCATTGTGGCTGCGACCACATTGTGGGGGTTGTTGGAACGCAGGCATTTCGTGCGGATATCCTTGATGCCGGCAGCCTCGACGACCGCACGGACAGCGCCGCCGGCGATAACGCCCGTACCGGGTGCTGCGGGTTTGAGAAGAACCTTGCCTGCTCCGAATTCGCCGATTGTCTCGTGCGGAATCGTACCCTCGGAAAGAGTAACGGCAACGATGTTCTTTTTAGCATCTTCAATACCCTTGCGGATCGCTTCGGAAACTTCGCCTGCTTTGCCGAGACCGAATCCAACGCGACCGTTTCCGTCTCCGACTACGCAGAGAGCGGAGAACTTAAAGATGCGGCCGCCCTTAACGGTTTTAGAAACGCGGTTGAGGGAAACAACCTTTTCGGTGAATTCAGACTGGGATTCCTCGGAACGTCTGTTGTCCCTATTATTACTGTAAGCCATTTTGTTTCCTCCTCCCGACTAAAAGTTCAGACCGCCCTCGCGGGCTCCGTCTGCAAGTGCCTTGACGCGGCCGTGATAAAGGTAGCCGCCTCTGTCGAAGCACACGTTTTCAATACCCTTTGCTTTGGCACGCTCTGCGATAAGCTTGCCGACCTTTGCGGCTGCTTCGCAGTTGCTGCCGATGCCTTCGAAGTCCTTTTCGACAGAAGAGGCGGAGACTAGGGTAACGCCGTTTACGTCGTCAATGATCTGAGCGTAAATGTGGGCGTTGCTTCTGAAAACGTCAAGTCTGGGGGTTTCGGGCGTGCCGGATATTTTGGCACGGACTCTCTTATGGCGCTTGATGCGCTGAGCTCTTGTATCAGGTCTATTAACCATTTAGGCACACCTCCTTTATTTCTTAGCTCCGGTCTTGCCTTCTTTGTGGCGGACCACTTCGTTGGCATACCGGATACCCTTGCCCTTGTAAGGCTCGGGGGGTCTCTTCTTACGCACATCAGCCGCAAACTGGCCGACCTTCTGCTTGTCAATACCGTTAATGACAATGGTGTTGGCGTTGGGAACTTCGATTTTTATATCATCGGTATCCTCTATGATGACCTGATGGCTGTAGCCGATGTTCATCGTGAGCTTATTGCCTTCCTTAGCGGCCTTGTAGCCGACGCCCTGAACGGACAGTTCCTTCTTGAAGCCATTAGAAACGCCCTCTATCATGTTGCTGAGGAGCGTTCTTGTCAGGCCGTGAAGCGAACGGCTTTCCTTTGTTTCGTCCGGACGTGCAACTGTCAGAACGCCGTCATTCAGTTCGATTTTCATGGAAGGAGCGAAGGTACGCTCAAGTGTTCCCTTGGGTCCTTTTACGGTGACATGATTGTTTTCTTCGATTTTGATTTCCACTCCGGCGGGAACGGTAATGGGAGCTCTTCCTATTCTAGACATTCCTATACCCCCTTACCAAACGAACGCCAGGACTTCACCGCCGACGTTGGCTTTGCGTGCAGCCTTGTCGGTCATGATGCCCTTGGATGTGGAGATAATTGCTATGCCCAGGCCTTTAAGAACATAGGGAAGTTCGTCAGCGCCTGCGTAAACGCGCAGACCGGGCTTTGAAACGCGGCGAAGGCCCTGAATGGCCTTTTCCTTACCGGGCAGGTACTTGAGAGTGATGCGTATAATGCCCTGACCGCCGTCTTCGATGAGCTGGAAGCTCTTGATATAGCCTTCTTCCAGCAGGATGTTTGCGATCGCCTTTTTCATGTTGGAAGCGGGAACATCGACTGTGTCGTGCTTCGCATTTCCTGCATTGCGGATGCGGGTCAGCATATCCGCTATAGGATCGGTGATTTGCATACTATGATTTCCTCCTTATTGAGAGTTACAGCCGAAAAATCGGTCTGTTCAGGCGGCGAGGTTCCGAGCCAATACTTGATTGCCCCCGGCCTTTCGCCGTCGCGTTGTCGTCGCGGGTCACATATCGTTTGCGCTCACACAAGTGTGACCGCTAATTCATTCCGCCGCTCCCCCTCTACGAACAAGACCTGCTTCGCTGGGCTCTTGATCGGTAAAGGACGATGGAACAAATAACAAATTTAACAAAGCGTCCGGATTAAGCAGGGTGGGCAGGGTGCCCTCAAGCAAAGCGTAAGCGCCTCAGACGGTATCGTTTATCCGCAAGGCGCTTTGGCAAAGCATCAGGGCATCCTGCACAGCCTTTGCATTTACCAGCTTGCTTTTTTAACTCCGGGGATTTGGCCTTTATAAGCCAGTTCGCGGAAGCAGATACGGCATACGCCGTAGTCACGCAGATAAGCGTGGGGACGGCCGCATATTTTGCAGCGGTTATATTCTCTGGTGGAGAACTTTGCCGGTCTCTGCTGCTTAATTTTCATTGATGTCTTAGCCATGCTCCATCCTCCTTAAGCCTTTGCGAAGGGCGCGCCCATAAGGGTCAGCAGCTCTTTAGCTTCTTCATCGGTAGCCGCAGTGGTGCAGATAGCAATGTTCATACCACGCAGTTTCTCAATCTTGTCATAATCGATTTCCGGGAAGATTATCTGCTCCTTCAAGCCGAGGCTGTAATTTCCGCGTCCGTCGAAGGCATCGGGATTGATGCCGTGGAAGTCGCGGACACGGGGCAGAGCGACGTTGAACAGCCTGTCGAGAAATTCCCACATTCTGTCCTGTCTGAGCGTAACCTTAACGCCGACGTTCTGACCGACACGGAGCTTGAAATTCGCAACGCTCTTGCGAGCCGTCGTTGCGACTGCCTTCTGTCCGGCGATTGCTGTGATGTCCTTGATAACTGCATCCAGAGCCTTCTGGTTGTCTTTGCAGTCGCCTGCTCCGACGCTGATCACTATCTTTTCGATCTTGGGGATCTGCATAGTGCTCTTGTAGTTATATTTCTTCATAAGAGCCGGAGCGACTTCCTCAAGATATTTTGTTTTAAGTCTTGGCATCTAAAGTCTCCCCTTTCTTATATAGTTTCGCCGCACTTTTTGCAGACGCGGACTTTTGTTCCGTCTTTAAGGAACTTGTGGGCTTCACGGGTAGGCTTGCCGCACTTGGGGCAGATACGCATGACCTTTGAAGCGTAAATGGGGGTTTCCTTCTTGATGATGCCGCCCTCTTCTCCGGGCTTACGTGGCTTAAGATGTCGCTTCGCGACATTGACGCCCTCGACAACGACCTTGCCGTTCTTGGGATCGGCCGATATGACCCTTCCTTCTTTTCCCTTATCCTTGCCGGACAGAACAATAACTTTATCGTCTTTCTTAACGTTCATTATTTTGCCCTCCTATATGACTTCGGGAGCCAGAGAAAGGATCTTCATGAAATCCTTGTCACGCAGCTCGCGGGCAACGGGCCCGAAGATACGGGTGCCGCGGGGGTTCTTGTCGTCCCTTATAATAACTGCGGCATTTTCGTCGAAGCGGACATAGGTACCGTCGGCACGGCGGACACCCTTTGCGCTGCGCACGATGACCGCCTTGACGACATCGCCCTTTTTGACGGTGCTTCCGGGCGCGGTCTTACGGACGGACGCGACTATGACATCGCCGATGTTGCCGTATTTGCGCTTTGATCCGCCGAGAACGCGGATGCATTTGATCTCTTTGGCGCCGGTATTGTCGGCCACCTTGAGAAATGTTTCCTGTTGTATCACTTCGCGGCCTCCTTACTTTGCCTTTTCAATTATTTCGACAAGACGCCATCTCTTGTCCTTGGACAGAGGACGGGTCTCCATAACCTTGACTCTGTCGCCGATACCGGCTTCGTTCTTCTCGTCGTGAGCCTTAAGGCGATAGGTCTGCTTAATGATCTTTTTATAGAGAGGATGCGCAACGCGGTCCTCAACAATGACCACGATGGTTTTGTCCATCTTGTCGGATACAACTTTACCGACGCGGGTCTTGCGGGAAGATGTTCTTACTTCACTCATTTACGTTACCTCCTCACTGTCCGAGCTGTTTCTGGCGAATAATTGTCTTGACTCGGGCAATGTCACGGCGTACGGCAGAAATCTTTGTCGGGTTGTCAAGATGGTTTGTGGCGTGCTGCATACGGAGGGTAAATAAATCCTTCTTCAGCGAAATGAGCTTCGATTCAAGCTCTGCAGCGGACATTTCGCGTATCTCATTTGCCTTCATCTTATTCACCACCTGTCTCGGAATCGGCAACATCGTCGCGTTTGACAAACTTGGTCTTGCAGGGCAGCTTGTGGCTTGCAAGACGCATTGCCTCGCGTGCTGTTTCTTCGGGAACGCCGGCAATCTCGAACATGACACGGCCGGGCTTTACAACTGCTACCCAATACTCGGGAGAACCTTTACCGGAACCCATGCGGGTCTCGGCGGGCTTCTCGGTTACTGGCTTATCGGGGAATATTTTAATCCAAACCTTACCGCCGCGCTTTGTATAACGCGTCATGGCGATACGGGCAGCCTCGATCTGATTCGAAGTAATCCAGCTGGGCTCTGTAGCCATAAGGCCGTATTCACCGTAAGCAATGAAATTGCCTCTGGATGCCTTGCCCTTCATACGGCCGCGCTGTACTCTGCGGTATTTAACTCTCTTAGGCAGAAGCATTACGCATTGCCTCCTTCCTTGGGGGTGCTTGCTGCGGGACGGGGGCCGCGGTTAAAGCCGCCCTGACCCTGACCGCCGCGGTTATATCCGCCGCCCTGGGCACGGCCTGCGCCCTGACCCTGGCCGCCGCGGTTGTAGCCGCCTTCTTTGCGTTCGCCGCCGCGGGGATTGTTGTTTCTTTTGCGCTCGCCGCGGTTCTGGTCGTCTCTTTTGTTCAGATCCATCGTACGGGGAGTGCTGCGCAGTGTCTGGCTGAGAACCTCTCCCTTGTAGATCCAGACCTTTACGCCAATACGGCCATAGGTCGTCGCGGCTTCCGCAAAGCCGTAGTCGATGTCTGCGCGGAGAGTCTGAAGGGGAATCGTTCCCTCATGGTAGCACTCGCTGCGTGCGATTTCCGCGCCTCCGAGACGTCCTGCGCACATGACCTTGATGCCTCTTACACCGAGCTTCATGGCGCGTCCCATAGCATTCTTCATTGCGCGGCGGTAGCTGATGCGCTTTTCCAGCTGCTGGGCAATGCTCTCGGCTACAAGCTGGGCATCGGTATCGGGTGTGCGTACCTCGACGATAGAAAGAGCTACGGGCTTGCCGATCAGCTTTTCAACAGACAGTCTGAGACGCTCGATCTCCGTGCCGCCCTTGCCGATTACCACGCCGGGGCGTGAGCAGTGGATATAGATGCGGACCTTGGAGCTGTCGCGCTCTATCTCAATCTTCGGGATACCTGCGGAATACAGGGTCTTCTTCAGATATTCACGAATTTTGTAGTCTTCGACTATAAGATCGCCGACCTTGTCGTTTCTTGCGTACCATCTGGAATCCCAGTCCTTGATAACGCCGACGCGAAGTCCGTGAGGATTAACTTTCTGTCCCATATTCTGCCTCCTCCCTATTCTTTCTCAGCCACGACGATGGTGATGTGGCTGGTTCTCTTGTTGATTCTGTACATACGGCCCTGTGCTCTGGGCATGCCTCTCTTGAGGATGGGGCCGGGATTTGCATAAGTCTCTTTAACATAGAGCTTATCGGTGTCCATGCTGAAGTTGTTTTCTGCGTTTGCCACGGCACTCTTGAGAACCTTGATCATGAGCTCGCTTGCCGCCTTCGGGGTCTGCTGCATGAGAGCTTCTGCGGTCTTGACATCCTTTCCGCGAATAAGATCACAGACAATTTTGACCTTACGGGGAGATATGCGGGCAAACTTGTGTTCTGCTCTTGCTTCCATTTTTCTCCTCCTTATTTACCGGTCTTGGAGCCGGCATGACCGCGGAAAGTGCGGGTGGGCGCGAACTCGCCAAGCTTGTGTCCGACCATGTCCTCGGTTACATATACGGGAACGTGGCGGCGGCCGTCATGGACGGCGATCGTATGACCAACAAAAGACGGGAATATGGTGGAAGCGCGGCTCCAGGTCTTGAGAACCTTTTTCTCGCCGGATTTGTTCATTTCGTCGACCCTCTTGAGCAGCTCGGGAGCAGCAAAGGGGCCTTTTTTAATACTTCTGCTCATTTAATGAGTCCCTCCTTACTTCTCGTTGCGGCGCTTGACGATGAACTTATTGCTCTTGTTCTTGGTCTTGCGCGTCTTGTATCCGAGGGCGGGCTTACCCCAGGGGGTAACAGGGCCGGGACGGCCGATGGGGCTCTTGCCTTCGCCGCCTCCGTGGGGGTGGTCGCAGGGGTTCATGACGCTGCCGCGGACTGTCGGGCGCCATCCCATGTGACGTTTGCGTCCCGCCTTGCCGATGTGGACGTTCGCATGGTCAAGATTGCCGACCTGACCTATGGTAGCATAGCAATTCATGCGGACCTTGCGGTATTCGCCGGAGGGCAGACGGACCGTTGCAACGTCACCTTCCTTAGCCATAAGCTGAGCCTCGACGCCTGCGGAACGGACAAGCTGCGCGCCTTTGCCGGGATAGAGCTCAATGTTGTGGATAACCGTACCTACGGGGATGTTTGCAAGCGGAAGAGCGTTGCCGGGCTTGATGTCCGCGTTGGGAGACGCTACAACCGCATCGCCGGCCTTAAGTCCGTAAGGAGCAAGGATATAGCGGCGTTCGCCGTCTTCATACTCAACAAGCGCGATATGTGCCGAGCGGTTGGGGTCATACTCAAGGCGGAGTACCTTGCCGGGCATTTCGAGCTTATTGCGCTTAAAATCAATAATGCGGTATTTCCTTTTGTTGCCGCCGCCCTGATGACGGACGGTGATGCGGCCGTTGTTGTTGCGGCCTGCGTTTGTCTTCAGAACCTCTACAAGGGACTTTTCCGGTTCGGCGTGCTTATCGACTCCGTCGAAGCCCGAGACCGTCATATGTCTTCTGGACGGTGTAGTAGGTCTATAAGTTTTAATGGACATATCTCATTTCCTCCCTTACACCATACCCTCGAAGATTTCGATGTTCTTGGACTTTCTGCTGAGCTTCACAACAGCCTTTTTCCATTCGGAAGTACGGCCGACGGGGTTGGCGCCTACGCGCTTTTCCTTGCCGGGTACGATCGTCGTTGTGACCTTTATGACCTTTACGTCGAAAATCTCTTCGATAGCTTTTTTGATCTCGATCTTATTAGCGTCCTTCGCCACTTCAAAAACGTATTTTTTGATATCGAGGTCCTCCATGGACTGCTCTGTGATGATGGGACGAATGATGATGTCGTATGCTGTTCTCATCATGCGTAGACCTCCTCGATTTTCTCAAGCGCAGCCTTGTCGACAACAAGCTTTCCGGCATTCAGAACGGAATAGGGAGACAGAACGGTAGCGATCGTCGTCTCCACGCCGGGGATGTTCCTTGCGCTCTTAATAACGGTCTCGTCAACTTCTTTTGTAATGACAAGAGCCTTTCCTGTGACATCGATCTTGTCAAGGAAGCCTTTGAAAGCCTTTGTTTTTATCTCGGGGACAGCGAGCCCGTCGATGACTATGATCTCGCCTTCGGCCGCCTTGGAAGAAAGGGCGCTCTTGAGAGCCAGTCTCTTGACCTTCTTGTTGAGGGTATAGCTGTAATCGCGGGGCTTGGGAGCGAACGCTACGCCGCCGTGTCTCCACACGGGAGAACCGGCATGGCCTGCGCGTGCGCGGCCTGTACCCTTTTGACGCCAGGGCTTCTTGTTGGTAACATCGACTTCACCCTTTGTAAGAGCGCTCTGCGTTCCCTGACGGCAATTGGCAAGGTGGTTCTTGACGGAATCGTGGAGAACCGACTCGTTAGGCTCGATACCGAAGACGGATTCGGAGAGCTCGATCTCGCCGACCTTATTGCCGGCCATGTTGTAAAGTGGTGCTTTAGGCATTTAGATTCTCTCCTTTCCCTTATCTCGTTCTTGCGGAAGCCTTCTGCGGGTTGACCCTTGCGGAAGCCTTCTGCGGGTTTGCGCTGATGCCTGCGGCTGCGCCCTTGACCCTTATGGTCTTGACGGTGTTCTTCAGATAGACAATGCCGCCCTTGGGGCCGGGTATTGCGCCGCGCACGACGATCATGTTGAGCTCGGGGTCGACCTTGACAACGTCAAGATTCTGAACTGTGACCTGCTCCGCGCCCAGATGTCCTGCGCCGATCTTTCCGGGGAAAATTCTGGACGGATCCGAGTTTGCGCTCATGGAACCTGCATGACGGTGGACAGGACCGCCGCCGTGGCTGGTGGGAGTTCTCTGAGCGTTCCAGCGCTTAATGACGCCGGCGTAGCCCTTACCCTTAGAGATGCCGGTCACGTCGACCTTGTCGCCCTCCGCGAAAACGCTCGCGGTAATGACATCGCCGACGTTGAGGGAAGCGCTGTCTTCAAGACGGAATTCCTTGAGGTACTTTTTAAAAGCGACGCCCGCTTTGGCAAGGTGTCCCTTTTCGGGTTTTGTGAGCTTGCGCTCGATCTGGTCTTCAAAACCGAGCTGAACGGAAGCATAGCCTTCCTTGTCAACGGTTTTCTTCTGGACAACGACGCAGGGTCCCGCTTCAATAACGGTGACCGGAACGACTTTGCCCGCTTCATCGAAGATCTGCGTCATGCCGACCTTTTTGCCGATGATAGCTTTCTTCATGTTATTTCCTCCTTATAGGTTATTGGTCAGCTCGCTTGTAGGCGCAACAACGCTCCCGGTCTGCGTTTCCGCTAAAGCGAAAACTTCAACTTCTGTGCTGTTGTTCTTCAGAGGCTGCTGACATGACCCTGTCCGCTCACGCAAGTCGCAGACATTCGGGTTTTTTGATACATTTTGGGGAATCGGCTTACAGCTTCATCTCGATCTCGACGCCGGCAGGTAATTCAAGTGACATAAGAGCTTCAACCGTCTTCTGGGTGGGGCTCATAATGTCTATGAGGCGCTTGTGGGTGCGGCGCTCGAACTGCTCGCGGCTGTCCTTATACTTGTGAACAGCGCGGAGAATGGTGACGACTTCCTTCTTTGTGGGAAGAGGAATGGGGCCGGAAACCTTTGCGTCTGTGCGCTTTGCGGTCTCAACGATCTTCTCGGCCGCCTTGTCGATGAGCTGGTGGTCATAAGCCTTGAGTCTGATGCGGATCATTTTCTTGCTTGTTGCCATTTCTTTTCCTCCTGAACGTAAGTTCTGCGGCGGCATTGGGTCCGCCGGTAAAATTTCCGTTCGGTGAGAAGTTTTTCTGTACACTTTGCCGTGCGTATCAGACCTTGCCCGAAAAACAAACCGGATCTTTGTCCGGTTCAGGCTCCGTCCAAGCGATATACGCGTGAAGCAGAAACGTTCTCAACCGCCCGATTATTGCCGGTTTTTTCCGGCACGGACATACTCCACGGAAGTTACCGGATCGTCCTCCCAAACAAATCTGCGCTTTGCTGGGGCAACCTAATCCGCAATCTCCCGCTTCATCGCATTTTTGCGCAATTGGGCGCAACTCTCCCAATAGGCGCTCCGTTAGAATATCAGATAATTCTTTCTCTGTCAATAGATATTTGCATTTTTCTATACATAAAAATAGTTTTATATATAATCAGTCAAAAATACGACACGACGCGACATGACGCAATGCGCCAGAATTACCTGAAAAAGCAAAAAGGGAGCGTAAAAACCACTCCCTTTTTATCAATTGCAATATACATCAGCCGCCGGAGGCAAGAATTGAAAAATGCATATAGTCCGCAGCCGTGCTCCAGCCCTGACCGCCCCAGCCCCATCCGTACATTGCAAAGGCTTTGACGACGCTGCTGTTCGGGGTAATGCAGTATGGGCTTGAGCCGTTCTTGTAGCAAAAGCTTCCTACCTGCTGTCCCGTCTTATAATTTATGTAGTAGTTTTCCGTGGGGTTGATGTCTATCGCACAGCCCCAGCTGTGGCGCAGGGAGTCTGTAAAGCGCGCCCCTCCTATCGACTTGATCGGGAAGCGCTCCGGCGAATTGTAAATTACATTGAATATCGCCTTGACTTCCTTTTCAACCAGCTTGTGTACGGTGATTGTCGCCGTTGAAGAGTACTTCTGTCCTGTCGATTCGTTGAGCTTCCAGATTGGTATCGTTACCGATACCATATAGCCTTTGGCGTCCGCTGAACTTGTGAAATATGTTTTGTTCGAATTTCCGAAAAGCATCTGTCTGCGTTCTGCGTTTGACAGAGAACGGTACTGGAACGCAAAGGACGTAAAGGTCGGGTCAATCTCATATTCCTTCTCGACCGCCCAATTCTGCTTCACTCTGTTCTTACTGGAAAGAGTGCGCAAAATTACAGTGGTCGCCTCTGCTCTTGTCAGCGTATTGTCGCCTTGAAACGAAGAATCCTCATAGCCGGTTAAAATACCTTTCATATAGACCTGCTCAACGCTGCCCTGATACGCCTTGTTCATAGTATTGTAGTCCGCGATGTGATTTGCGAGGCTGTCGTTTTCATCTGCAAGCGTCATCTGGTTCTCATAATATACAATGTATACGATACGGTTTATCAAAAACGCCATTTCATAACGCGTAATCGGTTTTTCAAGCTCGGAAAAACTAAGCGGAATCAGCGGATAAGATATCTGCTTGTTAGTATTCACATCAGTTTCAACGACTTCCAGCACGCCGTATTCGTTCAGGGCGTTCCAGTAATTCTCCGCCCAGTGCACACCCTTTGAGGGGGTAGTCGAATAAAGGTATTCCCCCGCAATCATGAGCATTTTCATAAATTCGCCGCGCTTCACAATATCGTTCGGATGGAAAAGCCCGTCGTCCTTGCCGTTTACGATACCCAACTGCACAAGCTGCGAAACATTATCAGCGAACCAGTCCGTCGGGCTTACGTCCGGAAACGCCGCTGCCTCGGCGGCCGTTATCGGCGCCTGCAGCAGTATCGTAACCGCGAGCACCAGCATGATGATCGTTTTGATTCCTTTTTTCATAGCTCTACCTTACCTTTTTGTTTTGCGAAATTCGTTTTAAAAACGGCTTGCCGGCCTATTCCTTTTCAATCAGCTTTGAAAAGAACGGCAGTGCCGGATTGTCATTGTCCTTTCGCCAAAAAGCGACAATATCAAAGCGCGTATCCATGTCCTCGATATCGAGCATCGCGCAGTTTTTTCCAAATTCACGTGCCATCGGATACGGCACAAGCGAAACACCGTTCCCGCTCCGCACCTGAAGAAACAGGGATTCCAGCGTAGGAACCGATAAGGTTTCGCCTTCCGGTCTGTTTTTCAGGATCTTCTCCTCAAGCCTTTTTGTAAATTCGCTCCTCTGCTCCCCGACGCTGACATAGTTTTCTGTTCGGAGCTCATCCGCCCTAACCGACTTCTTTAAAGCCAGCGGGTTTTTTTCAGCGCACACGACGCAGAACCGCTCCTCCGCAACTCTGCGGAACTCGAAATCCTCCGTGTTTTTCGGAAGCGCGTATGAAAACGTCACACCTATATCTGCTTCCGTTTTGCCGACAAGGCTGAGGACCTCCGAAAGCTCATGGTTATAGATGCCGAGAACGACATCCGGATATTTTGAGCAGAATTCTCCGTATAGATCGTTGAGTTCTTTTGAAAACATATAAACGCTTGCGATAGAAATTTTGCCTTTCTCGCTGCTCTCGGCATTCCTGACCGCACGTTCAAGTTCTTCCGTCTTTTCCAAAAGAAGCTTTCCCTCGCGGTAAAGCAGATTCCCCGCCTCCGTGAGCTTAAGTCCGCGAGTGCAGCGTTCGAGAAGCCGGACACCAAGGTTTTCCTCGAGCGCCGAAACATTTCTCGACGTCGTCGAATGGCTTATATACATCGTTTCGGCGGCTTTTGTAAAGCTGCCCTGATCTACAACCGAAATGAAAATCCTGAGCTGTTCAAAATCCACTTTGCTTCCCGCCCCCTACGATACAATAACCGCAATTCCCATAATATAAATATATATCCCGCAATGCCGCTCCGCGGCTATATTATCGTGAAACAGCGCGGATAGTAAAGATCAGAAGTTCCCAAATTTAAAAGGATGGGGCAGGAGCTCTTTCAGCCTGTAGCTGACATAGCCGCCCGACCCTCTGGCACAGAGCACCTCCATGTCCTGAGAAAACTCGCCCATAACCTGACGGCAAGCTCCGCACGGCAGGCAATATTCCTCGCCTTCGCCATAGATCGCAATACGCGAAAAGTGTTTTTCGCCTTCACTGACCGCCTTATAGATCGCGACTCTCTCGGCGCACATGGTACTGCCCAAAGCGCCGTTTTCAATATTGCAGCCGGTAAAAATACGTCCGTCCATGCACTCAAGCGCCGCGCCAACCTTGAAACGAGAATAAGGCGCATAGGCATTTTCCGAAGCTTCCTTTGCCAGATTTAGCAGTTCTCTGTCGGTCATAGCCAAAAACTCCTTTCTCTGTCAGTCCGTATTTATCTCCCAGTCCTCTATCCCGTTAAACACGTTGTCTTTCGTGGGCTTCATTCCGGAAACCACACCCCTGTGCGTGATGACCTGACTCTTTTCAAAGCAGATCGGAACGATTGGCGCGGTGTCGGTAATATATTTAAACATCATGTCTGCGGTCTTCTGACGGCCTTCCTCACCGCAGGCCATATAATCGTTCACATACTGCTCGAGCACGGAGTCCGAAAACAATCCGTAGTTGAGGCTCCCGCCCTCGAACAGTAGGTTTCTCAGTGAAAAATCGTTCGTGAGCTTGATCTCGGCGTAATACATATCAAAGTCGCCCGCTGCAAGAGCTGCGGTGTATTCGGTCCATGAAAGCTGACGCAGGTTTACCGTTATACCCAGATTTGTAAGGTTATCCGCTATTGACTGCGCGGCCTGCACCTTCGCAGGGCTGTCGCTGCACACGATGAAGTTGATTTCGATTTCTACGGGTATGCCCGTTATCATCTGTTCTCTTTTGCCGTCGTCGTCATAATCCTGCACTTCGGCCTCGTCAAAAGCGGTCTCGCTCTTTTTAACCGAGTAGGAGACAATGTCCGAATAAGCATCGTTGTACAGGGTGCACGTCGGATTCATCGGGAGAGCGGCCGCAGAAGCAGCTCCGTTCAAATAATCCGTCACTATATGCTCCCTGTCGACGACATAGGTCATGGCCTTCCTGACGAGGGGATTAGAAAAAAAGCGGCTGCTGCTCTTGAAGCCGAGATAATGCATATTGGTCGTCGGGCAGTAGCGAATTTCGTTCGCCGAACCGTATCCGAGGCTGTAAACGCCGGTGGGATCGTTTGTCACAAGATCAATCTCAGAATTTTCGAACGCAGTAATAATATCCTCCGTCTCCTTGACCTCCTTAAGGTAGATCGTATCGACGGGAAGGGAATTGTAGTGCCTGTAATCGGCAAACGCCGTCAGCTTTGTGAACTCCTCGTCCGGCTGGTATGGGCCCGTACCCATGGGTGCGTAATCCTCAATTGTGCCATTTTTGATGACCGGAATATCGAGCAGAGCCGGAAACTGCATGTCAGGATAATTAAGGTTCACAATGAAAAGGCTTTCGTCCATGGCGCTGACGCCGAAAACGCACTTGAACCTTGCGGAAAACTGTGGGCTGTGCATAGCGCGCTGTATCGAATAGGAAGCGTCCGTCGCCGTAAGTGTCGACCCATCCCAGAATTTCACCGTTGTATCGACATAGAAGTACCAACACTTCCCGTCGTCGCTCTTATAGCTCGTTATAAGATTCGGAATGGCTGTGAAGGTATCATCGACAGAAAACAGCGTATCATACATCGCCTGCGTACAGATTATGTTCGCGGCATTCGTCGTCGTAAAGGGATTAAAGCTGTACTCCTTGTTGCAGTTAAGCGAAAAAACATCGTCCGCTTTATAGTAGACCGTCTCTTCGGTCTGCGTTCCGGTAACTTCCGGAAGCTCCTCCTCGTCCGAACCGGCACTCGTACCGCAGCCGGAAAAAGCACCGGCAAAAACGGAAACGGCAAGGCACGAAAGAATTATTTTTTTTAATCTGACCGACATATGCCTATCCTTTCGGAATCCGGCTCAGGGAACGACGATGACCGCCGCCTGCGAGCCTCTTTCACCCTTAGTCTTTCTGTGCGACCAGTATTTATCGCTGTTGCACGAGGTACATTCGTCGCTCACCGAAATATTCCCGCTTTTCAAGCCGAGCTGCAGGAGCCGCCTTCTGTCGGTCTCCTTGAGATCGACCATAAATTTTCCCGTATCCCCGACCGCGAAAAACGCATCCTCGCAGTCGCCGCCGAGAAGCTTTTCAATAGCCGCGGGAACCTCTGCGTCCGTTTCATAGCAGCACATATCAATGCCGGGGCCGATTGCCGCTCTTATATTCGAAGCTGACGCTCCGAGCTCCGTCATTCTGGCAACCGCGGCTCCCAGTATATCAGCTGCGGTACTTCTCCAGCCGCAGTGAATCGCTCCCGCGACGCCCGCTTCGGGATCGCAGAGCAGAACCGGAATGCAGTCCGCTGAAAAACAGAACAGCGGCAGGTTTTTCACGTTCGTTACGATTCCATCCGCTTCGTAAAGAAATGGCGTGAAAAGCTCCCTCCTGTCGGCATCCGTCACGACGCGCACCTCGTTTTTATGCACCTGCCTTGTAAAGCAGGGGTTCTGTTCGGGAAGTCCCAGAGCCTCGAATACCCTGCGGTAATTTTCGCGCACATTTTCCTCGGAGTCGCCTCTGTTCTCGCCGAGGTTGAGGCTGTCCAGGCAGCCTGAACTCACGCCGCCCCATCGTGTAGTAAAGCAGTGCGGGAAGGGTATCGTCGGGGCCGTCATATATACAAGCCCTTTATAGCTCATTTCCGCGAAAGGCTTTGAAAATTCCAATTCCATAGCTCCTTTTTTCGCGTCCTAATAAGGCGCGGGTTTACTGCGCTATTCGTTCCTGCCGCAGCATTCCTTGTATTTCAGCCGTCTGGAGCCGTCCTCCTTCATTTTTCCGCAGGGGCAGGGATCATTGCGCCCCGGCTTGGCTGCGGCTTTGACGGGCTGCTTCTTGACGGAATCGTCGCCTCCGACATTGCTGACCGCGCCCTTTGCGACGCTCTTGCGCTCGATAGGCTGTTCCTTCTTTACCTGAACGGTGAAGATGCGGCGGACGACCTCTGTGCGTATGCCGTTTATCATCTCTTCAAACATATCGTAGCTTTCGCGCTTATAGGCGTCTATAGGCTTGTCGTTGCCGTAGGCTCTCAGGCCTATGCCTCGGCGCAGCTCCTGCATCGCGTCAAGGTGGTCCATCCAGTATTCGTCAACGACGCGAAGCATGATGACGCGCTCAAGCTCACGCATAAGCGGCACTCCGTTGGGCATAAGCCCGAATTCCGCTTCGCGCGTTTCATAGACCTTCTCGGCTTTTTCAAGCAGCATATCCGACAGGTCGTGTGGGTTCATCTTGTCAAGTTCCTTCATCGTCGGCCTTATCTCGCCTTTTCGCAGGAACAGCTTTTCAAACGGCGCAACGGTTGCTTCAAACTGAGCCATATCCTCAAAATAATCACGCCCCTCCATGCCGGAATTGACCATTTCTCTGATAAAGTCCTCGATCATCTTTCGGATGTAGCTATTCAGATCTTCTCCGTCAAGCACCTTGCGGCGCTGGTCGTAGATCGTGTTGCGCTGTACGTTCAT
>JAJUHD010000013.1 GCA_029268085.1 Bacillota bacterium | reverse complement strand
GCTTCTGATGTGCGTAGCTATAGCGGTCATCTTCTCGCTTCTGTATGCGAGAGCCATAACGAGGCCGATTGAACTCATCTCCGCAGAGACCGTCCGTATGACCTCTCTGGACAAAAGCGCAAGGTGCGAGATAAAATCTAAGGATGAGTTCGGCGTACTTGCGGAGAACGTGAACGGGCTTTACGCAAATTTGCTCAGCACCATCGAATCGCTTGAAACAGAACTTAATAAAGTCAGTGCAGCCGAAAGGACCAAGACGGATTTTCTGAGAGCGGCTTCGCACGAGCTTAAAACGCCGGTTACAGCCGTCGGCGTTATATTGGACAATATGATCCTCGGCGTAGGCAAATATAGGAACCATGGCGAATGGCTCCCAAAGTGCAAGGAGCTTGTCGATGGGCTTTCGGAAAAGCTCCGCGATATTCTTGATGCATCCCAGCTTGAAAACGCCTTCGAGCCGCCCATAACCGAAAGCATCGAATTGCTCTGCTCTGAGATACTTGCACCATATGTGCTGATTGCACGCGCTAAGGGACTTTCCGTTTACATCGACTGGAGCGGCTCCTTCGAAATTACGGCCCCACCAAGGCTGCTGGGGAGGGCGCTTTCAAATGTTTTCTCCAACGCCGTTCAGTATACGGCTCCGGGAGGCAGGCTTGCGGTCTATTGCAAAGGGCGAAGCCTTATAGTCGAAAACGAGTGTGCTCCGATAGACAACGGACAGCTTCCGCGGCTTTATGAGCCCTTCTACAGGCCGGATTCTTCTAGAAGCAGGGACACTGGCGGGAACGGTCTCGGGCTGTATATCGTTAAGACCGTATTAAGGCTCCTTGAGCTGGACTACAGCTTTGAGCCGATGTCATCACCCGAAGGAATGCGCTTTTCAATAAATTTCTGATCTACATATCAGCTACACATAAGTTTCATAACAGCTCCATTTTTTGGTGTTATCCTTTCGGCAGATACCAAAGAATGGAGCTGATATTAATTGAAAATCGAATTAAAAGAATTAAGCAAAACCTATAAGGGCGGGAAAACCGCTCTTAAAAACATTGATCTGACGCTGGCAAGCCCTAGCCTTATAGGTCTTGTAGGGCCTAACGGAGCGGGCAAAAGCACGCTTATGAAGATGCTCACGGCTAATCTTCTGCCGAGCGCGGGCGAGATACTCATCGACGGACAGCCTCTTGCCAAACAGGAAATGAATCTGAAATCAAGCCTTGGTTATCTTCCACAGGAATTCGGGCTGTTCGAAGACCTGTCGGCGGAGCAGTTCCTGGACTACATGGCGGCGCTCAAAGGCATAGACGCTAAAGCGGCAAAACCGGAAATCGAGAGGGTAATATCCTTGACACATCTTGAGGAGAAGCGAAAAGCGAAGATACGCACGCTTTCGGGAGGGCAGAAACAGCGCGTCGGCATCGCTCAGGCGCTTCTCGGCGACCCGAAGCTCATCATATTCGACGAACCGACGGTCGGGCTCGATCCGGCGGAAAGAGTCGCGTTCCGCAATCTTTTTGCCGACGCAGCAAAAAGCAAGCTTGTGATACTTTCAACGCATATTATTGAGGATGTACAGTCTGCCTGCGATCATCTTATAGTTCTGAATCAGGGGGAGATATGCTATGCCGGAACACCCGACGCGCTGATGGCGAAAAAAAGCGCTTCTTCGCTTGAGACTGCCTACATGGCGCTTATGGACGGGAGGGATAGAGCTTGAGCGCTGCAGCAAAATTGTCACGCGAAGTGCGAAGAATGCTGAGCGAACGCCTGACACAGATTTTCTTGGCCCTGACAGTCGCGGGGGTTGTATGGTTCAGCCTTAACTCAGGGGGAAGGACCGCTTCCGATGCGTTTATCATACAGGCTGCCAAAAACAGCTCGTTTCTGGGCTCCCTGTTCTTTATACTGCTCTCTCTCGTACAGTTCCACAGGGATTTCAAAAACAATACGGACGTCATAGTACTGACGAGTACGGATCCGATTAGCCATCAGATACGCAAAACGCTGGCGCTCATTTGCATTGCGATCATCACAACGTTTGCGGTCTCTCTGTTCGCGCTTCCGTTTGGAATCGCAAAGACGGGCGATTATTTTCAGCCGGCTACATTTATAACTGCCTGGTACCTGATATTTCTCGGCGCGCTGATTTTATCCGTGCTGCTGTCAGCCGGATTATATATGCTGACAAGGCGCATCGAGGCGGCGTTTATTATAATGGCGGGGCTGATGCTGCTCTCGAAGCTGCTTGAAGGCATGTATGACCTTAACCCCAGTTATCTTTTCTACTGGGTACAGACATCAGCGACTAACTTTTCCGACCTTATTACAAACCAGTTTCAAATAGATATGCTCCTGTGGAACCGCCTGTTCTGCCTGCTTGTATCGCTGAGCTTATGGACGATCGGGCTTTGCGCGTTCAGACGCTACGGCTGCGGGCTGTTCGGCTCGCTTTTTGTAAATTGCCGCCGAGTCTGGATTCCCGTTCTGCTCGTTGCCGCCCTTTCGCTTTCGGGAGTGAGCTATGCTTTTGAGCCGATTTTTGATGACAGCAAGCCCGTTGATTTCAGCGGGATGATGAATTCCGGTACAGGAATTGCCACGTCGTTCAGCGGAAAGCCTGAGGTTGGAAATCCCGATTTGGCGCTTATTGACAAGCAGTTCGACCTTAATATTGACGTCAATAGCCGCACTGTTTCCGGAATTGTAAAATGCAAACTTAAGAACATGACCGAGGAAGCCCAGACGCTGCCTGTCACAACAAACACGGGGATCAATATTGACAGCGTTCTGGTGAACGGTACGGAGAGCAAGGCAACCCGAGGCGAAACCGGAGAGCTCAGTACAGCTAACTGGAGCATTGAGCTTCCGGCCTTTGCGGAATATGAGATCGAAATCACATATTCCGGACGTATGCTGAACGATAATACGATTAGCCAACGAGCCCAATACGGTATTGCCGACGGGTATGTCTGGCTTCCGAATGACGGGGTTTCTCCGGGCTTTGATATCATTGTGTCCGAAGAGGGATGTTTATCCGGTGTGCTTTCTTTAGATGAAAGCCTTGAGCCTGTGTTTTCAAGGGGAAAAGCTGTTAAAGGCGAGACGGTTGACGGAAAGACCAGGTGGATATACACAGGAATCGCGGGCAAGCAAGGCGCAAGCGTCTATGCCGCTAATTATATGACAAAGACCTTTGAGGCGGGCGGTCTGGACATAGAGCTGAAGTATTTTGCAAAGCACGACAAGTCTGTAACTGACATGGATGCCGTGAATTTGATTAAGGCCGCAATAGATTATTTCACAGAAACCTATGGTCCGCTGATATACGACAAAAGCCTTACCATGCTGGAGCTGCCTTCTTATTTCAGCGGCGGCTTTGCCTCGGGGAACATGAGCGCCATGGATGAGACAAACTTTGACGCAGAGGGCTATCTTCCTGAGGAAGCTATCTCTCCGGATTCCGGAAGCGGCATAGACGTTCTTGTACACGAGATAGCCCACCAGTGGTGGGGTCTTGCCACCATGCCGATGCAGGACGGCGCTTCGAGTTGGTCCGCGGAGGGAATTACGTGTTATAGCACTTACTGCTTTATGAAGGAGTATTTTGGCAAGGAATATGCAAATGCGCACTATTTGAAAGAATGGCAGCAAAACTGGGAGACATACAAAAACGCCTTCTATATTCAGCATCCCGAATACCTTGCAAAGCTTTCCGCAGATGATGCTTCGAACATAATGGCTTCGTTCGCTAGTATCCGCCTTTACGATATCATGCCGCTCATGCTGCTCAAAGGCGAGGAGACTCTCGGCGGACCCGACGCTTTTCAAAAAAAGCTATCGGAATTATATATGACTCATTTGGGACAGCCGATCATGTACGAAGACTTTTTAGCTGTTACCGGACTTAAAAAGGAGGCGTTGGAGCTTGCGTAAAGGCACAATCTTTAAATATGAGTTTAAAAGGATTCTTTTCTCAAAAGAATACCTGCTGCTTCTTATTGCGGCGCTTGCTTACAGCGTGTCTCTGCTCCGCAGCATGGTGATATTCGGAACAAACTATACCGCACCCTTCTCTCAGTGGACCTTCAGCACCTATTGCACATCTCTAGCTCCTTTTCTCTTCGTGCTTCTGCTCGTTCTGTGCGCAAGGCAGTTTAAAGCGTCGGAACGAGGAGCCGAGGCCATCATTAATGCGGCACCCATGCCTATCCGTAGCTTCAGGCTTCTGCGTTTTGGAACGATTGCATGTGCCTACTTTATTCCTGTTATACTGTCTGTCGCGGTGTGTCTGGCTTTTTACGGGCTGGTTTTTGATTATACTTCTTTCGGACCGCTTATCCGGACAGGCTTTATGCTTCTTCTGCCGCCGTCAATATTGCTTTTTGGAACCGCGACGTATTTTGGAGGAAAAAAGCCGATATTGGTTTACATAATGCTTGCAGCCGTGCTAGTCACCAGTGTATTCCATATAGGGCTGCCGTCATGGATAGACCTTACAGGCGGATCTGTAACAGAAATTTTGCGCGAAGGAACGCAGGAGTTCAGCTTTTTGCCTTCCTTTATTACGGGCCGAGCCGTATTCCTCATACTCGGGCTTATCCTGACGATCGTATCGCTTAAGTCTGCGAGATTGCAGAGCAGTAAAGACTAAATATTATAATACAAGCGTTCCGGACTTTCTTTTGAAAGTCCGGAACAAAGTTTTTTCCGCTTTGGCGTGAGTTTGACATCCATAGTCAGAATAAAAATGAGCTTATCCCCATAAATATTACTAATCAATATTCATGGAGGGAATATGCATGACTGACAGCAGAATATATGAGGATATCGCGCTGCGTACCGGCGGAGACATATATGTTGGTGTGGTTGGTCCCGTAAGGACGGGTAAATCGACATTTATCAAACGGTTCATGGAAACGGTAGTGATACCCAACATAGACAACATCTATCTCAAGGAACGTGCAAGGGACGAACTGCCCCAGTCCGGTTCGGGTAAAACCGTTATGACTGCGGAACCGAAGTTTGTGCCGGAGGATGCTGTACAGATCGGCATCGGCGATGACACGACGCTCTCCGTGCGCCTTATAGACTGCGTCGGCTACATGGTGCCCGGCGCGGCGGGGCTTACTGAGGACGGCGAGGAGCGTATGGTTACGACTCCGTGGTTTGATCATGAGATCAGCATGACCGAGGCCGCTGAGGAGGGTACGCGCAGGGTCATACGAGACCATTCGACGATAGGCCTCGTAATCACAACGGACGGCACGATCTGCGGTATTCCCCGTGAAAACTATGTCGCGGCGGAGGAGAAGGTCATTGCGGAGCTGAAGGAAATCGGCAAGCCGTTTCTGCTTCTGCTGAACTCTGCCGAACCAAACTCCGAGATGGCACAGAGACTCAGAAGCGAGCTGGCGGAAAAATATAAGGTTGCCTGCTCCTGCGTCAACTGCCTGACACTGAGAGAAGACGACGTCGAAAGGATACTTAACCAAGTGCTGTGTGAATTCGGGACGGAGGAATATTATGTGTATCTTCCCGAGTGGGTAGAGGCGCTCCCCGACGGTCACGCCATAAAACAGGCGCTTTACCGAGAGATACATGAAGCCTCATCGGAGGTAAAGAAGCTGAAGGATGCGCAGGTTCTCGCACAAAGACTTAAAAATGTGGAAAACGTATCCGACGCGCGTATCAGCGATATGCTCATGGGAAAAGGCTGCTTTACGTTGCGAATCGAGCTGCCAAGGGAGCTTTACTATCGCACTCTGAGCGAAGAGAGCGGGCTTGCCATCAAAAACGACGGCGACCTGATAGCTCTGCTTTGTGAGCTTTCAAAAACTAAGCTGGAATATGACAAGGTCGCGGCGGCCTTAAAGGACGTCCGCGAAAAGGGTTACGGCGTCGTTATGCCTTCAGTAGACGAAATGGTGCTGCAGGAGCCCGAAATCGTCAGGCAGGGCGGCAGGTATAAAGTCGTTCTGCGAGCCGGTGCGCCCGCGATACATATGTTGATGACCAAGGTCGAAACGGAGGTTTCGCCGGCCGTGGGCGGCGAGCACGCCTCGGAGGAAATACTGGGCTTCCTGCTGCAGAATTTTGAGGGCGACGCGACGAGAATATGGGAATCAAACATATTCGGAAAATCCATGTACGATATAGCGGGAGAAGGACTGACGGCAAAGCTCAAACGGATGCCGGAGCAAACTGGACTTAAGCTCCGCAACGCACTGCAGAGAATAATAAACGAAGGCAGAGGCGGGCTTATTTGCATAATTCTATAGATAAGGCGCAGATAATGTTTTCCGGAAAACGAAAAGGGGTATCTGATTTTCAGATACCCCTTTTCTATTTGAGGTTTTTCATTATCTCGCATATGAGGTCGGTGCGCATAAATGGCGTTATCATATAATACCCGTCAACATACGGAGCCATACTCTGCGCAATCTCCGTCGTAAGCGAGACGGCGAGCCGCGATGCCTGTTCCTTATCAAGACCCTCGTAGCGCCGGATGATCTCGTCGCTGACGCTGATACCCGCAATTTCACTGTTCATGTAGCAGGCGTTTCTGTACGAGACAATGGGCATCACTCCTCCGAGTATCCTGCCCGAAAGCTCCCTCCGCGCCAGTTTCAGGTTTTCGAGCGCGCGGGGCGAGTGCACAGGCTGGGTCAGGAACGCATCCACGCCGTGTTCGAGCTTTTCCTTAGCATGACGAAGCTGGCTTTCAAAGTTCAAAGCATTCAGGTTAAGCGCTCCGAAAACGCGGAAAGGCCCTCGGATGAATTCTTCGCCCAGATCTCGGATGTAACTCGCGAGCACGACGGAGTTAAAGTTAAAGACGCTCTTGATCGTGCCGCGTTCGGCGGTCGGAACAGGGTCGCCGGTCACGACGAGGACGTTGTTTACGCCCTCGATATTAAGCCCGAGAAGGAGGGCCTTCGTTGCGATTATATTGCGGTCACGGCAGGTCATGTGCGGAATGGGATCGATATCAAGCTCACGCTTCAATTTACAGGCAAGCATACTGCTGTCCGCACGAGCTCGGGAAATGGGACAGTCGGCAATAGTTATCGCGTCCGCTCCCGCATCGCGGAGCTTCTGCGCTCCGTCCATAAACGCGCGGATATCGGAATTCGCGGGCGGGTCAAGCTCGACGGCGAAAACCTTCTTCCCGCTCTCAAGCTTTGCCCAGAGCCTGTTTTCGGCCTTCTCGATTTCGACCGACTGCTTCGGAGCAGCCGCAGCACGAACGATTCCGGCTTTTTCATCAAAAAGCCTGCGCGTCTTTGATATATGCTCCGGCGTCGAACCGCAGCAGCCGCCGATTATTGAAGCGCCCGCACCTGCAAGTTCAACGAGCCCTCGCGCGAAGTAGCCGGAGTTGTTTTCAAAAAATACGCGATTTCCAACAAGTGTCGGATAGCCCGCATTAGGCATCGCGATCAGCGGCTTGGGGGGAGCTTTTATCTCTCTAATAAGCTTTACCATATGATTAGGGCCGGAGCTGCAGTTGAGCCCGAATACATCGACGTTTTCATCCGCACTCATGGCCTGGACTATCCTCGCGAGCGAAACGCCCTCGCGGGTGAAACCGTCAGGCGAGACCGCGAACGAGCAGATTATGACAGCGTCCGGCTTCCTGTTTTTTATATGCTTTGCCGTTGTGCTTAAGCTTTCAAAAGAGGAAAAGGTTTCAAAAATAAAGTTCTCGGCGCCAAGTTCCAGAAAACGGTCTGCGATACGCAGATATTCGCTTTTATTATCGGCGTTTTCGATATGCGGTATAGGACCTATATCCGCAAAAACAGAAACATCCGTTCCAGCAGCCGCCTTCTGCGCAATATACCAGCCCCGCTCGATAATTGTAGAGACGTCTTTCCAAGCACTGTCCAGCGCGACGGTGTTCGCGCCGAAGGTGTTGGCCGTAATAACGTCGCAGCCGGCATCGATGTATTCTCGGTGTATCCTTTCTATTCTGTCAGGGTGGCTGATATTCGCAAGCTCGCAGAATTCGGGGTCACGGCCGTGTTTTTCGGAGTAGTAGCTTCCCATACCCCCGTCGAACAGGATGGTTCCGCGCTTCAGTTTTTCAAGAAATTTCACATCGTCACCCCTGTCCGAGAACTTCCTTCGCAATATCCACGGCGCGCTTTGCGTCCTTTGCATAGTAATCCGCGCCGATTTCCTTCGCATATTCCTCTGTGAGCACCGCGCCGCCGACCATGATCTTGCAGTTGTGGCCGCTTTTCCGCAGAGCCTTTACGGTCTCCGCCATGGCGGGGAGGGTTGTAGTCATGAGCGCGCTGAGACCCACAAGACGGACATCTTCGTGGACGGCCGCATCAACGACCGCTTGCGGAGCAACGTCGCGTCCCAGATCAATGATCTGCCAGCCGTAATTTGCAAGTATGGTCTTGACTATGTTCTTTCCTATATCATGGATGTCGCCTTTAACGGTTGCGACAATTATTTTTCCCTTTGATACCGAGTTTCCGCCGTTTTTTGAGATGCTCGCCTTGAGTACCTCGAATGCCTCGCATGCGGCGTCGGCGGAGCGCATGAGCTGGGGCAGGAAGATTTCGCCGCGTTCGTACCGCTCGCCGACCGCATCGAGCGCGGGTATAAGCAGTTCGTTGATTATTTCAAGCTCCGTTTTATAAGAAAGCAAATCCTGCGCTATAGACCTTGCCTCGGCCCTCAGTCCCTTTGCGACAGCCTCAAAAATGTCGCTGGCAGCGGACGAAGCGGCGGGCGCGGTTTTGACATCCGCGAAACGTTCCACAAAGCTCTGGCAGCCATCGTCGAAGCCTTTGAGGAGCTTGAAGGCGGCGACAGCATCCGTCATTGCGGGGATATTCGGGTTCATTATCGGAAGGTCGAGCCCGTTTTCCATTGCGAGCGTCAGAAACGAGCTGTTGATTAGCTCGCGGTTCGGCAGGCCGAAGGAAATATTAGATACGCCCAGAACTGTATGCAATCCGAGCCTTTCCTTGACCAAACGGACGGCTTTTAGCGTTTCAAAAGCTGAGTTTTGGTTAGCTGAAACAGTAAGGGTCAGGCAGTCGATAAAGACGTCTTTTTTAGACATCCCATAACTCTCGCAGGCTTTGAGTATGCGCTCCGCGATCTCAAAACGCTCTTCGGCGGTTTCGGGAATACCGCGCTCGTCCATCGTAAGCCCGACGACAGACGCCCCGTATTTTTTGACAATCGGCAGAATTTTTTTGAGCCTGTCCTCTTCTCCGTTTACTGAATTAACGATAGCCTTTCCGCAGAAGGCGCGGAGTCCCGCCTCGATTGCCGAGGGATCGTTCGAATCTATCTGCAAGGGAAGATCGACAGTAGCCTGCAGTCCTTTAACGCACTGCCGCATGAGCGCAACCTCGTCGAGACCGGGTACGCCGACGTTGACGTCGAGTATATCCGCGCCCGCGTCCGCCTGCTGCACACCCTGCGCAAGCACGTAGTCGAAGTCGTTTTCGCGCAGAGCCTGCTGAAAACGTTTTTTTCCCGTCGGATTGATGCGCTCGCCGATAACGCGAACCTCATCCACCGTGACGAGCTTCGTTATGCTGCAAAGCTGTGTTTTCCGGGAAATATCGCGGTCCGCACGCTTCTTGTTTTTCATAATTTCGCGCAAAGCCATAATGAATTCGGGGTCTGTGCCGCAGCAGCCTCCGATGAATTGGACTCCGGCTTCGGCGCATTCCGCCATTTCGGAGGCAAACTCCGAGGCAGTGATATTGTAATGCCCGTCTCGCGCGTCCGGAAGCCCTGCGTTTGCTTTAACGATGAGCGGCAGGGGAGAGACAGCGCCGATGCGGCGGATGATTGGCATGAGCTTTTTCGGACCCATGGAGCAGTTTACGCCGAGCGCGTCGACGCCCAGCGCCGTCATCGTTACCGCGAAGGACTCGGCAAGGCAGCCGGTAAAGGTGCGGCCGGTTTCCTCGAACGACATCGTAGTGAAAACGGGAAGGGAAGTGTTCTCCTTCGCGGCAAGGACCGCAATGCGCAGTTCGGCAAGGTCGGTAAAAGTTTCAAAGGCGATGAGATCTGCTCCTGCTTTTTCGCCCGCAGTGAGCGTTTCCTTGAATAAATCATAGGCCTTTTCAAAAGTGAGCGTACCAGAAGGCTCAAGCATCTCGCCTATCGGCCCTACATCGAGAGCAACGACGGCCTTGCCTTCCGCAGCTCTTTTAGCGGCGCATATTGAGGCTGAAACAATCTCGTCCACCGTATGGCCGCTGCCCTTGAGCTTGTATGCGTTAGTGCTGAAGGTATTGGCGTAGGCAATTCGGCTGCCCGCTTTGATATATTGACGGTGGATGTTTTCCAGGATTTCAGGGTGCTCGAGTGTGAAAAGCTCAGGCAGCATCCCCGCGGGAAGACCGGAGCGCTGTAGCATTGTACCCATTGCGCCATCCAGTATTACAAATTCGCTTTTAAACAGATCTTCCATAGCAGGTCACCCCGTTTTCTCTGAATTTGCAGGAATTTATCCGTACGCAGCCGGTGCACCCCATATCAAAGTGCCTCTGCGGATTCTTGGAAAGTCCTATAATTGCGGTAACGCTTTTCCGGGGCGTCATCATAAGGTTATCGCCTACGACAACGCCGATTTTCCGCGCTGTGTCAAGAGCCGCGCAGAATTCCGGCTGTATAGTTAAAGACAGGTCGCCGTAGCCCGGGCTGAAGCGGTCTGTTAAATATAAGCCCTGCGCACCGTATTCATCCTTGAGATCCGCTTCAAAACTGTCGCAATAATTTTCGACGGCGCTTGAAGCGCAAGCATCCAGCATAGCAGCAAAAGCATGGTCACCAATCTGCCGTTTTCTGACTAGCGCGTCGACTCCGCTTCCGATTGTCGCGCAGAAGATGAGGCAAAGCTCGCAGTCGTGCAGCAGCGCGGATATCGACTTCCCTTTAAGGCGAAGATTAGTTCCTTTAAGCATGACAGAGCCGTTTCGCTCAATATCACAAAGCTTTACGGCTGCGCGCGGAGATACGGTTTCCTCGATCAGCGCGGCTGCGCGCCGCAGTTCGGCTTCAATATCTCCTTCAGGCATTCCGTTGCCGCCCATATAGCGGTATGCTTCGGAAATATCAACGCGAATATTGCTTTTTTCCATAGGCATACCTCCGTTTTTTAAACAGTATAACCCACTTCAGCGAATTTGTGAAGTAAAGAATAATTAAGCAGAAGCAATTTATGGGAATAGTATGAATTACGTTGACAAGAGCTAAAATGAGTTGTAGAATTTATCAGCGAGTAAGCCGAACGACCGCGGGCATAAGGCGAAAGTCTGTGCGTGAGGAAAGTCCGGGCTCCATAGGGCAAGGATAACGGGTAACGCCCGCCGAAGGCAACTTCAGGAAAAGTGCAACAGAGATATACCGCCGCGTCATTAACCCCCGTTTATCCAATCGAAACCTTTAGGTTTTGATTGGAAGAGGAGGAGCAACGAAATGAATGAGCTTAGCCGCTTGCGGCAAAGCGAATGATATAAAGTTTGCGGTGACGAGGCAAGGGTGGAAAGGCGAGGTAAGAGCTCACCCGACGGCTGGGAACAGTCCGTCGCTGTAAACTCTATCCGGAGCAACACCGTGGGAGGACAATAGGCTTGCCCGGCCGTCCTCAGGAGGTGGCTGAAGCGTATCGGCAACGATGCGCTTAGATAGATGGTCGTTTAAGACAGAACCCGGCTTACAGACTTACTCGCATAAATTATTAAAAAAATAAACCGCGGACGGGAAATGCGTCCGCGGTTTATTTATAAGCTTAAATAACGTAAAATGCGCTGCGTTTTTCGAATAAGCAGCTTAGGTTTGAGATAATACGGTTTGAAACATATTTCAAGCTTATTCTCCCTTGTATTTTTTTCTGGTCGCGATGCCGCCTCTGATGTGGCGCTGCGACTTGTTGTATTCGAGAAGCTCCTTGACTTCGTTGTAGAGCGCCCTGTTCGCGTAATAGAGACGTTCGGTGAGGTCCTTATGAACCGTGGACTTGCTGACACCAAACTTCTTCGCTGTGGCGCGGACTGTAGATTTGTTTTCTATTATGTAATTTGCCAGTTCGCAGGCTCTTTCATCTATGTTCTCTCTCAAAAAACATCCCTCCCGGAAAATTTGCTTCCGTATCACATCCTATGAGAAGAGGGCTGTCCGTTATGCCATGAAAAAAGAATCCTTTGAGGCTTGAACATTCAAAAAAAAGTAGCATAATTTAAGTTAAGTGCGTATGGTGGATGAATTTCTTGCGGCATACTTGTTTTTTGCAACTGATAATAATTACGTAAATAAGCGTGAATAGTAATTGTATGTGAATTGATTCTGCGGTATAACTATCTTGTGCTTGAAAACTGCTGCTAATCTGGTATTATTATTCTCTGTCAGCACATAGTCGGACAGACGGAAGAGAAAACTAAAACGGTACTTTTGAATGCAGCATATATGCACGATATTTTTCTGTGCAGACACTGACTAGACAGTTAACTTTGGAAAGAATCCATTTTTTATAAAATAATGTTTGACATTTTTATGCAATCGCTATTAGAATATTTATAAATTTTAACATTCATCCGGCTCGTGGGGGTAGAGAAATGTCACTTGAAGCAATCAAAGCGATCAGCGAAGCCGAGGAAAAAGCGAGGGCCGCCAAGGCCGAGGCTGCCGCGCTGTCAAAGAAGCTCATCGCAGAGGCTGAGGAAAACGGGAAGTTGGCTATTGAAGAGGCCGCTAAAAAAGCGGAAGAAGAAATCCGTGACCTGAAGCGCAAAGCGAGCGAAAAGGCGGGTGAGGACGCAAAAGAGCTTGCCCGTAAAACCGAAAACCGCAAGGCATCCATGCTCATTAAAGCGGAAAGCAGGGTTGAGGAGGCGGTTTCGCTTGTGGTCGAAAGGATAGTGAACAGCTGATGGCCATAGAAAAAATGAAACGGCTGAGACTGGTTGCTATTAAATCCGAGAGGGAAGCGCTCCTTAAAGAGCTTATGCTCCTTGGCTGCGTCCAGATTTCGGAACCGGAGGACACGGGGCAGGACTCGGATGAAGCGGGAACATTTTCCATAGAATTATCCGGTCTCAGCGAATACAAGGCGGAATACGAGAAACTGTTAAGTTCACTCGATATCCTTAATAAATACTCGCCCGAAAAAACAGGACTGTTTTCACCCAGGCCTGAAGTTTCGGCGCAGTCGGTAATAGACGATTCTTCTCTGAGCGAAAATCTCGTGCTTGCAGGTAAGATCATTGAGGCAGACGAGCATATCCGGCGCATCGCGGCCGAAGAAAGCAGAGTCAGAGGCCTCATTGAAATGCTGAAGCCATGGAAAACTCTTGACGTTCCTTTTGAGCTGTCCGAAACAAGGACTTGCTTTATTATGCCGGGAACCGTGTCGTCTTCTGTCGATTTTGGTACTGTTGAGAAAGAACTCTATGCTTCGGCAGGAGAGAGCCAGATCATAAAAGTTTCATCCGATAGGGAACAGCATTACCTTCTGCTCGTTGCGATGAAAGAAGAAAAGGCTCAGGTTATGGAGACCGTCCGAAAGTTTGGCTTTTCGCCGGCATCGGTTGCCGATATGAAGGGCACGGCAGCAAAGAACATTTCTGAGCTTGGGGCAAAGCTGAAAGACCTTGGCGCAAGGAAAGACGAACTGACGGCGCAAATCGAGTCTGCGGCTTCATCAAGGGAGAACCTTAAGCTCTGTGCGGACAGACTCCTTACAAAAACGGAAAAGGCAGAAAACGCCGAAAGACTGCTATGCACATATTCGACGATTAATTTTGAAGGCTGGATTCCGGCGAGAATGGAAAAGGAACTCGGCAATGTACTTCAGAATTTTAACTGCGCATGGGAGACGTCGGAACCGACGGAAGAAGACACGCCTGATGTTCCGATAAAGCTTCGCAATAACTCTTTGACAAGCCCTTATTCCATGCTTACGGAAATGTATAGTCTTCCATCATATAACGGCATTGATCCAAACCCCTTCCTTATGCCGTTTTTCTCAATGTTCTTCGGAATTATGCTCGCGGATCTCGGATACGGCATACTGCTATTTCTCGGCGGACTGCTCTATAAAATGAAAGCTAAACCTAAAGGAGCTCAGGGCAGAGCAGCGGGCCTTATTATGATCTGCGGAATATCGACGGCGATATTCGGGGCGCTTACGGGCTCGTTCTTTGGAGATGCAATCTCAAAGGTCGCGGGTATGTACGGACACACCGTTTCGGTTCCTGCCCTCATAGATCCGCTGAACAATCCGTTGCAGGTCCTGATAGCAGCGCTTATAATCGGGTTTATTCAGCTTATTATAGGAACGGCGATCAACGGATATATGCTGATTCGCGACGGGCAATGGTTCGATGCCGTATGCGATGTAGGCTCTATCTGGGTGCTGTTTGCGGGTATTGCGCTCGGCGCTTTGGGAATAACCTGGTATGTCGCCTATGCTGGAATCCTTATGATAGTTCTCACGCAAGGAAGGTCAAGCCCTACGATCGGCGGAAAGATCGGAAACGGACTATTCAGCCTTTACAGCATTGCGAGCGGCTGGTTCGGCGATATCCTTTCATATTGCCGGCTTATGGCACTCATGCTTGCGGGAGCAGTTATCGCAAGCGTCTTCAATACGCTGGGAACGCTGGCGGGCAATATCGTTGTTTTCGTGATTTTGTTCCTTATAGGTCATGCGCTTAATCTTGGACTCAATATTATCGGCGCATTTGTCCACTCGCTTCGTTTGCAATATCTTGAATTTTTCGGAAAATTCTATCGCGAGGGAGGAGTACCTTTCCGTCCGCTCGCAGTAAAGACAAATTACTTCAATATCATTGAGGAGGATTAACAAAATGAACAGCTTTTTCGCGACTTACGGAGGCATGATCTTAGGTATTCTCGGCGGCGGCATAGCGGCGGCTCTCGCCTGCATCGGCAGCGCAAGGGGTACTGGTATGGCCGGTGAGGCCGGCGCGGGACTTTTGAGAGAAAAGCCCGATATGTTTTCAAAAGTTCTGATTCTGCAGATCATCCCCGGAACGCAGGGACTTTACGGCTTTGTTATCTGGTTCATAGAGGTTCTGTGGATGGGCATTCTGGACGGTTCCGCGGTAGGCATGGATGTTTATCAGGGTCTTCTTTATGCGGTTGCATGTCTGCCCATCGGATTTGGAGGCCTGTTCTCAGCCATTTATCAGGGGCGCGTCGCGGTCAGCTCCATACACCTTATGGCAAAGCAGCCCGACAGCATGGGCAAGGGCGTTATGCTCTGCGTTATCGTTGAATTCTACGCGATTCTTTGCCTGCTCGCTTCCTTCCTTATGCTCATCGGTATTCACAACGCTGCTGTTTAAACTCAAGCTTAAAGTATTCGCGCAGACTTTTCAGCACGGTTGATAACGACAGCCGTTCTTGGCAAACGAGACGGCAGACACATTCATGGTCATTCCTTTCGTGACGGGAATGTGCCGAAGGTTTGGCGAAAGGAAGGGTTGAATATCTATGGAAGGAATAAATAAAATCACCGAGCGCATAGCAGCCGAAACGCGCGAAGAGATTGCGGCCTTGCAGGCGGAGACTGCTGAAAAGTGCCGCGAGATCAAGGAAGCGTACAATGCCAAAGCGCAGGAGGAATACTGGAGACTGATTCGCGAAGGCACAAAGGAATGTGAGGCACAGGCCCAGCGCCTTGCGGGTACAGCCGCGATGGAGGCAAAAAAAAGCATCCTTGTTATGAAACAGGAAGCAATTGCCCGAGTTTTCGATAAAGCGGTGGAAAGTCTCTGCAATATGCCGGAGAGCCGGTATATAGACTTTCTGGCAAGGCAGGCGGCGTCAGCCGCAAGCACGGGGCTTGAAGAGCTCGTATTTAACCAGCGCGACAAGGCGGGCTGCGCCAAGGCGGTAACCAAATCGGCAAACGAGATATTGAAAAATAAAGGACTTCTTCCCAAGCTTACCATCAGCGAAAAAACGGGTAACTTCAGAGGCGGTCTAATGGTTAAGCAGGGCGATATCGAGGTCAACTGTACTGTTGAGAAGCTTGTTGAGCTTTCAAAGAGCGAGCTTGCTCCGCAGGTCGCCGGAGTGCTTTTTGAAGACTGAGCCTGATTGTAACCGAAAATAACCTGTGGCAAGGAGGAAAGCACTTGTCAGGAAGAATAACAGACTATAGCTATCTGTTTCTGTCGTCTGCACTCAGAGCGAAAGAGCCGAAAATGCTGACCAAGGACAGAATGGATCGAATGCTTGACGCGCCGAGCTTTGACGAAGCCGCAAAGCTGCTTATGGACTGCGGATATCCGGATATGTCAGGGATGGACGCAGGCGGGATAGAAAAAGCTTTGTCCGCGCATAGAGCGGAGGCTTTTGAAGAAATCCGGGCGCTGATTCCGGAGTCGGCGATTCTTGAAGTGTTCAGTCTCAAATATGATTATCATAATGCGAAGGTGCTGATTAAAGCGGAAAGTGCGGATGTCGACGGGAAGTATCTGCTTTCCGTCTCCGGTAATGTGCCTTTGGAAGTATTCGTCGATGCATATCATGCCGGAGACTATTCTCCTTTGCCGGAAAAGCTTGCGAAAGCTTTGGACGAGGCAAAAAGCATTATTAACCGTACTGAAAACCCTCAGCTTGCGGATTTCGTTCTGGACAAGGCCTATTTTGCCGAAATGAAGGAGCTTTCCGAGAAACTCTATTCTCCGTTCCTTACAGACTATGTCAGACTCGCAATCGACGGGGCAAATCTCAGAGCAACGGTAAGAACGCTGCGAATAGGAAGGGATATCGACTTTCTTCGAAACGCCCTTATATCAGGCGGAAGCATTGACGCGGGAGAGCTTGCCGAAGCGGCATTCTCCGATATAGGCTTTGCGCCGCTTTTCGAAACGACGCCGTATAAAGATGCAGCATTGCTAGGTGCTGAGGCTGTTAATGGCGGCAGGCTTACGGAGTTCGAAAAGGAATGCGATAATGTACTAACGAGGTTTTTCGGCGGTGCGGGGTATACGACCTTTGGTGCGCAGCCGGTTATCGCTTACATCGCGGCACTGGAGAATGAGATTACGGCAGCAAGAATGATTTTGACGGGTAAGCTTTCGGGAGTCGATCCCTCGCTTATCCGGGAAAGGCTGCGTGATATAAGTGCTTAGAATTGCAGTCGTTGGCGGAAGAGAGACGGTTATGGGATTTAAGGCGCTCGGACTTGACGTTTTTCCCGTTTCCGGTGACGAGGAGGCTCTTTCCGTATTTAAAAAGCTTACAAAAGAAAACGATAATTACGCTATCATCTATGTCGAGGAGACGTATTACAGAGTGCTTTCGGCGGAGATCGATAGATTCAAGGACAGTCCGACGCCGGCGGTTATACTGATCCCGGGCAGGGAAGGCTCTCTCGGACTCGGACAGTCTGCCCTTCAGTCCGCGGTTCTGCGCGCTGTGGGAAGCGACATCCTTTAGGAGGTATGTAAATGAGCGGAAAAGTTATAAAAGTATCCGGACCTCTGGTCGTAGCGGAGGGACTCTCCGACGCAAATGTCTCCGACGTCGTCCGCGTAGGTTCGCAGCGCCTTATAGGCGAGATACTCAATATGACCGGCGACAGCGCTTCGATCCAGGTGTATGAGGAGACCAGCGGACTCGGACCCGGCGCGGATGTAGAGACTACGGGGCATCCGCTTTCAGTCGAACTCGGACCCGGCATGCTCGACGGTATTTTTGACGGAATACAGCGCCCTCTTACGGAGATACGCGATTTGACGGGACATACGATTGCCAGAGGCATCGATGTTCCCGCGCTCAACCGCGAAAAGCTATGGGTCTTTGTTCCTGTGGTTTCTGAAGGAGACAGGGTCTCTGCCGGCGACATTATTGGTACGGTTCAGGAGACAAGCGCGATACTGCATAAGATCATGGTTCCCTTTGGCGTTACGGGAACCGTTATTTCAATACAGGCAGGTTCCTTTACGGTAGTTGACACAGTCTGTCTTGTCAAAGGCGATGACGGTGTCAGCCATAAGCTTACGCTCATGCAGAAATGGCCGGTACGTAAAAACCGCCCGTATATCAAAAAGCATGTTCCCACGCGCCCGCTCAACAGCGGCCAGCGTGTTATTGATACTCTTTTCCCAATTGCAAAGGGCGGAACAGCGGCCGTTCCCGGACCCTTCGGAAGCGGCAAAACCGTCGTTCAGCACCAGCTCGCTAAGTGGTCTGACGTTGACGTCGTCGTTTATATCGGCTGCGGTGAGCGCGGCAATGAGATGACCGACGTTCTAATGGAGTTTCCGGAGCTCAAGGACCCGCGCAACGGCGAACCCCTTATGAAGCGTACTGTGCTTATAGCAAACACCTCCGACATGCCGGTTGCGGCACGTGAGGCTTCGATCTATACAGGCATCACCATTGCCGAATACTTCCGCGACATGGGCTATGACGTAGCGGTCATTGCGGACTCAACCTCGCGATGGGCTGAGGCTCTGCGTGAAATGTCCGGACGTCTTGAGGAAATGCCCGGTGAAGAGGGATATCCCGCTTATTTGGCCTCGCGTCTTGCACAGTTCTATGAGCGCGCGGGCGTTGTTGAGTGCCTCGGTTCGGATAACAGGCGCGGCAGCCTTACAGCCATCGGCGCTGTTTCACCTCCGGGCGGCGACACCTCCGAGCCTGTTTCGCAGGCAACGATGCGCATCGTTAAGGTATTTTGGGGTCTTGATTCAAGCCTTGCATACGCACGACACTTTCCGGCAATCAACTGGCTTACCAGTTATTCGCTGTATATCGACAGTCTGAAGAAATGGTACGACAGCGAGCTCGGCCCGAAGTTCATGCAGAACCGCGAGAAGTCGATGAGCATCCTTCAGGAGGAAGCAAGCCTTCAGGAAATCGTGAAGCTCGTCGGACAGGACGCACTTTCTCCCGCCGACAGGCTTACGCTTGAAACGGCCAAGATGATACGCGAGGACTTCCTGCAGCAGAATGCCTTTGTTGATGTTGACAGCTATTCGTCTTACGAGCGGCAATCGATACTTCTGCAGATAATTCTCGATTTTGATACGCTCAGCCGCGCGGCCATGGAGCAGGGAGCGGATTTGAGCAGGCTTATAAATATACCTGCGCGCGTCCAGATCGGAAGGGCAAAGATGATTCCAGAGGGCGAATACAGGGAAGCATATAAGAGCATATCTGAAAACATGAAGAACCAGATAAATGAAATTGTGGCGGGAGGCGACGAGCTGTGATCAGAGAATATAAAACGATCCGTGAAATAGCCAGCCCTCTTATGATGGTCTCGCAGGTCGAGGGCGTCACCTATAACGAGCTTGCCGAGATTGAGCTTCCGAACGGCGAGACGCGCCGCTGCAAGGTGCTTGAGATCGACGGAGACACCGCTGTCGTCCAGCTTTTTGAAAGCGCGGCGGGAATAAACCTGAAGGAGAGCAAGGTCCGCTTCTTGGGCCACACGCTTGAGCTTGCCGTCTCCGAGGATATGCTCGGACGCGTCTTTGACGGGATGGGTAAACCGATAGACGGAGGCCCTGAAATACTAGCGGAGGCGCATCTGGATGTAAATGGCCTTCCGATGAACCCTGCGGCCCGCGACTACCCCAACGAATTTATTCAGACCGGCGTTTCGTCAATAGACGGGCTTAATACGCTTGTCCGCGGACAGAAGCTGCCAATATTCTCCGGCTCCGGTCTGCCGCATGCTGCGCTAGCAGCGCAGATTGCGCGTCAGGCGAAGGTGCTGGATGATGCTTCGAATTTTGCGGTCGTGTTTGCGGCTATCGGCATTACCTTCGAGGAAGCCGAGTATTTCGTTCAGGAATTCCGCAGAACGGGAGCTATTGACAGAACTGTCCTTTTTACGAACCTTGCAAACGACCCCGCGGTCGAACGCATCGCTACGCCGCGCATGGCGCTTACAGCCGCCGAATACCTTGCATTTGAAAAGGACATGCATGTTCTTGTCATATTGACCGATATCACAAACTATGCCGAGGCGCTGCGCGAGGTTTCGGCTGCAAAAAAAGAGGTTCCGGGCCGTCGCGGATATCCCGGTTACCTTTATACCGACCTTGCGACTTTGTATGAGCGCGCGGGTCGACGTATCGGGAAAAAGGGCTCTATTACAATGATCCCGATTCTGACCATGCCCGAGGACGATAAGACCCATCCGATCCCCGACCTGACCGGATATATAACAGAAGGGCAGATAATCCTCTCGCGTGAGCTGTACAGGAAGGGCATAGTCCCCCCTGTAGATGTTCTGCCGTCCCTCAGCCGTCTGAAGGACAAGGGTGTCGGCGCGGGGAAAACCCGTGAGGATCACGCAGGGACTATGAACCAGCTTTTCGCCGCATACGCAAAGGGCAAGGAAGCAAAGGAACTGATGACAATCCTCGGCGAAGCGGCGCTGACCGACGTTGATAAGCTCTACGCCAAGTTTGCGGAGGAATTCGAAAAGCTCTATGTAAGCCAGAGCTTTAATGTCAACCGCTCCATTGAGGAAACCTTGGATCTGGGCTGGGAGCTTTTATCGATACTTCCGACTTCCGAGCTGAAAAGAGTCAAGACGGAGCATATTGAGAAGTATTTGCCCAAGAAGCAATAAAGGTTTTTTGGCGATTTATACCCGGCGAAAGGGATGATCATAGAATATGCCGAAGACAGCAATAACCCCTACCAGAATGGTTCTGAACCAGCAGAAAACAAGGCTCAAAACCGCGATGCGCGGCCATAAGCTCCTCAAGGACAAGCGCGACGAGCTCATGCGACAGTTCATGGATGTCGTCCGTAAGAACCGTGAGCTGCGTTCGCGTGTCGAGAATGGCCTGACTGAAGCGTTTTCCGCGCTGACTGTTGCATCCGCCGTAATGTCTCCAGATATGCTGGAGCAGGCAATACTTTATCCGCGCCAGAGCGTGGAGCTTTCGATGCAGTTTAAAAATATCATGAGCGTAAACGTTCCCGTCTATGACTTCAAAACCAAGACAGCGGACACGGGAGATATTTATCCTTACGGTTTTGCGCAGACTTCCGGCGAGCTCGACGACGCGCTTGCGATACTTTCGCGTGTGTTTGAGGATATGCTGGAGCTTGCGCAGGTTGAAAAGACGATGCAGCTCATGGCGGAGGAAATCGAGAAGACGAGACGGCGCGTCAATGCGCTTGAGTATGTCATGATTCCCGAATGTCAGGAAAACATTAAGTATATCTCGATGAAGCTGGAAGAAAACGACCGCTCGTCCAAGGTCCGGCTTATGAAGGTCAAGGATATGGTGCTTGAGAAGGCGCACGATTTTAAATGATTTCCCTTTAACGAGATTAAAAACATGGCGTTATCCCGAACAAGCGGCAGGCTAGTGTTAAGTCTATTGCTCGTAAGAAATATTTCACCTCCGTACGGAAACAATATCCGACGGAGGTGTTTTTATGGCAGATAATCGCATTGATATTGGGAATACAATATAGAAAACGAAAAAGGAGCGAGGTTTAATGAACAGTATTTTCAAAAGAACCAGTGTAAGAAATTATAAGGCCGACAAAGTAGAAGATGAAAAGATTGAGCAGCTTTTGAAGGCTGCAATGGCAGCTCCTTCTGCCGCAAATCAGCAGCCATGGGAGTTTTATGTAGTTAAGGACAAAGCGGTACTGGAACAGCTTTCGGGAACAAGCCCCTATGCCGGATGTACAAAAAACGCTCCGCTGGCTATCGTACCGTGTTATCGTAAAGACGGCCTCGTATTTGGAGAGTATGCCGAAATTGACATGAGCATATGCTGTGAGAATATTCTCTTGGAAGCAACAGAATTGGGGCTGGGTTCTGTTTGGTTGGGTATAGCCCCCGATGCAGAACGTATGAGAGCGGTTGAAGAAGTATTAAATATACCCGATCATCTGGAAGCGTTTGCAATTTTGCCGGTTGGATATCCAGAAACTGAAACAAAGCAGCAGGACAGATATGACGCAAAGCGTATTCACTATATAGGAGCGTGAATAAATCGATGACAGTATTGCAATTATAAATTAAACCCGCGCTGTTTATGACAGTGCGGGCGTTTTATTCTTGGATTTTATATCTGAAGAATCAGGCAGGATAAACAATTATGACTTTGCAGCAAATTTTACTAATCGGGTGAATTGATGACAAGATAACTAAATTTGATGAAAATCGGACTTGCAATATTGTTGTTTTGACAAACCTATGGTATAATCAGCCAATACTATATGGAGGAAGTCATTAATGAATAAGAGCTCAAAATCAAACCGCTACTTTTTTGGACTCGGCACAATTGGCAGGGATATGCTCTACTCCCTTGTCAGCATGCAGCTAATATTTTATATGACGGACGTATTGAATCTGCCCGATTCCACTATGTGGTGGATAGCGGGAGTATACACCGCTTTACGGGTTTTTGATGCCCTGAACGACCCTATAATGGGCTTTCTGGTAGACAATACGCATTCGCGCTTCGGCAAATTTAAGCCATGGATAGCGATCGGAGGCGTTCTAGGCGGAATACTGACCGTACTGATGTTCACGGATGTTGGGCTTAAAGGGGCTGCATACATTGTGGTATTCACCCTCGTCTACCTAATTTGGGACATTACATACGGTGCAAACGATATAGCCTATTGGTCGATGCTCCCTTCGCTAACCATAGACCAGAAGGAGCGCGAGAGAATCGGCTCCTTTGCCCGTATTTGCGCAAATGTAGGCATGTTTGCCTGCGTGGTAGGCATTGTCCCTGTTACTGATGCTCTTACAAAGGCTTTTGGCAGTGACGAAAAAAAGGCATGGTTCGTTATCGCTGCGGCCATTGTGATAATAACCTGGGCATTTTTATGCTTCACTCTTTTCGGAGTTAAAGAAAACAAAGCCATTGTCACAAAACAGGACAACACCTCGCTGAAGGAAATGTTTGCTGTACTCTTTAAGAACGACCAGCTCCTATATACCACTATTTCAATGGGGCTGTTCATGATCGGCTACTGCACCACAACGAGCTTTGGGCGGTATTATTTCAAATACGCATTTCTTAACGAGAACATGTATTCTGTTTTTGCTTTGGTCCTGGGCGTCTCCCAGCTGACCGCACTGGCGATTTTCCCTCTTCTTTCAAAAAAATATACGCGTAAGCAGCTCTACACGGCATCAACCGTTCTTGTAGTGCTCGGATACATCGTATTTTTCTTTGCGCCGATGAACATGATTGTCATAGGACTGGCGGGGGTGCTCATCTTTGTAGGTCAGGCATTCATTCAGCTTCTGATGCTTATGTTCCTGACTGATACCATTGAATACGGTCAGCTTAAGCTCGGAAAACGTAACGAAAGCATTACGTTTTCGGTTCAGCCTCTAATCAACAAGATAGGCGGCGCTATTGGAAGCGGCGTCGTTACAGTTACGCTAATCATTTCGGGCATTAACTCTGCTCCTACTCCTGAGGATGTGACGGCGGGAGGGCTTCTCACGATGAAGCTTGCCATGCTGATATTCCCGCTTATAGCAATTGCTTTGGGCTATGTCGTGTATCGCCGTAAATATAAGATTGACAAAGAGACGTTTGACAAAATCGTTGCCGAGCTCGGCAAACGCGGAGACCTTATTTTGTCTGAAAAGGATCAAACAATATGCTGACAAAAAACAGCCGTGTCAGGGAGCTATATGCGAATCCTATCGGAAGGGACTTAATTAAAAAAATTCTGCTTTTGGCAGGGCGGAGCGACAGGCCGCTGAGAAACCCCTTAATCGGCGGGATAAAGCTGAAGCTTTTGCCCAAGCTGTCAAAAGGCAAACTTAACGAGGACTTTATTGACGCGCTTCTTGAGCTTGTCAACGGGGAAAAGGATGTACCTCGCAGGGGCGACGGCATAGAAACGCCGGCATGGTGGAAGGAAGCGGTGTTTTATCAGATTTATCCCCGCAGCTTCAAGGATTCAAACGGAGACGGTGTCGGGGATTTGCGGGGCATAACTTCGAAGCTTGATTATCTTAAGGAGCTTGGAGTGGACGCGATTTGGCTTTCACCGGTCTACGATTCGCCGAATGACGACAACGGATATGATATCCGCGATTACCGGAAGATAATGACTGAATTCGGTACGATGGAGGATTTTGACGAGCTGCTTGAGGGCGTACACGCCAGAGGAATGCGGCTTATAATGGACCTTGTGGTAAACCACACCTCCGATGAGCACGAGTGGTTCAAAAAAGCTGTTGAGGAACCCGATTCAAAGTACCGGGACTACTACATATTCTGCGATGAGCCGAACAATTGGATCTCATTTTTCAGCGGCAGTGCATGGCGCTGGATTGAAAAAAGAGGACAGTACGCACTGCACCTGTTTTCCCAGAAGCAGATGGATCTGAACTGGGAAAATCCCGAAGTCCGGCATGATGTCAAAGAACTCGTGTGCTGGTGGCTGGAGAAGGGTGTCGACGGATTTCGCATGGACGTCGTGAACTATATTTCAAAGCGTAAGGGCTTACCTGACGGCAACGAACTGATAGGCGCGCTGACTAACTTTACAGGCATGGAGCATTATTTCTACGGTCCGAGGCTGCATGAGTATCTGCGCGAGCTGAAAAGCACGGCGTTTGCCCCATATAACGCTTTTACAGTGGGCGAAACCCCGGGCATTGGCATGGAAATGTCAAAGCTTCTGACCGCGGATTACCGCGGAGAGCTGGACATGGTGTTTTCTTTTGACCAGCTCGAAACGCCGGGGCACGTCCGTTATGACGATTACAGATATGACCTCAACTACTACAAAAAGTACATTACGGACTGGATGGAAAATTACGGTACTCACTGCCGGATGGCTCTCTTTTTTGAAAATCACGATAATCCGCGAATGGTTTCAAAGGTAAATCCTGACCCGAAGTACAGGATTGTTCTGGCAAAACTGCTTGCGACGATGCTGCTGACGCTTAAAGGCACCCCGTTTATTTATCAGGGTCAGGAGCTTGGAATGGTCAATAGGGATTTTTCATCAATTGATGAACTGAGGGATGTTGAAAGTCTCAACCTGTATGCCGAGTTGAAGAAAACGATGGACAAGGCAGACGCGTTCAAAAAGATCTTGGCAGGCTCCCGCGATCATTCGCGCGTACCGATGCAGTGGACGGACTACGCGTATTCCGGCTTTTCAGAGGCTGTGCCGTGGATAGACGGAGGCCGAGACTGCGAAATCTGCAACGCGGCGGCACAGGACGGTGATAAAGACTCTGTGCTGAATTTTTATCGTGCG
>JAJUHD010000012.1 GCA_029268085.1 Bacillota bacterium | reverse complement strand
TTCGGGGCTCGCGGATGCTGCGGGGGTCTTCGTGCCGCAGGCGGCAAGTGCAAATACCAGGGTCAGCGCCAGCAGCAGTGCCATGACTTTTTTCATTTTCGTTCCTCCAGTTTTTCGTTATTTTTAATTTGCTTTCGCAAAATACTTAACGGACGAGATAACGGGGAAAATGAAAAAACTACCATTTAAAAGCCTATAATCCTCATTTTTGAGGATTTATAGACAACTGTTTACGGTAGTTGGTAGAGACGCTCAACCAGATTATGAGCTTATATAAATCGGAAACCATTATTAAATTGTTATGCCAAAAAGGATGTGCTTTTCATTCACGGGTTATTGCAGTTTTATGTATGACTATAAAGAGTTGATGCAACTACTAACCAACCATATAATATAGCGTTTCTCACGGAATAGCAAGTTATTCTGACAAAGAGTTTGTATAAAATGACATTCGATTTTTATTATAAAAGCAGAAATTTTTTAACTTAAAAAGTTGCGGAGACGCATATCCGCGGCGGATTGAGCGCGGATATCAGCTGCTGTATATCGGAGCAGATCCTGCTGAAATTTAGGGGCGGCGGCAATTCCGCCGCCCCTAAAGCTGTCCTATATTGGGTTTACGGATTGACAACGTTTACGGGCGTGCCGTCGAGGAACTTTTTAAGATTATCCACGGCGATGTCCATAAGACGGCTGCGGCTCTCCTTGGGCGCCCAAGAAATGTGGGGAGTGATAAAGCAGTTTTTTGCTTTGAGGAGCGGATTGTCGCCCTTGATAGGTTCAGTGGAGACAACGTCGAGACCGGCAGCATATACTTTTCCGGAATTCAGCGCGTCGCAGAGATCCTGCTCCACGATGAGCGGACCGCGCGAGTTATTCAGGATGATGACGCCGTCCTTCATCTTTGCGATATTGTCCTTGTTAATTATTCCCTGTGTCTCGGGAAACAGCGGACAATGCAGCGTGATAACGTCCGACGTCCTGAGCAGCGTGTCGAGATCGACGCTTTCTTCGGCTTTGACATAGGTGTCGTAGGCGATGACCTTCATGCCTAGAGCCTTGGCAATTTTGCCTGTCGCCTGCCCGATGCGGCCGTAGCCGATAATGCCCATGGTTTTGTCCGCAAGCTCAATGAGCGGATAGTCCCAGAAGCACCAGTCGGGATTTGTTTCCCAGCGCCCCGCATAAACTGCTTCGCTGTGATGAGCTGTGTGGTGGCAGATCTCGAGCAGCAGAGCGATTGCCATCTGAGCCACCGCCGCAGTACCGTAGGTCGGAACATTGGTGACCTTGATGCCCTTTTCCTTGGCTGCCGCGACATCTACGATGTTGTATCCGGTCGCAAGAACTCCGATAAACCTGATGTTCGGGCAGGCATCCATAGTTTCACGGCTTATGGGAGTTTTGTTTGTATACACGATCTCGGCATCAGCGATGCGTTCCGCGACCTTATCCTTAGGTGTCCTGTCATAAACCGTGAGCTCGCCGAGACTGCCAAGCCCGTCCCAGCTCAGGTCGCCGGGGTTTTCCGTATATCCGTCTAAAACTACGATTTTCATGCAATATACCTCCTTTTTTAGAAAGCCTGACTTTCATATAAACTGACGATCAGGGGAATACGCCTCTGAGCTTCGACGCGGAGGTGATTTTCCTGAGGGCAAGTATATACGCTCCCATTCTCAGGGTCGTATGGTTTGCCTCAGTTTCCTCCCATACATCATAAAAGGCCTTGATTATCAGCTTTTCAAGCATTTTGTAGATCTCTTCCCTGTCCCACATCAGGTTTTGGATATTTTGTACCCACTCGAAATATGAGACGATAACGCCGCCTGCGTTGGCCAGTATGTCAGGCACGATGGTGACGCCTCTTTCCTCAAGGATTCTGTCGGCGTCGGGCGTCAGCGGACCGTTTGCGGCTTCTACGATGATAGAGGCCTTTACATTTCCGGCATTCTGTTCGGTGATCTGGTTTTCAAGCGCGGCGGGGATCAGAACATCGGTCTCTATGCCGAGAAGCTCTTCGTTCGTAATATGCTTCACACCGTCCGCAATGTAGTCTTCAAGCATTTTACCCTTGTTTTCTGCCAGATAAGCCGCAATTGCCGGAATATCCAGTCCCGTATCACAGTACAGGCCGCCGTTCACATCCGAAACGGCAATGACCCTCGCACCCCGCTGGTACAGAAGAAGAGCTGCGTTCCTGCCGACATTGCCGAAGCCCTGAATGGCGATGCGCGTTCCGGCTATATCTCTGTTTTTCTTCTTGAGTATCTCGTTTGTTATGAACATTACGCCCATTCCCGTCGCCTCAAAGCGTCCCAGCGAGCCGCCGATTTCAATAGGCTTTCCTGTTACGACGCCGTTTACCACATAGCCTGTGAGCATACTGTATGTATCCATGATCCAAGCCATGATTTCCGGATTCGTATTCACGTCAGGAGCCGGAATATCCTTTTCCGGCCCTATGATGGGGTATATCGCCGCTGTGTATCTTCTTGTAAGCCTTGCAAGCTCCGCCTTGGAGAGCTCTGAGGGATCGACCTTTACGCCGCCCTTTGCACCGCCGTAGGGTATTCCTGCCACCGCGCATTTGAAGGTCATCCACGCCGCAAGAGCCCGGACCTCGTCGATGTCGGAATCCTGATGGAACCTGATTCCGCCTTTTCCGGGGCCTCTTTCGGTGCAGTGCTGCACCCTGTAGCCCTGAAAGACCCTTAAAGATCCGTCGTCCATAACTACAGGTATCGATACCGTAAGCTCCCTTTCGCAGGTCTTAAGGCGCACATAACTTTGCTCGGGAAGCCCCATTATATTTGCCGCGCGTTCCATTGTGGCGATGAAGCTCTCGAAAGGATTGACTTTGTTTTCCATAGCAGCCTCCGTATTATTGAAATTTCGGATATGCTCAGGTTTATTTTTTGAGTGTCTTTGTGAACTTTTCGATTCTGTCTACAGCGATCTTTAGGTTATCGAGCGAGTTGGCATAGGATAGCCTGATGTAGCCCTCGCCGTATTCGCCGAAGGCCGTACCGCCGGCTGCCGCCACTCCGGCCTCGTCGAGCAGGCGGGAAGCAAACTCGGAGCTGCTGATCCCGAAGCTCTTGATGCTTGGGAAAGCGTAGAACGCGCCCTTGGGCATGCAGCAGCTGATACCATCGATCTTGTTTAAAGCGCCGATGAGATAGTCGCGGCGTTCCTTGAACGCAGCCTTCATTTCTTCAACCGCATCCTGCGGACCCTTCAGCGCTTCCATACCCGCTATCTGCGTGAAGGCGGCGGAGCAGGAATTGGAGTTGACCATCAGCATTTCCATGTGCTTTGCGAGATCCTTGTGCATGATGCCGTAACCCAGACGCCAGCCGGTCATTGCGTAAGTCTTGGAGAAGCCGTCGAGTATGATCGTCCTGTCCTTGAATTCCGGAAGAGCGGCGATAGAGAACACGTTGCCGTCAAATACCAGACGGTCATAAATCTCATCAGACATAATGAATATATCGGGACGGTCGCGAAGAACATCGGCGATTGCCAGGATATCTTCTTTTTCAAGCACGCCGCCGGTCGGATTCGACGGGTTGTTGATGAGAACAAGCTTGGTCTTAGGTGTAATCGATTTCTTGAAATATTCAATGTCGATTCTGAAATTGTTTTCGGAAGTCAGCGGGATGGGAACGGGGACACCGCCGGCGAATTTGATGCACGATTCATAGATTGGGAAGCTGGGGTTCGGATAGACGACCTCGTCTCCGGGATTAACGAGCATCAGCATCGTGTAGAACATGACAGGCTTTCCGCCCGGAACGACTACGACCTCTTCCATGCTGGTCTTGATGCCCTTCTGCTTTGCGGCATAATTCGCGATCGTCTCGCGTACTTCGGGGAAGCCGGGGGTCGGAGTATAACCCGTGAAGCCGTCGTTCATTGCCTTATACGCGGCTTCGATTATGTTTTTCGGGGTTTTAAAATCCGGCTGACCGATTTCGAGGTGAATTATGCTTTTTCCCTGTGCCTCGAGAGCCTTTGCTTTAGCCAGGATCGCAAAAGCCGATTCCGTATGAAGCAGGCCCATTCTTTTTGCCACTTGATCTTCGAACATGACATTTCCTCCAATATAAAGTGTATTTATTAAGCAAATAAAGGCATCCTAATAAAAAGATGCAATTTTTATGAATATCCTGCGCCTTTGAGCTGGGCTGTTTCCGGCTCCGTCCTGTCAGGAAACCGAAAGCATAAGCGTTCTTACGACGGACTCGGCCAGCAGATACATGTCCTCTTTGCAGGTTTTTTTGATCTGTTCAAAATCGCCCGCGCCGCGGACGGCGGAAAAAAACGCTGTTATTCCCTTTTCATAGACCGCCTCGGCTCCGTCTCCTACCGAACCGCATAGGGCGATACAGGGAACGCCCTTTGCCTTTGCGCGCATGGCAACTCCTACAGGGGCTTTTCCGTGCGCTGACTGCCAGTCGATGCGCCCCTCCCCGGTAAAAACGATATCCGCATCTGCAAGGAGGTCGTTAAAGCGGGCGGCATCAAGAACAAGCTCTATCCCCGGCTTGAGCGTTCCGCCTAGGAATGCGAGCACTCCGGCTCCCAGCCCTCCGGCTGCTCCGGAACCGGGCGTCAGCGCCACATCCGCACCAAGATCGCGTTTAATAACGGCTGCCATATTTTTCAAGCCGGCATCCAGAAGCTCCAGAGTTTCGCCCGCTGCGCCCTTCTGCATACCGAAGGTATAGGTCGCGCCGGTTGGCCCGTAAAGCGGATTATCAACGTCACAGGCCGCAACAAAGGAGACGTCAGGGCGAGTGTCAGGAGTCTTGATCAAAGAAACCTTGACCATGTTTTCGGCGGACGGCTCAAGCTCCGAACCTGCGCTGTCATAGAATTTGTAGCCTAAAGCTGCCGCCATCCCGATGCCGCAGTCGTTTGTAGCGCTTCCGCCGAGACCGAGAAGAATATTCTTGCAGCCTTCGGCGCATGCGTGCAGGATGAGTTCCCCAACGCCATAGGTGGTCGTATGCAGGGGATCTTTTCGGTCTTCAACAAGAGGCAGCCCCGCGCACGCGGCCATTTCAATGACTGCCGTACCGTCGGGCAGGATCGCATAGTCCGCGTTCATTTTATCGCGGAGAGGACCGGAAACCTCTGCTGTTACACGTCTGCCGCCGCAGATGCGGAGCAAGGCGTTTACAAGACCTTCGCCGCCGTCCGCAAGAGGGACACGGCTGACCTTAGCGTCCGGAATGTTTTTTTTAATTGCGCGCTCCATCGCGTCGCAAACCTCATCGGAGCTCATAGTGCCCTTAAAGGAGTCGGGAGCGAGTATAAAATTCATTAGCTTCATAGTTTTTCCTTTCATTAAAGGGAAAGGATTGTACTTGTTAACAATTCTACTATACCTACAGTAACTAATTATAGACGATTTTGTGAATAAGTCAAACTTATTTTCAGCATATCTAAAAATTTTTTATATAGGCATTGTTTTTAACATTTTAACGTGATATCATGTATCTAAAGCTTGTCCTTTTGGAAAATAAATATTTATTTCTGGAGGCTAAAAAATGATTGACTTGACTATTAACCGCGAAAACCTGAAAAACAATATACGCAAGGCAAAGGAAAACAACGTTATTATTCCCACCTATGCGCAAATGAAGGACCCAAAAAAAATTCCCGAGGGAATCCGCGAAAAGCTCAAGAACGTGGGCCTGTGGGAAGTTAATCCGTTGAATCTGTTCCGCATCACATGGAAAAACGAGCCTAAGGAAACAGGCGGACTCTATAACAAGGTACCTAACTATATCGAGCTGCCGCCCGCCCTCACAGGCGTGCCCGCACGTATCGTCTGCATGCCCGGAAAGTGGTTCCCGACCGGCTGCCATAAGGTCGGCGCGTCTTTCGGCTGCCTTGCACCGAGACTCGTCACCGGTCAGTTTGATGCTACCCGCCATAAGGCTGTATGGCCCTCCACAGGCAATTACTGCCGCGGCGGCGCCTTCAACTCTAAGCTTCTGGCTTGTGAATCTGTCGCTATTCTGCCTGCGGAGATGAGCCGTGAGAGATTCGAGTGGCTTTCCAAAATCGCGGGCGAAGTCATCGCGACACCGGGCTGCGAATCGAACGTCAAAGAGATATTCGACAAGACATGGGAGCTCCGCAAGACCCGCAATGACGTTATGATTTTTAACCAGTTCGAGGAAATGGGCAACTACCTCTGGCATTATCAGGTCACCGGCCACGCCTTTGAGGAAGTTTACGAGCATATCAAGCGTCCGGGCGATCATTTTGCGGGTGCGTGCTTCACCTCCGGTTCCGCCGGAACGCTCGCAAGCGGCGATTATCTCAAAGAAAAGTACCCGCAGCTCAAGCTTGCCGTCGGTGAGGCTCTTCAGTGTCCGACCATTCTGAACAACGGCTTCGGCGGCCACAGGATCGAGGGCATCGGAGACAAGCACATTCCATGGATACACAACGTCAAGAACACAGACATGGCGATCGCCATCGACGACGAGGACAGCCAGAGACTTCTGAGACTGTTCAATGACCCCGCAGGGCAGAAATACCTGAAGAAAGAGCTTGGCCTTTCCAAGGACATGATAGAGAAGCTTACATGGCTTGGCATTTCCGGTATTGCCAACGTTCTCTGCTGCATCAAGATGGCAAAATACTACGAGCTCACCGAGCACGATGTGGTTGTGACCGTTCTGACTGATTCCGCCGCTATGTACGCTTCCAGAGTTAATGAACTGCATGAGCAGTACGGCGAATACAGCGAGAAGGCCGCCGCTGTCGACCATAACCTGCATATGCTCGGTATCCGCACGGACAATCTCCTCGAGCTTACCTATGCCGAGCGCAAGAGGGTGCACAACCTCAAGTACTATACTTGGGTCGAACAGCAGGGCAAGACCTACGAAGAAATCAACGCTCTCTGGTACGATACCGAGAACACCTGGGAGTCCATCCACAATCTCGACAAGAAACTTGATGAGCTCATTAATGAATTCAACGAGGAAACCGGCCTGCTCAAGAATATATAACGGCGCTTCGGGAGGCAATTATGAGAAATGTGGTATGCGCGCGCTGCGTAAAGTGCGGCAAGGAATACAAGGCTGTTCCTAATCTTGAAAACTGCTCCTGCGGCGGCATTCTGGATATAATATACGACTACGACTATATTAAGACCAAGCTCACAAAGGATGTCCTGAAAAACAGGACGGACTATTCGATGTGGCGTTACCGTGAAGTCCTGCCCGTCGAAGAGAGCACGCCCAATACTCCTCTCAGGGTGGGCTGGTCCCCCCTGTACGAGACTCAGAGGCTTGCGGATATTCTCGGCATTAAAAAACTATATATCAAGGATGACGGGCTTAATCCCACGTCCTCGCTCAAGGACAGGGCTTCCGCCATGGCTGTCGCAAAAGCAACAGAGGCTGGAGCAAAGATAATCGCCTGCTCCTCGACGGGAAATGCGGCGTCCTCCCTCGCCGGCAATGCGGCTGCCGCAGGATTTAAAACCTATATTTTTGTGCCGTCCCGCGCGCCCAAGGGCAAGGTCGCGCAGCTAATCACCTTCGGCGCTAATGTCATTTCGGTTGACGGCAGCTATGAGGACACCTTCAGAATCTCGGCCGAGGCGATAAAGAAGTGGGGCTGGTATAACAGAAACGCGGCTATCAATCCATATCTTTCAGAAGGCAAAAAGACTGTTTCTCTCGAAATTGGGGAGCAGCTTGGATGGATATGCCCTGACTATGTCGCACTTTCGGTCGGCGACGGCTGCACGATAGCTGGCGTTTGGAAGGGCTTCAAGGACCTCTATGCGCTGGGTCTCATTGACAGGCTGCCTAGGCTTATATCTGTTCAGGCCTCGGGCTGCTGCCCGATAAACCGCTCGATTGAGGAGAAGAAGCCGTGGTACCCCATGGAGGAAAACACGCTTGCCGACTCCATAGCCGTCGGCGTCCCTCGCAATCCGGACAAGGCGATTAACGCCATTGTTGAATCGAACGGCATTGTGGTGAACGTAACAGACGAGGAGATCATGGCGGCCCAAAAGCTTCTCGGCGCGACCTGCGGAGTATTCGGCGAGCCTGCGGGAGTTACAGGTACCGCTGGTCTGAAAAAAGCCTGCGAACAGGGGCTTATCCCCAAGGACGCGACCGTCGTTTCTATTGTAACCGGGAACGGCCTTAAGGACGTCGATAACGCTATCAAGGCGACAAAGCCGCCGGTAATGATTAAACCGGACATGTCAGCTCTTATGAGCGCCCTGAAGGAAAACGGCATCCTGCCGGAGGATTAAAGCGAAACCAAAGCTCCCCTTAAAGCTTTACGGGTTGAATAATCCGAAAGCTTTAAGGGGAGCATTTTCTATACCGTTATGCATTCCGCCTTGAATAAAATACCGGGCAAACTTCTCTTTTTGGCCAATAATACTCATTGTCAATGCCCAAATACATGTTTACGGGACTATATTTGCGCTTGACATAATATTCATTACAAGTTAGAATAAACTGATGATATTTTAAGGATTAGGGGAAGTCCTTTAACATTCATTGCTATTCATCGGATAAATGTTTATCCGTCTTATTTATCCGTCTTATTTAGTTATGCTTGCCACCGAATTCATTATTGAAAAGGAGGTGTATAACTGACTATGCCTTCTACACCATGGATCATCGGCATCATAATTGCGTTGGTGCTGGTTTTTGTATTAGCTTTTTTTCTCGGCGTGCTTTACCGCAAACGCGTTTCCGAGCGCGAGATACAGAGCGCCGAAGAAGAAGCCAAGAGGATTATCAACGAGTCTATTAAAACCGCTGAAAACAAGCGGAGAGAGGCTCTTTTAGAGGCAAAGGAAGAAATACACAAGAGCCGCGCGGAGTACGAACGCGAGGTAAAGGAACGCAGGGCGGAGCTCCAGAAGCAGGAGCGCCGGCTCCAGCAAAAAGAAGAGACACTGGACAAGAAAACAGACTTGATCGAAAAGAAAACCGAACAGCTTAACCGCAAGATCCAGCAGGCCGAAGAGCAGCAGGAAGAAATTGCGGTCATTAAGCGTAGCCAGCTTGAAATGCTGGAGAAGATATCCGGATATACGGTCGAGGAAGCAAAACAACACATTATAGATGATCTCAAAACAGAGGTCACTCACGAAATGGCCCTCAAAATTAAAGAGGCCGAGGCAAAATACAAAGAAGAAGCAGATGCCCGCGCGAGAGAGATTATAACCCTTGCAATCCAGCGCTGTGCGGCTGACCATGCTTCCGAGGTCACAGTTTCCGTCGTTCCTCTCCCCAACGACGAAATGAAGGGCCGCATCATCGGCCGCGAAGGCCGCAATATCCGCGCGATCGAAACTCTTACGGGAGTCGATCTCATCATCGACGATACCCCTGAAGCAATTACGCTCTCGAGCTTTGACCCAGTCAGGCGCGAGGTTGCCCGTTTGTCGCTAGAAAAGCTTATTCAGGACGGCCGCATTCATCCCGCAAGGATTGAGGAAATGGTCGCAAAAGCGCAGAAGGAAGTTAATGCCACCATCAAGGCGGAGGGTGAAAGGGCTGTATTCGAGACAAACGTCCACGGTCTGCACCCAGACCTTATCAAGCTGCTGGGCCGGATGAAATATCGCACGAGCTACGGGCAGAATGTTCTGAGCCATTCGATCGAGGTCTCGCACATCGCCGGGCTTATCGCTTCAGAGCTGGGCGTGAATGTTGCAGTGGCAAAAAGGGCGGGGCTTCTGCACGATATCGGCAAGGCTATCGACCACGAGGTCGAGGGCAGCCACGTTACCATAGGCGTTGATCTTGCGCGCAAGTATAAGGAAAGCGAAGAGGTCATCCACGCGATCCACGCGCACCACGGAGATGTCGAGCCGCACACTGTCATCGCCTGCATCGTTCAGGCTGCGGATACCATCTCAGCAGCACGCCCCGGCGCACGCCGCGAGAATATTGAAAACTACGTCAAGCGTCTTGAAAAGCTCGAGGAAGTTTCCAAAAGCTTCAGCGGTGTCGAAAGCTGCTATGCCATCCAGGCGGGACGAGAGATCCGCATCATGGTTAAGCCTGAGGAAGTCTCAGAGGACGATATGGTTCTTCTGGCTCGAGAAATTGCGAAGAAGATCGAGGACGAGCTTACCTATCCCGGACAGATCAAGGTTCATGTGCTCCGCGAGACAAAAGCTGTAGAGTATGCAAAGTAATTGGGTATTTATTTAACGAAAGTACAAAAAATAAGCGCGTTCCGGATTTCCGGAACGCGCTTTCATATTTCAAGGCTGCCCGCGCGGGACATTATTTAAATTCTGTCGCATGCGTTTTTCGTCGCTTTACCAAATTAGCGGCCACCAAAATTTACAATTGCCCCAAATCGGTTTGAAATTGGGCATTTTTGCCGATTATTGGGCAACAAGCTATTGCATTCGACGGAATTATTGTATATACTGCATTGAGTAATTGTAAATATTTCTTTAACTTTTTCTGCCGCGACCCAAGTGCATAGGCGAAAAATATAAGGCGCTGACAGAAATACTGTTGAGGAAATAATATATCAATTTTAAGGAGAAGACGCAATGAGACACACCAGAAGAACCCTTGCGCTTGTTTTGGCAATTCTCATGCTGTCTGCTGCACTGAGCGCATGCTCGGGCGGCAAGACAAGCGAGACCACGGCGCAGCCCACCGCATCAGAACCGGCAGCTTCCGCAGAACCTGTATCGGGCGGAGAACTCACAGTCGGAATCGCGCAGGACCTGGACGATACGATCGACCCGCACAAGATGGTCTCGGCGGGAACCAGAGAAGTTCTCTTTAACGTTTATGAAGGCCTCGTGAAGCCCGACACCAAAGGCAACCTAGTCCCCGCAATAGCCAGCGATTACAAGATATCCGAAACAGGCGACACATTTACTTTTACTCTTCGTGACGGCGTAAAATTCCATAACGGCAATGCGGTTACGGTAAAAGACGTTGTTTATTCCATATCCCGCGCCGCCGGACTTGATACAGGAACCCCCCTTATCGACGGCTTTGACGCGGTAAAATCCGTTGAGGCGACTGACGAAAAAACCGTTGTCATCACCCTTAAGGAGCCCAATATAGAGTTTCTCGCGCTTCTGACCGCGGCGATCATTCCCGATGGCAGCGATCCGGCCAAAGATGTCATCGGCACGGGTCCGTTCAAGTTTATTTCCCGCACTCCGCAGCAGAGCATTGTCCTTGAAAAATTCAGCGATTACTGGGGTACTCCCGCCTATGTGGACAAAGTAACATACAAGATCATCGATAATGCCGAGACCCTTGTGATGTCACTTAAGAGCGGAGCCGTTGACCTTGTAGCCCACCTCACCGGCGCTCAGGTCAAAGAGCTGGGCGAGGGTTTCACTATAAAAGAAGGCACGATGAACCTTGTTCAGGCCGTCTACTTGAATAACGCCGTCGAGCCTTTCAACAACATGAAGGTTCGTCAGGCTCTGAGCTATGCGATCGACCGCCAGATGATTATGGATTACCTTGCCGACGGCAGAGGAGCCGCGGTCGGCAGCAGCATGTACCCCAACTTCCAAAAATATTTCCGTCCCGAGCTCGTAGATTACTACACCTACGATACTGAGAAGGCTAAGCAGCTTCTTGCCGACGCTGGCTATCCGGACGGCTTTGAAATGTCTATAACCGTTCCCTCAAACTATCAGCCTCATGTCGATACGGCGTATGTCATAGCGGAGCAGCTCAAAGCTGTAGGCGTCACAGTGAATATTGAAACGGTTGATTGGGGAACATGGCTCAGCAAGGTATATCAGGGCCGTGATTATCAGGCGACGGTCATCGGCGTCGATGCCTCAATGATGACTGCACGTGCGATGCTCGAGCGTTTCTCATCGGAATCCGGTTCAAATTTTACCAATTTCAGTGATCCCGAATACGACAAGGTGTTCAACGAGGCGATTGCCTGCACGGACGATGCCAAGCAGGTCGAGCTTTACGGACAGCTTCAGACCATCCTTACGAAGGACGCGGCGAACCTGTATATTCAGGATATGTGCGATCTTGTCGCGATGGGGAACGGCCTGCAGGGATATGAGTTCTATCCCATCTACGTTATGGATCTATCCAAGGTCTACTTCACAAAATAGAACGGCACAGAAAAAAGACAAACGCTGGCTTTATATTGACGGGGCGGTCTTTGCACGTCGTTTCATGGACCGCCCTGCATTAAAACACACTTTTTCGTCCGAATCGTGCAGATTTCGGCCGGCAGAACGGTATTTCCTGCGTTTTCGCCGAGTGGAGGGGAACAAATGAAATACATTTTGAAAAAAATCGGAATTTTCATCCTTACCCTCCTTGGGATCTCCGTACTCGTGTTTCTGGCCTTCCAGATCATCCCCGGCGATCCGACGGCGAGGATGCTCGGCACTCAGGCTACGCCGGAAAAGGTCGCGGCGCTCAGGGAACAGCTCGGGCTGAACGAGAACGCGTTTCTGCGCTATTTCAAATGGCTTGCCGGCTTCGTACGGGGCGATTTCGGCACATCCTACAGCTACAATGTTTCTGTGAGCGAGCTGCTTTCCGGAAAAATCGCGATTACGGCGGCGCTTTCGGGCATGAGCTTCCTCATGGTGCTCGTTATTTCACTGCCTCTGGGCGTTCTGCTCGCGCGTTTTGCCCATAGCATACCCGACAGGATAGCCTCGGTAATAAATCAGATAATTATGTCTATACCTGCCTTTTTCATAGGAATCATCTTTACTTATGTGTTCGGGCTTGTTTTTAAACTGTTCACGCCGGGGGATTTTATTCCGCACTCCGAGGATCCTTCGGGGTTTTGGGGCTATCTTTTTTTCCCGGCGCTCGCCATTGCCCTGCCAAAGAGCGCGATGGTCATAAAGCTTCTGCGGAGCAGTATGGTTAAGGAAATGAGTGAGGACTACGTCCGAACGGCTTACAGCCGCGGAAACAGCCGCTGGCAGGTTCTGAGCCGGCATGTCATGCGAAATGCGATCATTCCGGTCGTTACATTTCTCGCCGTAACGCTGGTGGATATTGTTGCGGGCAGCATCATTATCGAGCAGGTGTTCGCAATACCCGGCATGGGAAGACTGCTGCTCACATCGGTAATCGGGCGCGACCTGCCCGTCGTCCAGACTATTATCATGATAATCTCAATAGCCGTAATTACTGTCAATTATGCGGCTGACATATCCTATAAGTATATCGATCCGAGGATTAGATTCCGCTGAAGGACTGTGATTGTGCTTAGATTGAAACGGTACCGGGAAGCATACACTTAATTTGAAATTTGATTGAAAACTTTTAACCATTTCACGAAAATTAAGAGTATTATAGTTTTCTAAAGATAAAACTGAGCGTTCCGGCCGCCTCTCCGGTATTCGGAACGATTCGGAGGAAACCGTGAGAAAATCACCGAATTACAACTTAATATTCGGCTGTACTATTACGGCCATAACCGTTTCTGTTATCATAGTCGGTTTTTTCTGGACGCCGTATGACCCGGATATGATGTCGCCGGCCGATAAAAGCATCGGCCCCTGCCTTAAGCATCTTCTGGGTACGGACAACTTTGGCCGCGATATTCTCAGCAGGGTCATGGAGGGCGCGGGAACGACGCTTTCAATCGCATTCTTCGCGGTTTCGATCGGCGCGACATTCGGAACGCTGATTGGCGGGCTAACGGGGTATTTCGGCGGCGTTGCTGACGAGATAATGATGAGGATCAACGATGCCGTTACAGCTTTTCCGAGTATACTTCTGGCGCTTGTGGCGGTTAGTATTACCGGCTCGGGAAAAGAAATCATCATCCTTGTTCTGGGTATACTCTTTATACCGAGCTTCGCGCGAGTGGTCCGAGGTGAATTCGCAAAACAACGCCAGATGGACTATGTAAGAAACGCCAAGCTTATGGGAGTGCGGCATACGCGGATCATGTTTGTGCACATACTTCCGAACATAGCTCCCGTGCTTTTAAGCTCAATCGCAATCGGATTTAACAACGCGGTGCTTGCCGAAGCAAGCATGAGTTTTCTGGGCGTCGGAATCAAGCCGACCGAAAGCGCAAGCCTCGGGCGCATGCTCCTCGAATCGCAGACATATCTCTTTTCGGCGCCATGGCAGGCTCTTTCCGCCGGCTGCGCCATATCGATACTTATACTGGGATTTGCCCTGATTTCGGAAGGCCTTGGTTACCGCCGCGTATGGCGGCCGGTCGTCAAACGGAGGCGAAAATCAAATGCTTGATATAAGGAATCTGACTGTCACATTTAACGACGGGCGCCCCGGTATGGCTGTGCGGGGCATTGATCTGCATATGGAAGCGGGCGATACGCTCGGACTCGTCGGAGAATCCGGCTCCGGCAAGACCGTTACCGCGCATACGATCGCGGGGCTTATTAAACGCGATTATGCCACAGTCAGCGGCGAAGTTATTTTTGACGGGCGGGATATTTTAAAATGCACCGATGACGAGATGCGTCTTTTACAGGGCAAGGATATCGGCATGATCTTTCAGGAGCCGATGACAAGCCTTGATCCTCTGATGAAGATCGGCAGACAAATCGAAGAAACTTTAAGGCTCCACTGCAGGTTCACGGCCGAAGAACGCCGGAATATGGTGCTTGAGGTCATGAGGCTCGTCGGGCTTCCGAACCCTGACCTTACCTATAAAAAATACCCTCATCAGCTGTCGGGCGGACAGAGGCAGAGAGCGATGATAGCGGCTGCGTTTATCACGCATCCGAAACTGCTGATCCTCGACGAGCCGACGACCGCGTTGGATGTGACCGTTCAGGCGCAGATAATCGAGCTTTTGAAACGTCTAAACGAAAAATGCGGAGTAAGCCTGCTTTTCATTTCGCATGATTTGCGCGTTATAAAGCGTGTTTGCAAAAAAGTAGCCGTCATGTATAACGGAGAGATTGTGGAACAGGGCGACACGGAACAGGTCTTCAGCGACCCCCGGCACGAGTACACTAAGGAACTGATTGCAGCCGTGACCGCGAGGAGAAGAGTTAATGTCTGACACTGTTCTGGAGGTTAAAAACCTCAATGCTTACTATGTCAATCGCGGTTTCCTAGATAAAAAAACGGTAAAGCAGGTGCTTTTCGATGTTAGCTTCAGCGTCAGCCAGGGGGAGATACTTGGGCTTGTAGGCGAATCCGGCTGCGGAAAGTCAACGCTTTCAAAGACGATTTTGGGTCTGCACACCGATTATGACGGCGAGATTATCCACTATACGAACAGGCCGCAGATGGTCTTTCAGGACCCGAAGGGCTCGCTGAACCCCGCCAAAACCATCGAATGGATCGTTGAGGAGCCGCTTAGAGCTTACGGAAAGTATAAAAAAGAAGAACGCAAGGCCCGCGTAATGGATATGCTCAAGAAGGTCGGACTCGGCCCTGAATATGCGGACAGGAAGCCGCGCGAGCTCTCCGGAGGACAGCGTCAGCGCGTCGGCATGGCAGTTGCCCTCATCCAGAGACCAAGGTTCATAATCGCGGATGAGCCGGTCTCGGCGCTTGACGTTACAATTCAGGCGCAGATTCTTGAGCTGCTTTTACAGCTCCGACACGAATTTGACCTGAGCTATCTCTTCATTTCGCACGACCTGAACGTGATACGTCAGATTAGTGACCGTGTTCTTGTTATGAACGAGGGACGCATCATAGAGCAGGGAACGCCGGAGGAAGTCTTTAATTTCCCGAAGACAGACTATACGAAAAAGCTGATCGCGGCGTCGCTGATATAATAAAAAGCTTTCGGCAAAAGCCGAAAGCTTTTTATTATATCAGACTGCTTACAGGCAGAAATCAGAGATTTTCAAGCTGACTGAGCCACATATTGCATTTAGCGTCCGAAGGCATCTTGAGATCCCCGCGGGGACTGAGTGAAAGAGTACCGACCTTTGGACCGTCAGGCAGGCAGTTGCGCTTGAACTGCTGCCAGAAGAAGCGGCGTATGAAGGTGCGAAGCCACTTCAGGATTGTCTCATGGTCATAGACGCCGCCGAAGGCAAGCTCCGCGAGACGGAGCACCTTTCTTGGCTCGCAGCCGCGCCTGATGAGATGGTAGAGGAAAAAGTCATGCAGTTCATAGGGACCGACGAGTTCCTCGGTCTTCTGGCTTATATCGCCGTTTTCCGCAGGCAGCAGCTCTGGGGAAACAGGCGTTGCGAGTATATCGCGCAGAACGTAGGCAAGCTCTTTTGTCTCCGCAACTTCTGCACAGTAGCCGACCAGATAGCGTACAAGGGTTTTCGGGATACCGCAGTTTACGCCGTACATCGACATATGGTCACCGTTATAGGTGGCCCAGCCGAGAGCAAGCTCGGACATGTCGCCTGTTCCGACGACGAGTCCGGAAGTGCCGTTTGCTATATCCATAAGCACCTGAGTGCGTTCCCGCGCCTGCGAGTTTTCGTAGACAACGTTGAGAACGCTTTCGTCGTGTCCGATATCCTCAAAGTGCTGCCTCACGGCTTTGGTTATATTGATAGTTCTTCTGGTTGCTCGGAGTTCGTCCGCAAGGATTTCTGAATTCCCCTTTGTGCGTTCAGTCGTGCCGAAGCAGGGCATACTGACGGCGATTATGCTTTCGCGCGGGAGACCGAGCATATCCACTGCTCTTGCGGCGATGAGCATAGCCAGAGTTGAATCCAGACCGCCCGAAATGCCGATAACAAGGCTTTTCGTGCCCGTGTGCTCTATGCGCTTCTTGAGTCCGAGCGCCGCGATGCGGAAGATCTCCTCGCAGCGGGTCTTGCGCTCGTTTTCGTCATGGGGAACAAAGGGCGTGGGAGAAAAGCATCTTGTAAGCTTTGTATCTTCATTTTTAAGAGAAAAGCCGATGTTCACAAACCGCGCGCTGTTATCGGGCCGGAAGGTACTGATCCTCATGCGCTCATAGCGAAGATATTCGATGTCGATTTCAGAGACTGCAAGCCCCGTTCCAAAGCGGCGCTCGGCAATCAGACTGCCGTTTTCGGCGATCAGATTGTGCCCCGCGAATACCAGATCGGTGGAGCTTTCGCCTTCGCCCGCGTCTGCATAGATGTAGCCGCATATCAGTCTGCCCGATTGACCCGTAACGAGCCCGCGGCGGTAGGAATCCTTCGATGCGACCTCGTCGCTGGCGGAAAGGTTCAGGATGACCGTTGCGCCCGCCTGCGCGAGGTAAGATGAGGGCGGGACGGGCGCCCAGAGATCCTCGCATATCTCGACGCCGACGCAGAGCCCCGGCATTGTGCCGCAGGTAAAAATCACGTCCGAGCCGAAATAGGTCTCGCGTCCGGCAAAGGGCAGAGGATGCCCTTCCCTTTCGCCTTCTGAAAACCAGCGTTTTTCATAAAATTCTCCGTAGTTCGGAAGATACATTTTCGGTACAAGCGCAAGGAGAGCTCCGCGGCAGCAAACTGCGGCGCAGTTGTAGAGCTTGGCGCCGAAAAGTACGGGCAGACCGACAGCGAAAAGCATGTCGGTCTCCGCGGTGGATGCAAGAATTTCCGAAAGACTGTCCTCCGCGGCTTTGGTAAGGGCACGCTGCAAAAACAGGTCGCTGCAGGTGTAGCCCGTGACGCACATCTCCGGCAGAGCGAGTATCTTGACACCATGCTTTTCGGCCTCTTTAATAATATTCAATATAGAGTTTTTATTGAATTCACAGTCCGCAACACGTATCTCAGGCGTTCCGGCCGCAACCGTGATAAATCCGTCTTTCATATGACCTCCTGTGTACGGCGGTGCTCAGTTTCAGCTTCTGATAAACTCGAACAGCTCCGCATCGAAATGCTTCAGAATTGCGGAGCGGCAGGTATTAAAGTTCTCGCCGCCGGTAACGATTTCGAGTTTTCCGTCTTTGACCGTACAGCTTTCATCTCCAGCCAGCTTAGGGAACACATTAGCTTCAAGCTCTGCTTTCAGCTCGCCGAGGGCCTCGTCGCTCTGCGCATAATATGTAGAATTGTGAGGGGCCTCGTAGCCTGCGAGCGGGTCGGGACGCGAGGTGAAGCAGATAATGAGATACAGAATGAATATCAGAAGAAACAGGGCGACGCCGGCGGGGCGTATTTTTTTGACGAATTCCTGACCTGCTGTCATTATGCCCTCCAACAAAACGATAATAAATGGATATTTGCGCCGCATAATTGCGGCGCAAATCCTTTAAAACTCAAGGCGTTTTTCAATATATCCGGCAAGCTCGCTGATTTTTACGCGAACCTGTTCCATGGAGTCACGCTCACGCACGGTTACGCAGCCGTCGGTTTCAGAATCGAAGTCGTAGGTTACGCAGAAGGGCGTACCGATTTCGTCCTGACGGCGGTAGCGCTTGCCGATGGAACCAGCCTCGTCATACTCGACCATGAAGTGCTTCTGAAGGGAGCGGAAAAGCTCCTCGGCGGGTTCGCCGAGCTTCTTGGAAAGCGGCAGGACTGCACACTTGATGGGTGCAAGAGCGGGATGCAGATGCAGCACGACGCGGGTGTCGTTTTTTTCGGCATCCACAACTTCTTCGTCATAGGCATCAATGAGGAAAGCAAGAGTGACGCGGTCCGCGCCGAGCGAGGGCTCGACAACATAGGGGACGTAGTGTTCGTTCTTTTCCTGGTCGAAGTAGTCCATGTCCTGGCCGGAGGTCTTCTGATGCTGGGTGAGATCGTAATCAGTGCGGTCGGCGACGCCCCAGAGCTCTCCCCAGCCGAACGGAAAGAGATATTCGAAGTCCGTCGTAGCCTTGGAATAGAAGCAGAGCTCCTCTTTCGAGTGGTCGCGCAGACGTAGGTTTTCGTCGTTCATGCCGAGATTTAGAAGCCACTCATGGCAATAAGCGCGCCAGTATTCGAACCATTTGAGGTCCGTGCCGGGCTCGCAGAAGAATTCAAGCTCCATCTGCTCGAATTCGCGGATGCGGAAGATGAAGTTGCCCGGGGTGATTTCGTTGCGGAAGCTTTTGCCGATCTGGCAGACGCCGAAGGGGATTTTGCGGCGTGTTGTGCGCTGGATGTTCTTAAAGTTTACGAAGATGCCCTGAGCCGTCTCCGGACGGAGATAGACCTCGGTCGAATTATCCTCGGTGACACCTTGATGAGTTTTGAACATGAGGTTGAACTTGCGTATATCGGTAAAATCGGACTTCCCGCAGCCCGGGCAGGCGATGCTGTTGTCGCGGATGAAGGCGACCATTTCCTCGTTAGTCATGGACTCAACGCTGATGCCTTCTCTCGGGTTTTCCTTCAGCCAATCCTCAATTAGCTTGTCGGCGCGGTGGCGCATCTTGCAGGCTTTGCAGTCGATGAGCGGGTCGTTGAAGGTGGTAACGTGACCGGAGGCTACCCAGACCTGTCTGTTCATCAGGATCGCGGAGTCGAGACCGACGTTGTAGGGGTTCTCCTGCACGAATTTTTTCCACCAGGCGCGCTTAATGTTGTTCTTGAGCTCAACGCCGAGAGGACCGTAGTCCCAGCTGTTTGCAAGTCCTCCGTAGATTTCGCTGCCTGCGTAGACTATGCCGCGATTTTTGCAGAGGGCTACGATCTTATCCATGGATTTTTCTGTGTTTTTTAGCATTGTTCGTTTCTCCCTTCCCCGTGGCTGGCGGCCATAGGAAATTATTATAAGCGGTTATCCCGCCTTTTCACTTTGTCAGCTTGCGCTTTACGCCTTTTTCGTCGATGACATAAACGCAGTCGAGCGTCTGCTTTGCACCCCGCCGCCACTCGGCAAGATATTCCTCACGCAGGGCTTTTCGTTCCGCCTGTTCCTCCGCCGTAAGCTCGCGTTCGCGGGAGATGCGCGTCAACTCGCTTATGCGGTCCAATTTGCGCTGCTCCATATTATTAATCCTTTAATTTTTCAGGCTGTGCATCGGCGCAGGGATTCGTCCACCGCGCAGTACGAACTCCGCAGGGCTGCAGGTGTTAACGGGCATTATCGGCGCGCTTCCGAAGAGTCCGCCGAATTCGACAGTGTCACCGACCTTTTTGCCGACAACCGGAATAAGACGGACAGCTGTCGTCTTGTTGTTTATCATGCCGATTGCAGCCTCGTCCGCAATTATCGCCGCGATGGTCTCGGCAGAGGTATCGCCCGGAACCGCTATCATGTCCAGACCGACGGAGCACACGCAGGTCATCGCTTCCAATTTTTCGATGGTAAGATATCCGGCCTTTGCCGCAGCGATCATGCCGGCATCCTCGCTAACGGGAATGAATGCTCCCGAAAGTCCGCCGACGTTGCTGGAAGCCATGACGCCTCCTTTTTTGACCGCGTCGTTGAGGAGCGCGAGCGCTGCCGTCGTACCCGGAGCTCCGACAGACGAAAGACCAATTGCTTCGAGAATATCCGCTACACTATCGCCTACCGCGGGAGTCGGCGCGAGTGAAAGATCGACTACGCCGAAGGGTACGCCAAGACGGCTGGATGCCTCCTGTGCGACGAGTTGGCCAACGCGGGTGATGTGGAAGGCGGTTTTCTTGATTGTTTCCGCGACGACGTCGAGCGGTTCGCCCTTCGCAGCCTTCAGCGCCTCATGCACGACGCCGGGGCCTGAAACGCCGACGTTTATCTCACACTCTGGCTCGCCCACGCCGTGGAAAGCGCCCGCCATAAAAGGGTTGTCCTCAACGGCATTGCAAAAGACAACGAGTTTCGCGCAGCCAAAGCTTCCGGAGTCTTTTGTAAGCTCGGCGGTTTTCTTGATAATCTCTCCCATAGTACGCACGGCGGTCATGTTTATGCCCGCGCGAGTTGTTCCGACATTAACGCTTGAACAGACAAACTGCGTCTCCGCAAGAGCTTCGGGAATGCTGCGGAGCAGCTTTTCGTCACCTGTCGTGCAGCCCTTGTGTACGAGGGCGGAATAGCCGCCGAGAAAATTGACGCCGACCTCCTTCGCCGCCCTGTCCAGAGCCTTTGCGAAAGGAACATAGTCCTCTGCCTCACAGCTTTCGGCGACAAGGGCTATGGGAGTCACCGAAATGCGCTTATTGACGATCGGAATGCCGAACTCGGCCTCGATCTGTTCGCCGGTTTTGACGAGGTTTCCGGCATAGCGGCAAATCTTGTCGTATATCTTGTCGCAGCTCACTTTGATGTCCGAATGGGCGCAATCGCGCAGAGAGATACCCATTGTTATCGTGCGGACGTCAAGGTGTTGCTGGTCTATCATGTTTATAGTCTGTAGGATTTCACTCTGATTTATCATATCGTTACCCTCTGAATCAAATCCTGTGCATGGCGTTGAAGATCTCCTCGCGCTGAATGCGGATATTCAGATCCATCTTTTTTCCGAGTTCCGCGAGGTTTTCGGAAAGCTCACCGAACGGAACCGAACATTCGGAGGCATCCACGAGCATGATCATTGTGAAATAATCATGCAGGATTGTCTGGCTGATGTCCAGAATATTGACGTTTTTCTCCGCGAGGAGCACGCAGATGGCGGCAATTATGCCGACCTTGTCTTTTCCGACGACAGTAACGAATGCACGCATAAAATGTAACCTCCAGTGCGGCTGTGCGCACAAATTTAATGATCCGCCGAATTGCGGAGGGAACGTTCGATTTTCAGTTAATCGCGCCAAGCTCATCAAGCGTCAGCTCGAAGGAAGGGATGAAGTTCTGCATGAAATAGCCTACTTCCGGCAGGGGATTTTTCTTCAAAATCTCAAGTATCTGCGCTTCGGCGGAAAGGAACTCGTTGTTTCCCGCCTTACGCTCCTCAATGCACTTAATCAGAGCTGCGAGCTTGTCCGCCGCTTTGACATATGCATAGATTTCGGGGTCATCCTCTAGGAGAAGAGGCTCGTATGAGGCACGGATCTCGTCCGGCAGAAAGGTCAAAAGCTTTTTGCACGCGTTTTTTTCGATTTCTTTGTAAGATGTCCTTATAGCCTCGTCGTGGTATTTAATAGGAGTCGGAAGGTCGCCCGTCAGTATCTCCGAAGCATCATGATAGAGCGCGGCGGCGGCGCATTTTTCCGGGCTGCAGCTTTTACCGTAAACGTCGTGCCCGATAACCGCAAGGCTGTGCGCGATTACCGCGACCATGTGGCTGTGCTCCTGAATATTTTCGGGCAGGCTGTTGCGCATCAGCCCCCAGCGGCCGATATAGCGCATGCGCGAGATCAGAGCAAAAAAGCTGTGCTTCATAAAAACCTCCGTTGGCTAAGCGGAAAAATCCATCGTGCGCTGGTATTTGATACGATAAATTATATTCTAACACAATTACACGAAAATGTAAATCGATTATTGTGCAATAAATCGACTTACGATGCTAAGGAGCAATTGACATTCAACGAGCATGAAAATATAATGGACAGGCAGGAGAAAGAGAAAACGAGGATAAAGGTATGTACAGATTCGAAAGCGATTACACCGAGGGAGCGCACCCGCGGATACTTGACGCGCTTGTGAAGACTAACCGGGAGCAGACCCCAGGCTACGGCGAGGACGCATACTGCGAGACTGCACGACGGATCATCTGCCTTGCATGCGGGAAAGAAGACATGGCCGTCCACTTTCTAATGGGCGGGACGCAGGCGAATACGACTGTTATTGCCTCCGCTTTGAGACCGTATCAGGCTGTCGTCTGCGCAGATACTGGGCATATCGCCTGCCACGAATCGGGCGCGATCGAGGCAACGGGGCACAAGGTCATTTCTCTTCCGTCGGAAAACGGAAAGATTACCGCGTTGCAGGTGCGCAAGTGCATCGAGGCCCACTGGAGCGATCCTGCGCGTATCCACAGCCCGCAGCCTGCTATGGTCTATATCTCACATCCCACCGAAACAGGGCTTATATATTCCAAGCAGGAGCTTGGCGAGCTTCGCCGCGTATGTGACGAAAGGCACGTCCTGCTCTATCTTGACGGAGCGAGGCTGGGATATGCTTTGGGAACAAAGGAAAACGATGTTTTTATGGCTGACATCGCCAAGCTCTGTGATGTTTTTTATATCGGCGGGACGAAGGTCGGTGCGATGTTCGGGGAAGCCGTCTGCGTTGTTAACGAAAAACTGAACGAGGATTTTCTCTACCATATTAAGCAGCACGGCGGTCTTCTTGCAAAGGGCAGGTTTCTGGGAATACAGTTCGAGACGCTTTTCAGGGACGGTCTGTATCTCGAGCTCGGTAAGTCTGCCGTCAGGGAAGCGATTCGCATAAAGGATGCGTTCAGGTCGGCTGGCTGCGATTTTCTTTACGATTCACCGACGAACCAGCAGTTTCCTATACTTAACGGCGCGGTTCTGGAAGAACTGAAAAAGAATTACTCATTCTCCATCTGGAAGGAGCTTCCGGGAGACAGAACGGCAGTGCGCTTTGCAACAAGCTGGGCAACGAAGCCAGAGACCGTTGAAATGCTTGTAAACGATATAAAGAGGGCATGCAGGATATATGGTGAAAAAACGCCGTCATGGTCTGCCGAAATGCCTGAATAATAAAAACGGCGCTTCATTCGAAGCGCCGTTTTTATAATCAGAATTTATATAGGCTTGCCGCACTTGGGGCAGTATTTAATATTGCCTTCAATGGGAGCGCCGCAGCCCGCGCAGAATTTTGGTCCTGCCGGAGCGGAGGTCTGCTGATAGAAGTAGTCAGGGTTCTGTGCGCTCTGCTGCTGATAAGTGCCCTGCTGAGCATTGGGAGACTGATAAGGCTGCTGATAACCCTGAGAATATGGGTTCTGGTAACCCTGCTGCTGATAGCCCTGCTGGCCATAACCGGCATTGTATTGGCCCTCTTTTCCCGGAACGCCGATATATACGATGTCCTTGCTGAAAGCCATTATCGGCAGGAAAACTATGCCGAGGAATATTAGCCCGCAGGCCCAGCCGCCGCCCTTACCGAAGGCTTTTGCAAGCTTAACCACGGTAATTATCGCGATTACGATGTTTGCAATGGGAATCAGCAATAACAGGAACATCCAACCGTTGCCCCAGGTGATCTTGAAAAGAACATAATAGTTGTAGAAAGGAACAATTGCGGCCCAGCCTGGTTCGCCGGCCTTCTGAAAAATAAACCACAGCGAAACAATTAATAAGGCGCCAAGCAGAAGACTAAAAAACGTGGAGCCTGCCGACATATGAAAAAGGCTGTCCGCCATATCATAGTCATAACCATAGTTGTAATACATAGAAAACCTCCCTAATAATATGATTCTCTCTCAAACGCAGAAAATTCTCTGCCAAGAATAAGTCTACAATAAAGCTTATGTTTGCACAAGATAAATTTTAACTTTTTTACAGAATACGACTATATTATTCAGAATTCGCCATAGCTAATGTTGTTGCGGTTTTCCGCATCTGGGACAGAAAGCGTCTTCCTTTTTGAGAGCCATGCCGCAGTCAGGACAATACTTCGCGGCTTCCTGCGGGCTCGCGCCCTGCTGACGGTTCATGTTTTGCTGCGGTTCCGGAGACTGCCAGCCCCAGCCCGGGCCGTACTGAAGAGGCGGCTGAGTGCCGGTCGGACGGTAGTAGGGGTCCTGCCATGCGGCGTCCTGACGGTTGGGGCCGCCATATCCCTGCCGATCATAAGGCGCACCATAAGGAGGTGTTTTGCCGGGAATGCCGACATAGTAGATATCCTTGCTGAATGCCATGATACAGAGGAAAACGGGAGCAAGGAAAATGAGCCCGCAGGCGAATCCGCCGCTCTGCCCAAAGGCCTTGGCGAGCTTGACATAGGTGATGATGCTTATGACCAGCGTAAAGATTCCAAGCAGGGACATGAGCGCCCCCATACCCATAGTGTCGGCAATCAAGCCGTATTCATTAAAGTATCCGCTGCCATAGCTTTCGATTCCTTCCATAATAAGTTTCATATAAAATGAAAGGTATGCGATTTGCATTATCACGGCGGGAACGGTATTCAGAAGAAAATACCAGCCGTTACCCCAGGAAATCTTGAAAAATACATAATCGCGGTAAAAGGGAACTAGCGACGCCCAGCCGGGTTCACCGGCTTTCTCGTAGATTTTCCATGTTGCGATTATCACAAGAACCGCAACCGCAAGGCCGATGACCCAGAAAAAGACCATAAAGCCCAAAAATGATGACACTATTGCTTCGGGCATAAAAATTCCCCCTCAAATATAATCTCTCTAACAAAATTATACCTGAGGAGGCGATATTATGCAAGCAGCTTCTATCTTTCCTCTCTGAAATATGGGAGGCCGAGGGAGGCGGGGGGCTGGTTTTCGCGTTTTCTGCGCATAGAGACGAAGATGAGCACGACTATGGTTACGAGATAGGGAAGCATCTTGAAGAGCTCCTGGGAGGAGCGG
>JAJUHD010000011.1 GCA_029268085.1 Bacillota bacterium | reverse complement strand
GTAAAGGATCTTGCACCCGGCGAGATATTGAAGGTTGATACCGGAAACATTGCGGCTTATGAGGCAAGTGTGCAATATACGGCGGAAACAGTCAAAGGCTTTAAAAATGTGCTGTTCGGAGGCGAAGGGCTGTTTCTCTCAATTCTCAGGGGACCAGGAAGGGTATATCTGCAGACAGTCAGCATGCCCGAATTCGCGTCCAAAATAATTCCTTATATACCGACTTCAAGCAACTAGAAAAATGCGCCGGATGCAAGCAGCGACTGCTCTGACCGGCATCGGAAAGGAGATCTGTCATGGGTCTTTTAAAAGCAGGCGTCGGCGCGCTTTCAGGCGTGCTTGCCGACCAGTGGAGAGAGTATTTTTACTGTGACGCGCTGGATCAGGAGGTTCTTGTCCAAAAGGGAATGAAGCGCAGTTCAAAACGCAGTTCAAACACAAAAGCCGAAGAAAATATCATTTCGAACGGTTCGATCGTTGCAGTAAACGACGGTCAGTGTATGATAATCGTCGAGCAGGGCAAAATTGTCGAGCTATGCGCCGTACCCGGCGAATTTGTATACGATACATCGACGGAGCCTAGCGTCTTTGTCGGGAATCTCGGGGCCTCGGTTTCAGAAACCTTCAAGACCATCGGCAAGCGTTTTACCTTCGGCGGCGATACCGCAAAGGATCAGCGCGTATATTACTTTAATACCAAGGAGCTCATCGGGAATAAATACGGAACGGCGAACCCCGTTCCTTTCCGCGTCGTCGATAAAAACGTCGGGCTTGATGTGGATATCGCAATTCGCTGCTACGGTGAATATTCATACCGTATCGTCGACCCCATGCTGTTCTATACTAACGTCTGCGGCAATGTCGACTGGGACTACAGGCGATCGGAGATTGACGGTCAGCTCAAGAGCGAGCTTCTTACAGCTCTTCAGCCCGCATTTGCGAAGATTTCCGAAATGGGCATACGTTACAGCGCTCTTCCGGGTCATACGATGGAGCTTGCGGATGCTCTGAACGATGTTCTTTCAAAGAAGTGGCGCGAGCTTCGCGGCATCTCTATCATCTCACTGGGCGTAAGCTCCGTAACAGCCTCGGATGAGGACGAAGAGATGATAAAACAGCTCCAGCGCAACGCCGCATTCCGCGATCCGACCATGGCGGCGGCGCACCTTGTCGGAGCGCAGGCTGAAGCTATGCAGTCAGCTGCGAAGAACGAGGGAGGCGGGGGAGCTTTCATGGGCTTCGCGGGCCTGAATATGGCGCAAACTGCTGGCGGCGCAAACGCGCAGAATCTTTTCACAATGGGCGGAAAGCCCGCCGCATCAGATAGCTGGACCTGCTCCTGCGGGACAGCAAATACGAGCAAATTCTGCTCAAACTGCGGAAAACAGAAGCCGTCTGAAACAGTCGGCTGGACATGCTCCTGCGGCGCGGTGAACAAGGGAAAGTTCTGTCCGGAATGCGGAAAGCCCAAGCCCGCAGATGCACTCTTATATAAATGCGACAAGTGCGGCTGGGAGCCTGACGATCCTAAAAATCCGCCGAAGTTCTGCCCAGAGTGCGGCGATCCTTTCAATGAAAACGACGTAAAGTAACAACAAATCATATCCAAGGGCGGTTTTTGCCGAAACCGCCCGCTTTCTTATATCCTTCCTTACCCTAACAGACAAAGAGGAAACAAAATGCTTGCTTTTCAGCTGTCGCTTCAGCTTTTATTTCTTATAGTGATCGGTTTTTTTATCTGGCGGCTCGGAATGGTTGACGAGAAGTTTGATTCATCGCTGACGTCTTTCCTTCTGAATATTGCTCTGCCCTGTATGATAATCAGCTCTTTTAACGCCCCATATTCATCGGACGAAATGCGTAACTGCGCTATTCTGGCATTTCTCAGCATCGCATACCTGGCGCTCTGCTTCGGAATAGGTCAGCTTGTTTATATTATCTGCGGCAGGAGCTGTACCGGCAGAATACTGCGCTTCGGCGCGATGTTCACGAATTTTTCATTCGTCGGAATACCGGTTGCCGAGGCGCTTTACGGGCAGACGGGACTGCTTTATTTCGTGGTGTTTACAGCGCCTATCCGGATGGTGTATTACAGCTCGGCAAAGCCGTTGCTTTCCCCTCCGGGCACGGAACATGAAAAAATGAGTTTTATTCAGCATTTGAAGGGCTGGCTCTCGCCTCCGGTTGCCGCAGTGCTTATCGGGCTTTTGCTCTATATGGCGCGTTTCGAGCTGCCCGCTCCCATTGATAAGACAATATCAGCGGTAGGAGCGGTCACTTCGCCGATGGGGATGATCCTCTGCGGCATCTCCCTTGGGAAAAATGAAGTGAAATCTCTTCTTAAGCCGAAGTATCTTCTTATGCCCCTTCTGCGTAACATGATAATGCCGGCGGTAACTGTGGCAATTATGTATTTTGTTCCGGCCGACCCTCTCGTTGCAAAAACCGTTATCATCTACTCCTCGCTTCCCGTTGCTTCACTGCTCGCCGCGTTCACGATACAGTATGAGTCCGACCCCGAAGCGAGACTCGAAAGCGCGGGCAGCGTGTTCTATTCTATCGTCGCAAGCACAATTACAATACCGCTATGGGCGCAGTTTGCAGAATTCCTTTTTTAAAAACCCCAAGAGTGTTTTTAAATACACCTGACGTATCGGAGGATTCGAAATGAGCAAAAAAGTCATTACTATCAGCCGCGAATTCGGGAGCGGCGGACGAACTATCGCACACGCTGTCGCCGAACGCCTCGGTTACACATTTTACGATAAGGCTCTGGTTGAGCTTATCGCAAAGGAAAGCGGCTATTCGCCGGATTTTATTGAGCGTAGGGGAGAGGACGCGACTTCAACGTCAAGCTTTCTGTTCAATCTTGCGCGCTCCGGAAGCAGCGGATTCGAAGGCTACTCGGATATTTCCGACAAGCTGTATGTAATACAGCACAACATTATTAAGCGTCTGCCTGAAAAAGGTCCCTGTGTCATAGTCGGCCGCTGCTCGGACTATATCCTGAAGGATTGCCCGGATGCGCTTCATGTGTATATTTATGCCGATACAAAGTTTAAAGCAGACAGAATAGTCAGGCTCTACGGAGAAAGAGACGACGCTCCGGAAAAGCGTCTTGAGGAAAAAGATAAAAAACGGAAGGTATATTATAAAAACTATACAGGAAGAATATGGGGTATGAGCAGCAATTATGATATCAGCCTCAACAGCGGGAAGCTGGGGATCGAAAGCTGCGCAGATATTATAGCCGAGCTTGCCCGGCGCTGATTTTACGCTGCCAATTGGATTTGCACATCTTATATTCAAATAACGCAATTGACATGCGTATCTATTGAGAGTATAATCATCTTAAAATGGTAGTCGTTACTATCTAATATGTTATTGATTACCATATCTATTAACAATCTATGAATATGAGGTGTTGAGCTTTGAGCTTTCGAATAATCGGAGACAGCTGCTGCGACTATCCCTATCTAGAAGACGATTATAAATGGATTAAGCGTGTACCCCTTACGATCGAACTGGACGGAGAGACATACATCGATGACGAGAGCCTCCGCTGTGCAACTTTGGTCAGCAAAATGGCGGCGTCCCTTAACGCGCCGAAATCCGCCTGCCCTGCGCCGGGCGCTTATTTTGAAGCCTATGACTGCGGCGCGGACGATATTTACGTTGTGACACTGTCGGATAAGCTGAGCGGAAGCTACGGAAGCGCCGTTGTTGCTGCAAATATGTTTAAGGAAAAATATCCTGAGAAGAATATTTTTATTTTTAGTTCAAAAAGTGCTGCTTCTGGTGAGATCGCGGTCTGTGAGAAAATACTTTCTCTTGCAGAAGCCGGAATCCCTTTCGACGAAGTCGTAAAACAGACACTCGAATTTATAAACAGTCTGACGACGTATTTTATTCTCGAAACGCTGGAGGTATTTCGTAAGAACGGCCGTCTGAACCACCTCCAGTCGATTATCACGGGTGCTCTGAAGCTCAAGCTCATCATGGGCGGCGATGAGACAGGAAATATCTGCGTAAGGGGAAAGGCGCTTTCGATGGACAGGGCTGTTGCCAAAATGGCGGAGCAGATCGCCGAAAGATGCAAGGGCAAGGATATGAGCGGACATGATCTTTATATCACCCACTGCCAGTGCCCCGACAGGGCTCGTCAGGCGCGTGACTATATCATGGCTAAAGTGCCGTTCAAGGAGTGCAAGATACTCAGAGCCGGCGGCATTAGCACAATATATGCCAATGCGGGCGGCATAATCGTAGCTTATTGACAGACTGATATTGGCCGCAGAATCCTCTTTTCGGCCGGAAATAAGGATTATTTGCAATTAATTTTTAATAATCTCTTGCAATACCCAATATGATGTGGTAAAATTTCATGGTCTATGCGAGGGCAGCTATGCCCTTTGCTTGCGTTAACAGGAACGGTCCTCTGGCGGAACTTTTTCCCGGCCACGAACGTTTACAGTGAAGGGAGGATACAAGCATGGATCTGGTTAAAACACTTTCTCAGCAGTATATGAAGCCTGAGCTTCCTGAAATGAACGTTGGTGACACTGTGCGTGTCGTTGTTCGTGTTAAGGAAGGAAACCGTGAGAGAACCCAGGCCTTCGACGGTACGATCATCGCCCGCAAGCACGGCGGTATAAGCGAAACCATCACGGTTCGCCGTATTTCTTACAATGTCGGATGCGAAAAGGTTTTCCCCGTACATTCACCCACGATCGTTTCTGTTGAAACGATTCGCAAAGGTAAAGTACGCAGAGCCAAACTCTATTATCTCCGTGACAGAGTCGGTAAGCAGGCTAAGGTCAAGGAGCGCGTTTAGCTTAATAAAAAAGAGGCGTTCAGCCTCTTTTTTATTTTATTTGAAGATTTGACCGCGGCCAGCAGACAGTTGATCCAAATTCGTCCGCGGCAAAGGCATTTTTCATTTTGATTCTTGCTAAAATATATATCGCAAGTGTATAATGACTGATTAGATATGTACTCTAAAAAGGAGGCGCCATATTTGGATAAAAAGCCTTTCGAAAATTACGATCTTCTAAACGAAAATCCCTCCGGCTTTGATTATGAGCGTTTTGAAAAAGAAGAGGAAGCCGCAAAAGCCGTTAACAAAGATAAAAAACCCGAAAAGAAACGTACGGCCAAGTCCGAACAAGAAAAAGAGTCTTCCGAAATATATGAATGGATGCAGTCTTTGGTCTCCGCGCTTCTCATCTGCGTTATTATTTTTGCTTTTCTTGCCCGTATCATAGGCATTATCGGCCCGTCAATGCAGCCTACCTTCCATGATGGGGACAGCGTAATAATAACGGATCTGTTCTATACTCCCAAGCAGGGTGACGTCGTCGTTCTGCGCAAGCTCTCTTTCCAGGAAGAGCCGATAATAAAACGCGTAATTGCCGTTGAGGGCCAGACGGTGGATATCGACTTTGAGAATGGCATTGTATATGTGGATGATCAGCCTCTCAGTGAGCCATATACCGCGGAACTGACGCTGACGCCGCTCGATTTCGACGGCAAAATTACTGTTCCCGAGAATTGCGTTTTCGTTATGGGCGATAACCGCAACAATTCGCTGGACAGCCGATACGCCCAGATCGGCTGTGTCGACGAACGTTATATTATGGGCAAGGTAATGTTGAGGTTACTACCGATAGATAAATTCGGCATTGTTAAATAGCGCTTTTTGAGGTGATTTTTTGTCCGACATGACCGAAAAAATGAATATCCAATGGTTTCCCGGACATATGACCAAGGCTCAGCGCATGATCGAGGAAAACATGAAGCTCGTAGACGCAGTCTGCGAAATTATCGACGCGCGAATTCCGTATTCCAGCCGCAATCCCGATATCGACAGGCTCGCGGGAACAAAGCCGCGTCTCGTCATACTAAACCGTATCGATCAGGCGGACCCCGCCGTTACCGTGCTGTGGCGCAGCTATTTTAAATCACAGGGGCTAGACGTTCTGGAAACCGACTGCAAGAGCGGCAAGGGCGTCAGCGGCTTTGCCGATGCGATTCGCAGCGTTCTCAAGGATAAGCTCGAAGCTCTTGCAGCCAAAGGCCAGGCGACGCGTCCTCTGCGTGTGATGATACTGGGTATTCCGAACGTAGGCAAGTCCACATTTATCAACAAAGTTGCAAAGCGCAAGGCGGCGCTGGCTTCCGACAAGCCGGGTGTAACGCGCGGAAAGCAGTGGATTACTATTGACGCCGGGCTTGAGCTTCTCGACACTCCCGGCATACTCTGGCCGAGATTCGACAGTCAGGAAGTCGGCGAGTGCCTTGCTTGCACGGGCGCTATACGCGATGAGATAATCGACAGGGAAACGTTGGCCGCAAATCTCATGGTGCGTCTCCGCGAACTTTATCCTCAGAGCATCGAGCAGCGCTATAAATTTGTTCCAGACCCCGCCGCGAACGGTTATGAACTGCTCGGGGAGGCTGCAAAAAAGCGCGGTTTCCTAGTCTCGAAAGGAGAGTATGACCTTGGGCGCATGGCCGCGGTGCTCCTTGACGAGTTCCGCGACGGGAGGCTTGGGCGCATAAGTCTTGAGAAGCCGAAGGCAGTGTGACTATGGATCTATGGACAATAGAACATGAAATACTCCAAAGCGGCGTTAAGTCCCTCTGCGGAGTGGATGAAGCGGGGAGGGGGCCTCTCGCAGGGCCGGTCTGCGCTGCGGCGGTAATTCTGCCGCACGGTATTGAAATCAAAGGCCTCAATGATTCCAAAAAGCTCTCAGAAAAGAAACGCGAGGAGCTTTACATCAAAATCATCGAGCACGCGCTCAGCTACGGGATAGCATTCGCAAGCGTTGAGGAGATTGAAGAATACAATATTCTCGGCGCGACTTACATAGCGATGAACAGAGCAATCGCGCAGCTCAAAAATACACCGGAACTTGCGCTTATCGACGGCAACCAGAAGAGCGGTATCGAATATAGCTGCCGCTGCGTCGTCGGCGGAGATGCGAATTGCGCGAGCATCGCCGCGGCTTCTATACTCGCAAAGGTCACGCGTGACAGGCTAATGCTGGAATACGACCAGAAATACCCGCAGTATGGATTTGCGGGACACAAAGGTTACGGAACGAGGGAGCATTACGCTGCGCTCCGCGAATTTGGCCCATGCGAAATACATCGGATGTCCTTCCTCAAAAAGTTCTTTTCGGAGGATAAAGCATGGACAAAAAACTTGTCGGGCACTTCGGAGAACACGCTGCCGCAGAGTATCTGAAGAAAAAGCGTTATAAAATTATCGGCCTCAACTATAACTGCCGCTTTGGTGAGATCGACGTCATCGCGGAAAATAAAAAATACATCGTTTTTGTCGAGGTAAAGCTTCGCAAATCAAACGATTTTGCGGAGGCGCGCGAATTTGTGACCCAATCGAAACAGGAGAAAATAATAAAAACCGCGTCCCTGTGGCTTTCACAGAACGAAACGGAGCTGCAGCCGCGCTTTGATGTAATCGAGATATACGCACCCGAAGGTGCATTGTCCAAAGCAGTAAAAATTAATCACATAGAAAACGCATTTCAGTGAGGAGCATACCTATGAAGTATTACAGCACGAGAGACAAGAAAAATGTCGTTTCCGCGGCTCAGGCCATTGCGCAGGGGCTTGCCTCCGACGGGGGGCTTTTTGTCCCCGAATCCATTCCCGCCGTCACGATTACCGAAATACAAACGCTATGCAAAATGGATTACCGCAAAAAAGCGGTCGCAATTATGTCAAAGTATCTTGAGGAGTTCACGGAGGACGAGCTTACCGCCTTTGTAAGCGAGGCCTATGCCGAAAACTACGACTGCAAGGAGATCGCGCCGACGCGTTTTCTTGACGACAGCACAGGCGTTCTCGAGCTTTGGCACGGCCCAACCTGCGCTTTCAAGGATATGGCGCTGCAGATGCTCCCGCGCCTGCTGACTGCTTCACTCAAAAAGCTCGGCGAAACTCGCAAGGTCTGCATCCTTGTTGCCACCTCCGGCGATACCGGAAAGGCTGCTCTTGAGGGTTTTGCCGATGTAGACGGCACTTCGATTGTCGTATTCTATCCGCACGACGGCGTTTCGGACGTTCAGAGGCTCCAGATGACGACTCAGCGCGGCAATAACGTCTTTGTCTCCGCAGTTGAAGGTAACTTTGACGACGCGCAGACGGGCGTAAAGAAGATATTCAGCGACCGCGAATTTGCAGAAAAGCTTGATGAAAAAGGCTGGTTTCTATCTTCAGCGAACTCAATAAACTGGGGAAGGCTGCTCCCGCAGATCGTTTATTATTTTTCCTCTTACTGCGACTACGTTAATTCCGGAAAAATAAAGCTCGGCGATGAGATTGATTTCTGCGTCCCAACGGGCAACTTCGGCGATATTCTTGCCGGATGGTATGCAAAGAAGATGGGATTGCCCGTGCGCAAGCTCATCTGCGCTTCAAACCGCAACAACGTCCTAACGGACTTTATCAATACCGGCGTATATGACAGGAACCGCGAGTTCTTCACGACGATTTCACCCTCAATGGATATTCTTGTTTCCTCGAACCTTGAACGTCTCCTGTTCATGCTATCGGATGACGCTTCCGTAAAAGGCTGGATGGATGAGCTAAAGACTTCGGGCAGATACGACGTCGGCTCGAAGGCGCTGGCGGGAATTCAGGCAGACTATTCCTGCGGCTACGCGACAGACGATGAGGCGAAGGCATATATCGGAAAACTGTTCAAGGATACGGGCTACCTTATGGATACCCACACTGCGGACGCTTACGGAGTTCTCGCTAAAATGCGCGGAGAAGGGGAGAATTTCCCGACCGTCATTGTATCCACCGCGAGCCCTTATAAGTTCTGTGACAGCGTTCTGGACGCTCTGGGAGAGGACAGTTCAAAGTCCGGCTCGGAACTTATCGAGAGGCTCTCCGCTGTCACGAAGACCACCGCTCCAAAGCCGCTTGCCGGGCTCGACGGCAGAGAAGTACGCTTTACAGGTTCGGTTGAAAAGGAAAAAATGCCGGAAGTAGTAATGAACTTCCTCTCGAAAAAGGACTAAAAAGAAAAGACCGCGGAACTACTGTTCCGCGGCCTTTCCTATGGAAAGGAGAAGAATAAGGAGGGGCAGCCCCGCCATTTAAGCAAGGCCACCCATGGTTCTCGTCCATTACCGACTATATAATAACAATTTTGCAGTCTTTATGCAAGTGCAATATTTGGCAATTGAAAATAAACTTTATCACATGTTGGCGCAACTTGTAGATAACCAAGAAATCCATACCATATATGGTACCTATTTTGTCAAAAATCACAGTTGACTTTGAGCATTTAAAGCAATATACTGATAAACAAATCAAGGCTTAATCGAAAGGAGGCTCGCGTATGCGCAATATGACAGTTAACTGCATGACTGATGTTCGCGTTGAGGCGGGCCTGTTTAGCTATGTCTATTTTTACTTTTTTACCGATGAAAAAAAGAATAGACATGCCATGACAGATCGATAAAGCCAGAACATAAAGGATATTCGGCGGTTCGTCTGAAAAGGCGGGCCGCCTTTTTATATCGAATTTTGATTAAGGAGCAGAAATCATGAAAAAGAAACCAGTCTCACTCTTGCTCGCCGCTTTGATGGCGCTGTCACTGACAGCCTGCGGCACTGCCAAAACGGCCGAAAGCCCTGCAGCTTCGCTTGAAGCTTCACCCGCGGCAGACAAAACCTATACCGTCGGCATATGCCAGCTCGTCCAGCATCCCGCGCTCGACGCAGCCACTCAGGGCTTTAAGGACGCGCTCACCGAAAAGCTTGGTGACAAGGTTACCTTCGATGAGCAGAATGCAAGCGGCGACGTTCCAACCTGCGCGACTATAGCCAATCAGTTCGTATCCTCGAATGTCGACCTCATTATGGCTAATGCAACCCCCGCTCTGCAGGCGGTTCAGACAGCCACCAGCACGATCCCCGTTCTCGGCACATCCGTAACCGATTACGGCACCGCGCTTGGAATTGACGATTGGGCAGGCACGACCGGAACCAATATCTCCGGAACGAGCGACCTCGCGCCTCTGGATCAGCAGGCCGCGATGCTCAAGGAGCTTTTCCCTGACGCAAAGAATGTCGGCATCCTTTACTGCTCCGCCGAACCGAACTCCAAATACCAGTCCTCCGTCATCACGAGGCTTCTGAATGAAATGGGCTACACCTGCAAGGATTATACCTTCTCCGATTCCAACGACCTTCAGACTGTTGCGACAACGGCAGCCGCAGAGTCTGACGTTATCTACCTGCCCACTGATAACACCGTCGCTTCCAACACCGAGATTATTAAAAACGTCTGCGTTCCCGCCGGAGTTCCCATAATTGCCGGTGAAGAGGGCATCTGCAAGGGCTGCGGCGTTGCGACTCTCTCCATCAGCTACTACGACCTTGGCTACGCAACTGGCGAAATGGCCTATGAAATCCTTGTGAACGGCAAAGACCCCGGAACGATGGAGGTCCGGTACGCACCCAAATTCACAAAGGAATACAATGCTGAAATCGCTCAAACCCTCGGCGTTACCATTCCCTCCGACTACGCAGCTATCAAAGCCGAATAAGTTTTATGCAAAAACCGTTCGCGGTGCCTCACTTAAAAGGCACCGCTGCGGCATTTCATCTTCGAAAGGAATCGGCTATGGATATATTGGCATATTTTTCGTCCCTGAACCCGATGACTCTGCTCATCGCGCTTCCCGGTAATGTCGCTCAGGGAGTTATATGGGGCATTATGGCGCTGGGAGTTTTCATCACCTTCCGCCTGCTTGACTTTGCTGATCTGACGGTCGACGGCTCGTTTGCGACAGGCGGCGCCGTAACGGTCGTTTTGATTTTGGCAGGCGTACCCGCACCCGTTGCGCTTATCGCCGCAGTCGTTTCGGGAATACTTGCCGGACTCGTTACGGGGCTTCTGCACACTCGGCTCGGTATTCCGGGAATATTGGCGGGCATTCTTACGCAGATTTCACTCTGGTCTGTGAACCTGATGATATTGGACGGAGCGAACAAGGCGGTTAACGTCAACAAGTTTGCTCTGGTCGTGTCGCTGCGGAACGTTGCAAGCTCAATAGTTACAGCGCTTGCTTTCGGGGCGGTGCTCATTATGCTGCTGTACTGGTATTTCGGCACGGAGCAGGGGAGTGCGATACGCTCAACGGGCTGCAACCCTCATATGTCGAAGGCGCAGGGCATTAATATCGACGCTATGAAGGTTATAGCTCTTTGCATATCGAACGCACTCGTCGCTCTCTCGGGCGGTCTCATGGCGCAGTATCAGGGCTTCGCTGACATCAAGATGGGGCAGGGTGCAATAGTCATCGGGCTTGCCGCGGTCATAATCGGCGAAGTCCTCGGGGATGCTCTCTTAGCTAAGCACATGAATTTTGCGATTCGGCTTATTTTTGTTGTTATCGGCGGCGTGATATACTATCTCGTCATCGGACTTGTTATGTGGCTCAGGATGCCGACCGACCTACTTAAGCTTTTGACAGCCGTTATCGTCGCAATTTTCCTTGCTGTTCCTTATCTGCGGAACAAGGCAAAGAATTCGTTTGCATTGGCAGGGAAAAGGGGGGCGCAGAAAAATGCTTGATCTGTGCAATATCAAAAAAACCTTTAACCTCGGCACCGTCAATGAAAAGCAGGCGCTTTGCGGCATTGACCTGCACCTGAACGAGGGAGATTTCGTCACGGTCATCGGCGGTAACGGTGCGGGAAAGTCTACAATGCTGAACGCTATAGCCGGCGTCTGGCCCGTTGACGAAGGCTTGATTTCAATCGGCGGCGAAAACGTAACTTCTCTGCCGGAGCATAAGCGCGCACTGTTTATAGGCAGGGTGTTTCAGGATCCGATGATGGGCACGGCGGCTAATATGGGCATTGAGGAAAATCTCGCCCTGGCCTTACGCCGCGGGCAAAAGCGCAATCTCCGCTGGGGTGTAACAAAAGCCGAGCGCGAGCGTTATCACGAGGAGCTGAAAATACTGGGATTAGGGCTTGAGGACCGCATGACCGTAAAGGTGGGGCTGCTCTCCGGCGGTCAGCGTCAGGCGCTTACGCTGCTCATGGCTACGCTGCGAAAGCCTAAGCTTTTGCTTCTGGATGAGCACACTGCGGCGCTTGACCCGGCGACTGCGGCAAAGGTGCTTGAGCTTTCGGATAAGATCGTCGCGGAAAATAATTTAACGACGATGATGATTACGCACAACATGTCGGATGCCATTCGCCACGGCAACAGGCTTATTATGATGAACGCGGGGAAAATCATCCTTGATATTTCCGGCGATGAAAAGAAAAAACTTACAAAGGCTGACCTCCTTCAAAAGTTTGCGGAGCTCGCCGGAATTCAGGAGGAGACCGACGAAGTTCTCCTGTCATAAAGAAACGGAGAGGATAACGTCCTCTCCGTTTAATTTAGTTTACTAAATTGCGTCTTCCTAGTATGAGAGTCATTTTGATAATTAATTATATTAATACTTTTTATCGAGCTAAGCTCCAGCAAAAAAAGACTGTTAGTCTGAAAGGGCTGGATCCCAATAAAATCCGTTCCGGCGACCTTAAGCACTCCTCTTTTTTCATAGCACCTGTTATTCGGCAAAACGTATTCAACCCGCACTGACTTTCCGATAAATCCTTTCAGATATTCGGACAAATTATAAGGCCACATATCTGAGTCTATACTTCGGCTTTCCTTATCAATCACGACGCTTTTGCCGCTTATCACACCGTTCAGGTCTTGAAATGTACGGTTTCCGTACAATCCATTTGATTCGTACCCGGCAGGGATCTCAGGTAAATTTCGTTTATAATATCTGATCATATATAGCTCCCTTAACAAAAAACAGGCCTTGGCCTGTTTTTTGAATACTTGGCAAATAAGCTTTCAGCCCTTGATTGTAAAATACCTTTTTTCCTCCAAATAATCCTGCACAATGCGAAGCGCCTCGCCGAATCTCTGAAAGTGGACAATCTCTCTTTCACGCAGAAACTTCAGGGGATCGAGTACATCAGGGTCATCAATCATTCTGATGAGATATTCATATGTGGAACGCGCTTTTTGTTCCGCAGCCATGTTTTCGTATAAGTCCGTTATAGGATCGCCCTTTGATTGGAGACATGAGGCGTCAAAAGGTACGCCGGACGCACTTACAGGATAAACCGCTGTGTCGTGGTCGACGTAGTAGGGGGCAAAGCCGCTCTCCTCAATTTCTGTTGTGCTTATGCCCTGAGTAAGCTGTCTGACTATAGTTCCGATCATTTCAAGGTGGGCGAGTTCCTCTGTTCCTATATCGTTCAGAGTAGCTTTTGCCTGGGGTGTGATCATTGAAAAACGCTGACTGAGGTATCTTATAGAGGCGCCGAGTTCTCCGTCCGGTCCGCCGTATTGAGTTATAATCAGTTTAGCCAGTTTGGGGTCAGGCTTTTTGATTTTTATCGGATACTCGAGTTTCTTGTCATACATCCACATCAGTCGTTCTCCTCCATCAGTTCGAAATTGTAGCTCTTCTGCCACGGCCACGGATTATCGATCCACTGCCACGGCTCTTTGCTTGTACTGTTATTTGCCAGCAGCATCCCGTACATCTCGTTGTATTCCTCTCTTAGCTGCTTTGCCTGAATAACATAGTCGTTATAAAGAGCAATTGCTTCCGTGTCATCAGGATGAGTATTCAGATATAGGTGCAGGTCGATAATATAGAAATCAAGTCCTGTAATCCTTTTAAGCATTTCATCTCTAGTCATCTTCAAACACCCTCGGTCCTTTCATATCCTTCCTGTAATTATCCCATAAAGGCGGGAAGATTGTGCCCTTTGTCAGTGCTGCCGCCGGACTGAAGGTAGCGCACAGCTTTTGAAAAGGTACATACGCCCGAGCAAGCTTAACGTTTTCCAATACCGTCTCCTGCGGTATGCATTTATCCGGCATTATATCTTCATTCATTTATCCACAAATCTCCTTTACTGTTCTGTAATTGTGTCTTGCGTTATTACATACTATGAAAGGCATTATTTTGTTGTTAATTTTTGACCGGCAATGAAAAGCAAAAAAAGAAACCCTGTAGTCGTTAAAACTACAGGGCTTTTTTTGGAGCTGTTAGGCAGATTCGAACTGCCGACCTCATCCTTACCAAGGATGTGCTCTGCCTACTGAGCTATAACAGCATATATGGCGACCCAGAACGGGCTCGAACCGTCGACCTCCAGCGTGACAGGCTGGCGTTCTAACCAACTGAACTACTGGGCCATACGCGCTTTGCTATTGTACAATGTAAATCGAACTTTGTCAACACTTAATTCCCTCATTTTAGGATTCATTGTTTCTTTTTTCGATTTGCGATTGCTTGCTTGCGTCGACAAGTTGTGCTAAAATAGTTTCGTCGCATTAATTGCAATTATTTATACAGGAATTTTTCTGATGGGAGGACTCATGTATAAGGCATATAAGAAAATAATCGCCGTATTGTTGGTAATACTTTTTATGACGCCGTTTTTGCAGACAGCATCCGCCGATGATTCAGGGCTTTGCTTTACTGCCACAAACGACAACCTGCTTGATCTGGGTTCAATGGCGTCCTATTCCGGCGGTATAGTATATGTTCCCGCCAAGGTGTTTTCAACATTTGGTGTATATTACAATTATTTCGATTCCAAGTCGACGGCGATGCTTTATAACACAAGCAAACAGATTTACTTCGAGCTAACCTCGGGAAACAGCTACGACAGCTACAATAATACATATTCCGTATCAGCGACTTATAAAAACGGACAGATATATGTCCCGGTCGCATGGGTCTGCCAGTATTTTGGACTTTATTATTCTTACATCGGCGGCAACGGCTACGGTGACATCGTCAGGATTAAAAACGGTGCGGAAGTCTTGACGGACTCTGAGTTCCTCGACGCTGCGAATTCCCTGATGCGCAGCCGATACAATGAGTATTACGGTATGGTCACTCCCGTTTCGCCGACGCCGTCCCAGCCTGTACCCAGCGATGAGATCAAAGGCAAAAGTGTTTCTCTCAGCTTTATAGGCCTTCCGACCGACAAAATGCTGGACAGTTTGGATAATTATTCGGCGAAAGTCTGCTTCTTTGTGACTGCTGATGAAGTCTTAAAGTCGCCCGATATTATCAGACAAATCTGCGGCTCAGGACACAGTATCGGCGTTTACTGTGTGTCTTCGCCGGAGAACGAGTGTGAAAAGACGGCGGATTTGATTTTTGAAGCGGCTCAGACCAGACCGGTACTTATGACATCTCCTGCAGCGATTGCAAAGAACGCAAAGGCTTATGCCGATAGCAACGGTTATGCATATTTTTATCCCGCAATCAGAATTCCAGAAACCGTAAAATATTCATCCGGAGTGACATCGGAGCTTGAAGACATCAGCGGCTACGCTTCTGTTGCTATTCCGATTACAGCGGATACGAGCAACTATATTCCGTATGTTCTGCAATACGCCGACGCAAACCGCATAACGCTTTTGCCTCTGCGCGAGACGCTGGTATGACAGAATCTTTTACTATAGAAATCTTGGGGGTAATTCATGGACAGAAACAAAATGAAAGCGGTCATCCTTGCCGCGGGAAAGGGTACGAGGCTCCAGACTGAGGGGAACACTCTTCCCAAGGTCATGCGAGTGGCCGCAGGCAGACCGCTCCTTGCGCATGTTCTTTCCGCGCTCGATTTTATACCGAAGGAAGATTGCGTCATAGTTGTCGGATATAAAAAAGAAACCGTTACCGAAGCTTTCCCCGAATATATTTTTGCCGAACAGAAAGAGCAACTCGGAACGGGACATGCTGTCATGGCTGCGTTCTCGCGGCTTGATGGCTATAACGGGCAGCTTTTGGTCTGCTATGGTGATATGCCGCTCCTAAAGCGTGAAACCTATAAGGCTCTTATTGACGAGCATATTTCTTCCGGTAATGTCTGCACAATTCTCAGCGGAACTTCCGATCTTGATCTTCCATACGGGCGAATAATTCGCGGCAAAAACGGAGAATTCCTCGGCGTAGTAGAGGATAAAGACGCCACACCCGAGCAAAAGAAAATCAGGGAACTCAATATAGGCGTATATGTTTTCGATGCACCATCTCTGCGCGGTGTCCTCTCAGAACTAAAGAGCAACAACGCACAGGGGGAGTATTACCTGACGGACGCACCGCTCATTTTAAAAGAAAAAGGTTGCAGGGTAGGCGTATACTGCCGTGAACTTGGCTATGAGATAATCGGCGTCAATACGCCTGAGCAGCTCCGCCAGACAGAAGAAATCTTATTAAAATGAGCAAGTTTTTTTATATCGTCGGAGCGGGGAATATGATCGGCACAGAGCTCGTAATACCGGATGGCTCCTTTGTCATAGCGGCCGATGCCGGACTGAAGGCGCTTAACGCAGCAGGGATAGTACCCGATCTCATTGTCGGAGATTTTGATTCGCTCGGCGAAGCTCCGAAGGGTACCAATGTGGTTTTGCACAAGCCCGAGAAGGATGATACCGATATGATGCTCGCTGTTCGTGAAGCGCTTGGCCGCAGGGCGGAGACGCTCATCATCTACGGTGGACTTGGCGGAAGGATAGATCACGAATACGCGAATATCCAGACGCTCGCCTATATCGCCGATCATGGCGCGAAAGGGTTTCTTGTCGGGCGCGGATACGTCTGCACTGTCATAAAAAACAGCGGCATTGCTTTTGACAGTGATATGCGAGGCACAGTCTCTGTATTCTGCCATGGAAGCAAGGCAGAGGGTGTTGAGCTTACCGGACTTAAATACCCTCTTACAGACTACACGCTGACAAACGATTACCCGCTTGGTGTGAGCAACGAGTTCACCGGGGTGCCCTCGAGCATATCGGTTAAAAATGGACTGCTCGCGGTTATGTGGAGCGCTTCCGGTTTTGAACCTGAAAAATACAGAGAATTTATGGTCTCATCACACAATGAAACAGCAAAGGATAGAGTATGAAGATTTCGGGCGCAATTTTTGATATGGACGGAACGCTTATTGATTCCATGTTCATTTGGAGAGACCTCGGCAGGCGTTATCTGATTTCTTGCGGGATCACACCGAATGAGAACCAGCAGGAAGAGATAGAGAAGCTGACCTTAATGGAAGCGGTGGAATATTTCAGGACGAAATACGGTCTTATAAAGACAAGCGAAGAGATTTATACCGGCATGGATTCTCTGTTGTGGCCAATGTACCGCGACGAGGTCTTCCCGAAGGAAGGCATTTTTCTGCTGCTTGACAGACTAAAGGAACGCGGTATTCCAATGGCCGTTGCTACTGCAACCGACAGGCATCTTGTCGATCTTGTGCTGGGGAAAAACGGTCTGCTGGAATACTTTTCCGAAGTATTTACCACGGGTGCGGTCGGCGCTGGCAAGGAAGACCCGCTCATTTTTGAAAAGGCGCTGGAATGCCTCGGAACGCCTAAATCGGAGACGGTCGTATTTGAGGACACTCTATACGCCATAAAAACGGCAAAGCGTGCGGGCTTTCCCGTTGCAGGCGTTTACGATGATGCCCATAAAACATTGCAGGACGAGATCAAAGCCCTTTCGGATTTCTACATCACGGACTACAGAAAGGATTACACGCTTTTCTAAAAACATAAAGACACAGGCTCGTCCGTAAAACGGGGCCTGTGTCTTTAATTATAGTTTGGTTCAATGCATGAACATCAGCATTTTGACGAGCGCATGCAGGCAATCTTTCTGATAGGATTCGATCTCGCCCTTGTCGACCAGCGCCGCGAGTTCGGGATCGAACGGCAGCTTGCAGACGGCTTTCACGCCGTATTTTTCCGCGATCTCGTCGATATGGCTCTCTCCGAAAATCGAATATTTTTCTCCGCAGTGCGGACAGACAGTATAACTCATATTTTCGACCAGGCCAAGAACCGGAATATTCATCTTCTCCGCCATCTTTACGGCTTTCTCAACGATCATGCCGACAAGCTCCTGAGGAGATGTCACAACGATAATGCCGTTTACCGGGATGGACTGGAACACAGTCAGCGCGACGTCACCCGTTCCGGGAGGCATGTCAATAAAAAGGAATTCCTCGTTTTGCCAGATAACGTCTGTCCAGAACTGCTTGACCGCTCCGCCTATGACAGGACCGCGCCAGATTACCGGATCCGTATCATTCGGCAGAAGGAAGTTTATGGACATAAGGTCAATGCCCGTTCTGCTTTTTATGGGGTACATCCCGATTTCGTCCGCCTCAGGCTGACCTGAAACACCGAAAGCGCGGGGGATAGAGGGACCGGTTATATCCGCGTCCAAAATCGCAGACTTATATCCCATAGCCTGCATATTTACGGCAAGCAGGGAAGTAATAAGCGATTTTCCGACGCCTCCCTTGCCGCTCACGACTCCTATTACCTTTTTGATCTTCGAGAGCTCATGGGGAGGATCGGTGGGATTATAATTTTTAGCTCTCTTTATCGTGATTTTTGGCATTTCCTGCCCTTGAGTCTCATTCGCCGCATTTTCGCTCATACAAGAATTTGTCCTTTCTTATCCTATGATACCGGGGGGATTATATCATAGCCGCATCACGGCGTAATGATATACTTATATTATATTGCGTGCGTGCCGACAGAGCCTGTTCATGTACTCTGGGGTTATTATATACTTATCGCGGTAATTGTCAATAATCACGTCTGTCAGAAGCGTTTGTCCGAACATGCGTACACTTTTGGCAATTACTATAGTATTTGACTTGAATATTGTAAAATATGATGTTATAATAACTTGAATATAATAACAGACAGATTTACAACTGCTCCAAATTATATTATACACGATAGCCGAGCTTTTCTGATATGAAAGAGCTTCGGCTGGGAGGCAATTCAGTGAAAAAGGAACGCATATCAAATAATGTTATCAGACGTCTGCCGATGTACCTGCGCAAGCTCGACGACCTGAAATATCACGGCGTTGACCGTATCTCGTCCGGCGAGCTCGGCAAGCAGATGGGTCTTACGCCTTCGCAGATCAGACAGGATTTCAGTTGCTTCGGAGAGTTCGGTCAGCAGGGCTACGGCTATCGAGTGGCGGATCTCAGGGATCAGGTAGCGGGCATTCTTGGCATGCACAAGGGTTACACGGTAGCGATCGTCGGTGTCGGAAATTTGGGTCATGCGCTTATCAGAAACTTCGGTTTTGAGGAGCAGGGCTTCCATCTTATGGCCGCTTTCGACTCCGATCCCGATATATATGGAAATGATATAGCCGGCATTCCTGTTTATGACAGCGCCACGCTTTCGGACTGGCTTAAGCGGAATCCTACAGATATAGTCGTACTCACCGTTCCGCGCCGTATCGCAAGGAGCATGGCTGAAATCGTAGCGGATTGCGGCGTCAGGGGCATCTGGAACTTTACAAATATTGAGCTCGAGCTCGACAGGCCGGATGTGCGCGTCGAAAACATTCATTTTTCCGACAGTCTTCTTACACTTGGATATTTTCTTGCCGAACAGGACAATATGGATAAAAACAGATAACGCGGAATACTATTGGAGGCAACCGTGATAAAGAAATGCCTTATATCGATATCTCTGATACTGATAATATTATGCGGCATGATGACCGCTGCGGCGTCGGGTACTGCCGGAACGGCTTCAGACCCGCTCATATCAAAAAGTTATATTGACAGCACTTATCCCGGGCTCGTGCTCTCTGAACCCCTGAATACGCTCGCGGAAGCGATGACCGTTCTTAAATACAAGCTCAGTCAGGCAGGCCAGAGTAAAGCAAACGGTGCCAGCTATACTCTCGCTATGCCGGACAGTACCGTATCGCTTTCGGCAGGCTCCGGCTTTTCACTTATTTTCGGTTCGGCGCGGCTTTCTTCCTGCACCGGTACATTTATCGACCTTTCGGACGGCTCCGAGATTTCAGCAGGACAGAGCCTAATTGCGGGCCACCGCTATATCGCGGCTGAGAACACCTCGGCTTCCGTATCCGTGATTACAGGCGCGAAGCTGGCTCTTTTCGGCAGCGTCAATGTCAGCACGGGCAGCGCCCCAACATTTACGGACGTCACCGAGGACAAGTGGTTCTATACCTATGTCTGCTACGCCGTACAAAAGGGCCTTGTAAACGGACGCAGCGCCACGATTTATGCTCCTGACGCTAATCTGTCCATTGCCGAAGCGATCAAACTCGCCGCCTGCATGAACCAGCTCTATACCGACGGGAAAGTTTCGCTTACGAACGACCCGACCTTATGGTATAAGTCATATCTCGACTATGCGGTGAATAACGGTATCGTAACAAAGACATACGGCAATTACGACGCCGCGATAACCAGAAGCGAGTTTGTCGCGATATTCTATGCCGCTCTGCCGTCCTCGGAGTATATGCAGAAAAATACGGTTATGGATAACTCGATACCCGACGTTAAACTCACTGCCGATAACGCGGCGCAGATATATTCCTTCTACCGTGCCGGCATCCTTATAGGTTCTGATTCCAAGGGAACCTTCTATCCCGCTAACAATATTAAAAGGAGCGAGGTTTCGACGATCGTTACGCGTATGTTCGAGAAGGATTCGCGTGTATCGATAGCCTTATACTGAGTTATAGGACATACGGCCGGCCTGAAGTTTTTTGAAAAGAAAGGCCGTATGTTTGAGCAGAAGGTGATACTAATGTCTGGTACTTCCAATACAAGTGATACGATTGCGTCAATAGCTACCGGCAATGTTATCTCCGCCATAGGTATAATCAGGCTTTCCGGCAGCGAGGCCATTAACATAGCCTCATCAGTTTTCCTCCCATCATCAGGAAAAAGCCTTTCCGATTATCCGGATCGAACTCTGGTGCTGGGCGTTTTGAAAAACAGCAGGGAAGAAGTCCTCGATCATTGTCTCTGTACAATAAGCCGCGCACCTAACAGCTATACGGGCGAAAATACCGCCGAACTCCATTGCCACGGATCTCCGACTGTTCTGCGGCTCGCTCTCGAGGCGCTTTTTGAGAGCGGCGCACGTCAGGCTCTCGCCGGAGAATTTACAAAAAGGGCTTTTCTTAACGGGCGTCTGGATTTGACGCAGGCGGAAGCCATCATTGATCTCATAGATTCCGAAACGGACGAAGCGGCGAAAAACGCTGCCGGACAGCTTGGCGGAGCGATTTTGCGAAGAACTGACGGTATATACAGTCAATTGGTTGACATAATATCTCACTATCACGCGGTTCTCGATTATCCGGACGAGGATATCGATGAATTCAGAATAGAAGCATATATTGAAACGCTTGAGCAGGCGAGGGGAGAGCTAAGATCTCTTCTTGAAACCTTCGAACGGGGAAAAGTAATGAAGAGCGGCGTCAGGGCTGCCATAGTCGGCAGGCCAAATGCCGGAAAGTCTTCGCTTTTGAACGCTCTTTTGGGCTTTGACCGTGCGATAGTAACCGAGATACCGGGCACAACCCGCGATACGATTGAGGAATGCGTAACCCTCGGCGGTGTTAAACTAAGACTTGCAGATACCGCAGGGCTTCGTGGCACCTCCGACCCGATAGAAAAGATCGGCGTTGACAGGGCGATAAGCGCGGCTTCATTGTCCGAGCTTGTGCTGGCGGTATTTGACGGTTCTGAGGAACTTTCCGATGAGGATCGCGAGGCGATAGAAGCCGCGAAAGCCGCAAAGCGCAGGATCGCCGTTATCAACAAGTGCGACCTGCCGCAAAGAATCGATCTTTCGGTTATAAAAGAAAGCTTTGAGACGGTTCTGACTGTTTCTGCTCTTGATAAAATCGGGCTTGATACGCTTGACCGCGAGATCTCCTCACTTTTCCCGATGCCCCAGGCTCCTGCCGGAGAAATATTGACGAATTCCCGCCATGCTGACGCGGTTGGACGCGCTCTGGCCTCAATAGACGAAGCTATTTCCGCCTTAAAATCAGGCGAGACGCCGGATGTTGTTCTGACGGAAGCAGAAAACGCGTTGTCTGCACTCGGCGAGCTTTCCGGCAAGACAGTCCGTGAAGACGTTACCAAGCGCATATTCGAAAGATTTTGCGTTGGCAAATAAATCAGTGTTCATCTTAATCAATTTAATAACATACAAGAAGGAGTAAGTGTATGAACAAAAAGTATGTCTATCTGTTTGCAGAAGGAAGCGGCAAAATGCGCGAGCTTCTGGGTGGTAAAGGCGCCAACCTTGCCGAAATGACCAACCTCGGTCTGCCGGTACCGCGCGGCTTTACGATTACCACGGAAGCCTGCACGAAGTATTACGACGACGGTGAAATGATTGCCCCCGAAATACAGGAAGAAATTATGTCATATGTCGCAACTCTTGAGCAGCAGACCGGCAAAAAGTTTGGTGACAAGGAAAATCCTCTTCTGGTTTCCGTACGTTCCGGTGCGCGAGCATCAATGCCCGGCATGATGGACACTATTCTGAACCTCGGCCTTAACGAGCAGGTCGTGGAGGTCATGGCAAAGAAATCCGGCAATCCGCGCTGGGCTTATGACTGCTACAGACGTTTCATTCAGATGTATTCCGATGTCGTCATGGAAGTCGGAAAGAAATATTTTGAAGAGCTCATTGACAAGATGAAGGAAGAGCGCGGCGTTAAACAGGATACCGAGCTCACAGCAGATGACCTTAAGCTGCTCGCCGAGCAGTTTAAGGCTGAGTACAAGGAAAAGGTCGGCACCGATTTCCCGACCGATCCGAAAGAGCAGCTTATGGGCGCGGTCAAGGCAGTCTTCCGTTCATGGAACAATCCTCGCGCTATTGTATATCGCCGCATGAACGACATTCCCGGCTCCTGGGGAACTGCCGTTAACGTGCAGGAAATGGTATTCGGTAACCTGGGCGATACCTCAGGTACCGGCGTCGCCTTTACGCGTAACCCCGCAACCGGCGAAAAGAAGCTGTTCGGCGAATTCCTTATGAATGCACAGGGCGAGGACGTTGTCGCCGGTATCCGTACTCCCCAGACTATCGACCAGCTCAAGGACGTCATGCCCGAGGCTTATAACGAATTTGTCAAGATCTGCGCTACGCTCGAAAGTCATTACCGCGACATGCAGGACATGGAGTTCACTATCGAGGACAAGAAGCTCTTTATGCTCCAGACCAGAAACGGTAAGCGCACGGCCGCTGCCGCTTTGAAGATTGCCTGCGACCTCGTGGACGAGGGCGTTATCAACGAAAAAGAAGCAGTCCTCATGATCGACCCAAAGCAGCTTGACGCGCTCCTGCACCCGCAGTTTGACGCTGCGGCGCTCAAGAAAGCTCAGGTCATCGGAACAGGTCTTGCTGCATCTCCCGGAGCTGCCTGCGGAAAAGCGGTATTTACGGCTGAAGACGCAAAGGCATGGGCTCAGAAGGGCGAAAAGGTAATCCTTGTCCGCCTTGAAACATCCCCCGAGGATATCGAAGGCATGGCTGCCGCTCAAGGCATCCTTACTGTCCGTGGCGGTATGACATCTCACGCAGCCGTTGTTGCCCGCGGAATGGGTGCCTGCTGCGTAGCAGGATGCGGCGCTATTAAGATGGATGAAGCCAACAAATGCTTCGAGCTCGGCGGAAAAACCTATAAGGAAGGCGATTGGCTGAGCCTTGACGGTTCAACAGGCAACATCTACGGCGAAGCCATTACTACGACCGACGCAACCATCGGCGGCGAGTTCGGACGAATTATGGCATGGGCTGACAAGTACAGGACACTTGCTGTCCGCACAAACGCCGACACGCCGCGCGACGCGAAGCAGGCAAGAAAGTTCGGCGCACAGGGCATCGGTCTCTGCCGCACGGAGCATATGTTCTTCGAAGCTGACCGTATACCCGCAATCCGTGAAATGATCTGCTCCGAAACCGTCGAGCAGCGTGAAAAGGCTCTTGCAAAGCTTGAGCCGATGCAACAGTCCGACTTCGAGGGTATCTACGAGGCAATGGAAGGCTGCCCAGTTACTATCCGTTACCTCGATCCTCCTCTCCACGAGTTCGTTCCCACCGAGGAAGAGGACATCGAGCTTTTGGCAAAGGATCTCGGTAAGTCCGTCGCGGACATCAAGGCAATAATTGCCGGACTGCATGAGTTCAATCCCATGATGGGGCACCGCGGATGTCGTCTTGCCGTCACTTATCCGGAGATTGCAGTCATGCAGACTAAAGCTGTCATCAAGGCTGCCATCAATGTGAAAGCAAATCATCCTGACTGGGAAATGATTCCCGAAATCATGATTCCTCTCGTAGGTGAGGTCAAAGAACTCCAGTACGTCAAGAAGATCGTCGTCGAAACAGCCGATGCGCTTATCAAGGAAGCCGGCTCCGATCTGCACTACAAGGTCGGTACAATGATCGAGATTCCGCGCGCATGCGTTACTGCTGACGACATTGCGAAGGAAGCCGAGTTCTTCTCCTTCGGTACAAACGATTTGACACAGATGACCTTCGGCTTCAGCCGTGACGATGCAGGAAAGTTCCTTGACGCTTACTATCAGAAGAAGATACTCGAATCCGATCCGTTCGCGCGTCTTGATCAGGTGGGCGTCGGCAAGCTTGTTGAAATGGCTGTAAAGCTCGGCCGCGAAACTCGCCCCGACCTCAAGATCGGTATCTGCGGCGAGCACGGCGGCGATCCTTCATCCGTTGAGTTCTGCCACAAGACCGGCCTCAACTATGTTTCCTGCTCACCCTTCCGTGTACCGATCGCACGTCTCGCTGCGGCTCAGGCAGCTATCAAATTTCCCAAATAACTAGCAGAGCAGGGAATTCAAGCTTAAATAATTAATTGTAGAGGGTATTTTACACGCTTGGTAAAATACCCTTTTTTTAAACGTTATTGTTAATATAATAACGATGTGTATGCAGTTTTACAGGGCAGGGGGGTATACTTATGTCGCTGAACAGAACAAAAATAACTTAAAATATAGAGCAGGAAATATGGTGGAACAGATGCGGTAAATAGGGAGAAACGAGGAAAAACTGTATCTGGAGAGATGCACAAAGAACGTAAAACAGCTCGTATTCAACGATAGCTATAAAATATTTAATCCGCAGACGCAGACGGGTCTCGGGGTCCCGTCGTAGTCTGCGGATAAGATAGTTAACCTACTACCAAACGCACATATGCCGCCGAAGTGCGAACCGCTCGAAAGTGCCTTTTCTCAAGTTAACATATTTCCTAAATTAAACAAAATTTTTATTTTGTTTAATTTATTATTGATTATTCTTAATATAAATAGTACAATATTATCACCCCTTAATGCTGTGTTTCTTTTAATGTACTCTTTATTAGGTATTCAAAAGGAGTATTTATTTTATG
>JAJUHD010000010.1 GCA_029268085.1 Bacillota bacterium | reverse complement strand
TTTTTTTCAATCTGTGCGAGAGCCGTCTCCAGCGCCTTTTTCTTATCTTCTGCCTGGCCGACCGGAGTAATCGGGATTTTTTTCTTTTCTGCCATACTGTTCACACCTCATATATCATATTCGCCGCATATAATCACTTAATTAAACATTTCCGAAAACCACTCTGTCGATCCCTTGCGTATCCTTCACGCTGCCGACATTAAGGAGCCCCGATTCTCTCATCAGCACCATGACGTCCTCCGCCTGACCGATACCGACCTCAAAAATCATAAGCCCGCCGATCCTCACCACGTTGTGCCATTTATGGAGAATAGCCCTATAGAAGTCCAATCCGTCCTCGCCGCCGTCCAGAGCTTCGATCGGTTCATAATCTCTAACGGACGCGTCCAGCTTTTGAATATCCGCCCTCGGTATGTACGGCGGATTGCATGTAAGCATATCGAAGCTTCCAATCATCATCGGGGGTGCGGCCATTGCATCCAGCTCGATGCAGGTTACTCTCGGGTTAAGCCTGTTTTTCAGCACATTCTGCTTAGCGACGGAGAGCGCCGCGCGGCTGTTATCCGCGAGCAAGACGTGGGTCGCGGGCAGCTCCTTTGCGATAGCGCAGCCGATACAGCCGCTTCCTGTGCAAAGGTCGATGACCCGGGCGTCCATTTTCCGGCCTTTCAGAGCCGTAATAGCCGTCTCTACAAGCAGTTCGGTGTCGTTCCTCGGTATAAGAACGTCCTTAGTTACAGTTACGGGCATCCCATAAAATTCCCATTGTCCTGTTATATAGGCGACCGGCTCACCCTCAAGCCTTCTTCCCACCAGTTCGAATACCTTCTCCGCAACGGTGTCAGATGTATAAAGACCCATATCCCGTAAAAGCAGATCCATCGATTTTCCGGCTGCGTGAGCCATTATAAGCCTTGCCTCAAGGCTTGCCGCCTCAATTCCGCTGTCACGCAGCTTTTTTCTCGCGTCGATATATATATCGTTATATGTTTTCGGCATCGCAAATTTAAATCCTTTCAGTGAAAACGCAATCTTACCATTCGTCCTTACCCTTTTCCTCGGGAATGACAAGCTTAAGCGCCTCAATAGCGCACTCGATCATACCGTCATCGGGCTCGGCCGTCGTAAGCCGCTGCAAAGCCTTTCCGGGCGCGGCGAGTACGGTAGAAAGCCAGTTGTCATGCCTTCCCGCCCAGCGGTTAATTTCATAGGCAATGCCCATGACGACCGGCAGGAGCAGAAGTCTTGACCCCATGCGTATCCATACATTGCTCCAGCTAATGAATGAAAAGACAAATATGCTGATTATCATCACTACGAAAAGAAAGCTAGTGCCGCACCTCGGATGGAAACGCGATTGCGGGCGCACGTTCTCGACTGTGAGCGGCAGTCCCTTTTCATAGCAGAAAATCGACTTATGCTCCGCTCCATGATATCTGAACACCTTTTTCAAATCGGGCGATTTTGTGCAGAAATACAAGTAGAGAAGGAAAATAACGATGCGCAACAGTCCCTCTGTAAGGTTGCGCAGAACAGCGGACTCCGTAAGGCCGGTAACGAATCCCGCAAGCAGCGTCGGCAGAAGTATAAAAAGTCCAACCGAAAGACAGATGCCCAGAAATACTGCAAAGCTGATTAAAAACTTCTCCGCTTTTTCCGTTCCTAGTTTTTCTTCAACCCACTTATCGAATTTGCTAGGTTCCTCCTGCTCCTCCTCAGGCAGAAGCGAAGCCGAATAGGTCAATGCCTTTACGCCATAGACCATCGACTCGATGAATATAACGATACCGCGCAGAAATGGCCAGCCCAGAATTTTAAAACGTTCCCTTATGGAATGAGGTTCGCTGACTTTGGTTACAAGCCCGTCGGCAGTCCGCACGACTATGGATTCCTTTGTCGGGCCACGCATGAGGATGCCCTCGATAAGTGCCTGTCCGCCGATGCTCGTGCGGAAATCCTGCGCCGCTTTTTTCTTTTTTGACATTGTATGTTTCCTTTCGGGTTAAAAACTGTTTCAATTATCTTGCGACGGGCAGCCTCACCGTAACGCATACTCCGCCGTCCTCGGCGTTTGAAATTATAAGATCGCCGCCGTGCCGCGCGACGATCTCGTCGCACACCGCAAGCCCGATGCCGCTTCCGCGCTCCTTCGAGCTGCCCTTGTAGAATTTCTTTTTGACAAACGGCAGCTCCGAGGGCGGTATGCCCAGGCCATGATCTCTGACCTTGATAACCACATAGTCCCCGTGCTTGTCGATAGATACCTCGATCACTTTACCGTCCTTGCCGTATTTCGAAGCATTGTCCAGAATATTCAGAAACACCTGGCGTATACGCTCCGGATCTCCGGGAATAAGCGGTATCGGCTGTGAACTCGGCGTATACTCAAGCTCCATGTCCATCTGCCTCAAAAGCTCGCCGTAAGCAAAGATAGAATCCTCAAGTTCGGCCTCTATGTCCATCTGCTCAATATTCAGATTGAAGCGCCCGTCCTGTATGCGTGTGAATTCCAGAAGCTCCTCGACCATTTTTGTGAGCCGCGCCGCCTCCTTAGAAATTATCGCAACGCCCCTCTGCGAATCTCCCTTAATTTCGGGGTCATACATCAAAGTCTCGCTCCAGCCTGTGATAGCGGTCAGCGGCGTACGCAGCTCGTGTGAAACGGACGATATGAATTCAGTCTGCATTTTTTCCGACTGGCTGATTTTTTGGGACATCTCGTTTATCGCGTCTGTCAGGTCGCCGATTTCGTCATTGTATTTTTTCTCTGCCTGAATCCCGTAGCTTCCCTCGGCGATCTGCCGCGCAAGCTTAGTCAGTCCGTGTATCGGCTCAATGATTGTCCGTATGAAATACATATTAGAGAAAAACACCATGATCACGATGAGAAAACCGATGACGCAGGCGATTGCGGTGATCTGCAGAACCCTTTTGTCAATGAGCTTTAGACTAGTGACATAGCGCATAACCCCCACAATTGAACCATCCGCATATTTCATCGGCGCTGAAACTGACATCAGCCTTTCGCCTGTATCATCATTTATACCCTTCCAATAACTGATCTCGCCCTTATCGAGCGCGTTTGCGATATCGGGTGTCCCGGGAGATGAGCCTGCGGAAATGCCGTAACTCGATACTTCGACCCGCCCCTTCGTATTGACGAACTGAAGCTCTATCGAATCTTTGTCCTCAAATGACTCGGTATATCTGTATGCGCTCTGATAATACTCCAGATAGCTTTTGGAGACATAGGTTGTGAAGAACTCGACCGCTGTCTGCGCCTTGTTTTCTAGCCCTGTGCGGGCTGTGGAATAATAATAATTATAAACGGCGATAGAAAACGCGATAATGGAAACGGCAACTACAAGCAGGACGCCGGCTATACCGTTCGCCATCCACCTGCCCTTAATGCCCTTAAAGTTCATATCGCGTTTCACCTTTCCCTGCCCGTAATAATCAGTCCGCGTCAGAAGCCCCACTTATAACCATATCCCCAAACCGTCGTGATGTACGTCGGTATGGTCGGGTCGTCCTCAATCTTTATGCGAAGCCTGCGGATATTGACATCGACGATCTTAAGCTCGCCAAAGTAATCCCTGCCCCAGACCTCGTTGAGTATGTCCTCCCGTGAAAGTGCCTTCCCCGGATTATCAATAAAGAGCTTCATAATTGAATACTCAATTTGTGTAAGCCTTATCCTGCTGCCGTTTTTTTCAAGCGTACGATTCCTTGTATTCAGACGGAACGGCCCGCTCGTAAGCTCGCCCAGCACCGGTTCATCCTCCGTATCGCCGCCCGTGCGCCTGTAAAGCGCATCTATCCTCGCGGTAAGCTCCGCAGGAGAAAAGGGTTTTGTAACATAGTCGTCCGCGCCCGTCATCAGCCCCGTCACCTTGTCCATTTCCTGGCTCTTGGCTGTAAGCATTATGATGCCTATCTTCGAACCCAAAGCGCGGATGCGTCTGCAGACCTCGAAGCCGTCGATATCCGGAAGCATTACGTCCAGAAGCGCAACCTTGATGTCCGGATTTTTCTTAAGCTCCTCGAGGGCCTGTTCGCCGGTCTCGGCTTCGATAGGCTCATAGCCCGAGCGCTTCAGGTTGATGACAACAAAGCTGCGGATGCTGGATTCGTCCTCCAAAACCAAAACTTTTTTCATGGCAGATTGATCCTTTCGTTAATTATGGAAAAGCCCAGCCGAAATCACAGGTAAAATTTACACGTCAGAGCGCGCCGGTGTTAAATTCGGATGAGATTAGGTGAAAACGGTTTGTGATCTCCTGCTCGGTAGCTCCGTTTTCCATTATCTTCGCCGCATAAACCACCGTTCCGCTGCTTATAAGCTCGAAGCGTCCATCGGACTGCGCCCTATCCGCCCTGTTCTCGTCGGTGAAAGTATAAATAACCAGCCTGTCCGAAAGCTTACCCGTTGCCTCGTCCGCAGAGGAGAAGATGACGGCACGTTCGCCGGAAACCGGATTTTCGCGGCTGATAGTTATGGTGCTCCTCCATTCTTCAGGCAGAACGAAGAACCAGCCGTCCGTGAAGTCGTGATAGGTCGAGGCACATTTGACGCTGTTCCCGTCTCCGTCATAAGTATACCAGTCAAGAATCCAATAGTCAGGAGAACCTGCAATCTTTTCTGCAAACGGCACATCGAGCGTTCCGTTACCGTCGATATCCGTGCTGTAAACGGAATATTGCCTTTTCGCGTCGCTGTCATCGGTTTCTCCGCACATAATGTTTTTCAGCTCGCCGTCAGCATAAACAAAAATGTCCGTAAGAAGACTGTTACTGCCTTCTGTCAAATATTGCCCCTCAACAAAAACCGCCGGAGTCCCGTCTTCGATTTCCGCGATGCGGAAGCGGTCTGCCGTTTTAAGCGAAGCGGAAAGATTGGCGGATTTCTGCGTGATATTCCCGCTCCTGTCGGCCGTGTACATATCGACCTTGCCGCCGCTCGTCCCGAGATCCAGCGCGAGCACATCGGTCATGCCGTTCCCGTCCAAATCGCCCAGCCGAAAATCGAGGCAGCTCGCCGTCAGCAGAACAGCCGGCGTCCAGTCCTTCATCGTATAGGCATTAAGGAGCCGGAGCTCCGCGCTGACTTCCCATGAGACGAGTATCTCGGAAGTACCGTCTCCGTCAATATCCTCATATTCGACCCGCCCGATTGCCGTACCGTCGCCGGTTATGACCGCCTCAGCCCGATAGTTTCCGTCGGTCTTGCGGTAAACGCAGATCTCCGGCTGAAGATCCTTGTTGCGCAAAAAGGCGAGGGCTTCGTTCGTCCCGTCGCCGTCAAGGTCGGTCAGCTGGATGCTCTGCCGCAGAGATCCCGCGGTCGGCGCCGAATACTCGCTCCCCGATCTGATTTCCTCATCTATGAGTTCCTGAAGCTGCAAATATTCCTTAGGCGCCTGCGGGAGACTGTAAAGCCCGTCGATGCTCACAAGCGAGCAGCCCGAAAGGAGAAAAAGCGCAGCGGCAATGGCAGCAAGAAGTCTCCGTTTCTTTTCCAAAGCTCTGCACCTCCCCAAAAACAGACAAATATAACTAATGTATTATAACACGCTTGATAAAAAAATGGTAGTGCAAAATCACAACATATTGTGATACAATACAATACGGCGGTATATCGTTCGAATCATTGGATACATCGGAGGTGAGCCATATGCGGCTGTATTATGCTGACATCCGCGGAATGGATGAAAAAGATGCTTTATATCCGCCGCTCAGCAGCAGCAAAGGCTCGGCTTTCGGAGTTTCTTTGCTTGCGGCGGCATATGAGGATTACGCGGGCGCGCCGCTTCCGAAAATCATAAAGCTGCTGTCCGGCAAGCCCTTTTCGCCGGACAGGCCGGAATATCATTACTCAATCAGCCACAGCAAGACCCACGTTTTCGTCGCGCTCTCGAAGCAGCCCGTGGGCGCTGATACCGAAACTCACAGGAAGATAAGCCAATCGGTGATTGAAAAGCTTGCAACTCCGGCGGAGCTTGCAGGGCTTTCCTTCTTTGATATCTGGGTGCTCCGCGAGAGCCTCTATAAGCTCACGGGGCAGGGGGATCTACGCACTATGCGCTTCTACAGACGAAGCGGTAAAATAATTCCTCCTGCGAATGGCGTATTCTGCCGGCTTTATTCCGATATAGAAGGAAGTTCAACGGCTGTTTGCTCTTATGACGGAAAATTCCCCGACAGTATAAAAAAAATCCCCATTGAAGAACTCCTCAAGAAGGATGCCCGTAAGCGTCTGGAAGCGGGAAAAAGAGACGAAAATTAACAGAAATAAGCTAAGGGCGCCGCCGGATTCCCTGCGGTGCCCTTTTGCGTTTCTCATGTCTATTCAGCCTTAGCGTTGTATTCAAAAAGCTCTTTCTGACGAATTAGCTTGTCATACTTCTCCTTCGCTTCCTTTTCAGCTCTGGCGAACAGCTCTTCCGCACGCTCAGGGAAGCTGAGCTTCAGCGAGGAGTAGCGAACCTCGCTGTTGATGAAATCCTGATAGCTCTCGGTCGCTTCCTTGCTGTCTACAGACAAAGGCTGCTTCTTGCGCGGGTCATAGCGGAACATGTTCCAGTAACCGGCTTCGACGGCCTGTTTTTCTATAGTTATAGACTTGCCCATGCCGTTCTTGTTGCCGTGGTTGATGCAGGGCGAATAGGCGATAATGAGCGACGGGCCGTCATAGCTCTCCGCCTCGAGGATTGCGTTGAGCGTCTGCTGATAGTTCGCGCCCATGCAGATCTGTGCGACGTAGATATATCCGTAGGACATAGCGATCTGGGCCAGATCCTTCTTCTTAACCGACTTGCCTGCTGCCGCGAACTGAGCAACGGAGCCGGTGGGCGTTGATTTTGAAGCCTGGCCTCCGGTGTTCGAGTAAAGCTCGGTGTCAAATACCATAATGTTGATGTTTTCACCCGAAGCAAGAACATGATCGAGTCCGCCGTAGCCGATATCGTATGCCCAGCCGTCGCCGCCGAACGCCCAGAAGCTGGGCTTAACAAACATGTCTCGGTCTTCATAGAGCTTTTTGAAAATCTCCGAGCCCTCGCAGGCTTCTCCCCATTCGGCTATGCATTTTTTAAGCATGGCCTCTAGCTCCTTTGAGGTTCTCTTAGATGCGGCAGGATCATCCTTGCCGTCGAGCCATGCCTGCGCGGCCTGTCTGAGATCCGCTGGAGCGCCGGGATACTCTGCGATGTTCCTTACCTGTTCGATAACATTTTTCCTGCGGACCTTTACTCCCTGCAGCATTCCGAAGCCAAACTCCGCGTTGTCTTCAAACAGAGAGTTCGACCATGCCGGCCCGCGGCCTTCCTTATTCTTCGTATATGGGAAACTAGGCTCGGAGCCGCCCCAGATTGAGGTGCAGCCCGTTGCGTTTGCAATATACATTCTGTCTCCGAAAAGCTGGGTTATAAGCTTTGCATAGGGAGACTCGCCGCAGCCTGCACAGGCGCCGCAGAACTCGAGGAGCGGGGCCTTGAACTGGCTGCCCTTAATCGTGTTCTCGGCAAAGGGCAGTTCCTTTTCGGATACGTTATGATAAGCGTAGTTAAAGGCCTTCTGATCGCCTGCTCTTTCGGCAAGCGGCTCCATTTTGAGAGCTTTATCCTTGGCAGGACATACGTTTGCGCAGCTTCCGCAGCCCGTGCAGTCCATAACGCTTGGGATGATAGCAAACTTATATTCTTCGCAGCCCTTGCCCTTCATCTGAACGGCAACGGTTTCCTTGGGCGCGTTCTCAAGCTCCTTATCGGTGAAGACAAAGGGTCGGATTACCGAGTGCGGGCAGACGAAAGAGCACTGGTTGCACTGTATGCAGTTTTCAGGTATCCACTTCGGAACCTCGACAGCGATACAGCGCTTTTCGAACGCGGAGGTTCCGACAGGCACCGCGCCGTCTGCAATATCCATAAATGCGGATACCGGCAGTCTGTCGCCGCGCATTGCGTTTATAGGAACAACAACCTTTTCAACAAAGTCCTTGGCATGCGCAAGTCCGCCCTCGGGCGCGGGTTTCGGCGCATCGTGAGCGGGAGAAGCCCAATCGGCGGGAACAGCCAGCTCACGCACCTGCTCAATACCTGCATCGACCGCTTGGATGTTCATATTGACGATTTTTTCGCCCTTGCGCCCGTAGGTCGTTCGGATAGCGTCCTTCATATATCTGACCGCGTCTTCTTCGGGCAATATCTTCGCGAGCTTGAAGAAGGCAGCCTGCAGTATAGCGTTGGTCTTGTTGCCGAGACCTATCTCACGGGCAATCTTAATAGCATCGACAGTATAAACCCGGACCTTGTTGTCAGCGATATATTTCTTTGCCGATGCGGAGAGGTGGTGTGAAAGCTCCCCTTCATCATAAGCGCAGTTCAGAAGCAAAGCGCCATTGGGCTTAACATCTTGAGCGATGTCGAATTGGTCAAGATAAGATGGGTTGTGACAGGCAACAAAGTTTGCCTTGGAAACGAAGTATGTGGATTTTATATTGCTCTTGCCAAAGCGCAGATGGCTGATCGTTACGCCTCCCGATTTCTTGGAGTCATACTGAAAGTAGGCCTGCACCTTGAGATCGGTGTGGTCGCCGATGATCTTGATGCTGTTTTTGTTAGCGCCGACCGTACCGTCCGAGCCAAGTCCCCAGAACTTGCAGGAGATCGTGTCCTTGTGGGTTGTGTCCGGATCTTCCGTAATCGGAATGGAAAGGTTCGTTACGTCGTCCACGATGCCTATCGTAAAGCTGTTCTTCGGTTCCTTCGCCTGAATATTTCGGTAAGCGGAGATGATCGAGCCGGGGGTAACATCCTTCGAGGAAAGACCGTAGCGTCCGCCGTAAACGGGAACACCGCGGAACTTCGTTCCTGCAAGCGCCGAAACCACATCAACATACAGAGGCTCGCCGACAGCGCCGGGCTCCTTTGTGCGGTCGAGCACTCCAATAGTATTAACAGTTTCTGGGAGTGCGGAAATAAGATGCTTTACCGAGAACGGACGATAAAGACGGACCTTTACAAGACCGACCTTTTCGCCCTTTTCGGTCAGATAATCTACGACCTCTTCAGCCGCTTCGCAGACGCTGCCCATCGCAACTATAACATGCGTCGCGTCAGGCGCACCGTAATAATTAAAGGGTTTGTAGTCCGTGCCGATACGCCTATTAACTTCATTCATATAATTCTCGACGATGCCCGGAACATCGAAGTATTTTCGGTTAGCCGCCTCGCGGACCTGGAAAAAAATATCGCCGTTTTGAGCCGTACCGCGAAGCACTGGATCGGCGGGCCTGCTGGCCTTGTCGCGGAAAGCCTTTATAGCCCCGAAATCCGTCATTTCAGCAAGCTCTTTGTAGTCCCAGACCTCAATTTTCTGCATTTCGTGAGAAGTTCGGAAGCCGTCAAAAAAATGAACAAAGGGAACGCTCGACTTAATTGCGGATAGATGAGCAACAGCGCCCATATCCATCGCTTCCTGAGGGCTGTTTGAACAGAGCATGGCCCACCCCGTCTGGCGGCAGGCATAAATATCCTGATGATCACCGAAGATAGAAAGCGCATGTGTTGCTATTGTACGCGCGGAAACATGGATAACGGCAGGGAGCATCTCGCCCGCAATCTTATACATATTGGGGATCATCAGCAGCAGCCCCTGCGAAGCCGTATAGGTCGTGGTCAGTGCGCCGGCCGTCAGGCTTCCGTGAACGGCACCTGCTGCGCCTCCCTCGGACTGCATCTCGATGACGTTTACAGGCTGTCCGAAAATGTTTTTTTGTCCGGCAGCCGCCCATTTATCGGCATACTCTGCCATAGTCGAAGAGGGAGTGATCGGGTAAATCGCAGCTACCTCGGAAAAAGCGTAAGAAACGTAAGCCGCCGCATTGTTGCCGTCCATTGTTTTAAGTTTTCTTGGCATTGTTTCATCTCCTTGTTAATCTGACGGGCTTTCTGTCCGATAAGCAGTTTGAGTTTAGTATATTCTGCTGCAATGCAGAAATTCTCAATTCTGCAAATTCATTTTATAATGCAGTTTCTTCCTTGTGCATTATAGGAATATGCAGTATCATGTATTCTTTTTTCATCAGCTTATGAATACTAAATATTTGTAAATATTCGCTTTATGCGTTCAACATACACAAAAAAATTTTCTTCTTGTGCTTTTTTGCCTTTCGGGGTATAATCATAATCTGCCAAACAATTCGCAAAATGTGAATTGTTCACACTGCCAGATCATAAGTCCAGCAGTGCGAACTAATTGCAAAACGTTCCAATAAGGGAACATCAGCATTTTTAATCCTCCCGGTGCGGAGGCATCCCTATATAAGAAAGGAGCCGGCATCATGGTAAAAATCGAAAATGAGCTAGGCATGATCAGTATTACCAGCGATGTATTCATGAACATCGCCGGGGACGCCGCAACGAACTGCTTTGGTGTCAAAGGCATGGGGGCACGCTCAAAAACCGATGGGCTTGTTCATCTTCTCCGCAGAGAGTCGATGTCTAAGGGTGTCGGTGTCAGCTTCAATGATGACGGCAGTGTTTCGATAGCCCTGCACATTGTTGTTGATCACGGTGTCAACATTAAAGTTCTTGCGGGAAGCATTATGAACGAGGTCAGCTATAAGGTCTCCAAAGCGACAGGAGTGCCTGTAAAAACCGTCGATGTCTTCATCGACTCAATGCAGATAAGCTGAAAGCTCCGACTGTCCGCTTGCTCGGGCTCAAGCCCCGTCATTTATTCCCCGGAGGTGTTTTTATTTGAGAGAGACGATTGACAGCGCATCATTTACAGACATGCTGTTATGCGCTGCTGCCGCATTGGAAGTAAACAAGCAGCATATAAACGAACTGAATGTTTTTCCCGTGCCGGACGGCGACACGGGTACCAATATGAGCATGACTATGTCGGCCGGCGCGGCAGAGATAAGACGCAAAAAGCCGAACGGAGTAGGAGAAGTCGCAAAATGCGCTGCCGATGCTCTGCTCCGCGGCGCGCGCGGCAATTCCGGCGTCATCCTTTCGCTGCTGTTCCGCGGCCTTGCGAAGTCCCTGAAGGGCAAGGAAACTTGCGACGCCTATGATTTTGCCCTTGCAATGAACGAGGGCGTCGAAGCGGCATATAACGCGGTAATGAAGCCTGCGGAAGGCACAATACTTACGGTATCCCGTCTTTCCGCCTCTGCCGCTTCCGACTTTGCAGAGACAGGCAGCGATATTGAGCTTCTGCTGTCGTGCGCGCTCGAATCGGCAAAGGATGCTCTTGCGCAGACTGTCAACATGAACCCTGTCCTCAAAAAGGCCGGAGTCATAGACGCTGGCGGCAAGGGCTATGTAATCATTCTTGAAGCAATGCTCGCCTGCCTGCGCGGCGAAGTAACGCCTGAGTCCTATGATGTCGGAACCTCAGAAACCGCCGAAGCGGCGGACTTCTCTCGTTTTGATTCAGGCGATATAACCTTCACATACTGCACCGAGTTTATTGTAAGCAGGGAAAACGCCAAATCCGCCGACCTTCTGAGGGCTTTCCTCCAGAACATCGGCGACAGTGCCGTCGTGGTTGACGATGAGGAGATAATTAAAACCCACGTTCATACGGACGATCCCGGAAAGGTTCTCACCGAAGCCCTGACCTACGGCAGCCTTCTCAAGGTGAAGATTGAGAATATGCGCGAGCAGCATTCCGATTTAGCCGGAGGGGCCGAGGAAGCGGCGGAAAAGCGGGAGACGTCCGCCGAACCTGAAAAAGAGTTTGGAACCGTCGTCGTCTGCGCGGGCAAGGGGATGGAAGACCTTTTTGTCGAGCTCGGGGCGGATAAGATTGTAACAGGCGGTCAGACCATGAATCCCTCGACGGAAGATATCCTCAAGGCTGTTGAAGCGACTCCCGCCTCTGTCGTCTTCGTGTTCCCAAACAACAAAAATATCATCATGGCTGCGGAGCAGTGCGTACCTCTTACAGAAAAGCGAGTCGTTATAATTCCCACAACCACTGTTCCGCAGGGCGTTTCTGCAATGCTGAGTATGGACACATACTCGCAGACGGAGGATGAAATTGTTGAAAATGCCAGGGAAGCCATGAAGAACGTGCATACGGCCCTGATAACCTATGCCGCGAGAGATTCGGATTTTGACGGATACGAAATCAAAGCCGGTGAATATCTTGGCCTGCTGGACGGAGCTCTTCTCGGCAGCAATTCCGAAATCAGCGTTCTGATAAGTATCCTTGCCGAAAAGCTAGCGGCCCTGTCTCCCGAATTCCTCACGGTCTACTATGGCGAAGATGTCAAGACCGAGGATGCCCAGACTGTCGGCGGCATTCTTTCTGAAAAAAATCCTTCGGCTGAAATGAGTATCATAAACGGCGGTCAGCCGGTTTACTACTATATGATTTCCGCAGAATAACCTGAAAATCTATAATAAAGAAGACCCCCGCGGCACATGCTTCCGCGGGGATCTTCTTTATTAGCTTTGGCCCTCACTCTGTGGCTTGGGTCTGTTGTAATGGTGCTTCCTGTTATGGTTCTGATTCTTTGGCTTGTTTTTCGGCTGATTTGAATTTTCTCCATGATGATGCTGAGGCTTTGCGTGCTGTCCGCCATTCGGAACGGTCTTTTGATTAGCAGCGCCAGACTGCTTTGGCACGGGCTTCACATTGTGCTTCGTCCGATTCCTGCCTCCGCCGCTCTGGGGTCGCTGACGATCCTGCTCCTGTCCGTTGTTCTCTGGTCTGCCGCTCTGAGCCTGCGCGGGAGCTTTTTCATTGTCGGGGGCTTTTTTCAGATAATATTCATCCGACTGCTCCGCAAACATTTCCGGCATATCCCATAGGTCGTCCTCTTCCGGCTCCGAAGCCTCTTCTGCTTTGATTATATCAGCCAGCACCTGAGGCAGAGGTTCTCCGGGTTTCGGCCTTCCGCCCGGTACAGCCGCAACCTCGTCCGCATTAAGGATCTTAAATTCCTGTTCCCCGCCTTCATCGAGACAGACCTTGACCTTCTGGCGCAGCACGTTCGTGGCGAGAACAACGCCATATCCGTAGGGTGTTTGCACGAAAGCTCCCACCTTAGGTATCTTCTTTACAAGATCCTCATAGGCGTCCTGCTCATATCTGAGACAGCACATCAACCTGCCGCAGCTTCCGGATATCTTCGTCGGGTTCAGGGACATGGATTGGGTCTTGGCCATTTTTGTGGAAACCGGCTGAAAATCGTTCAGGAACTGATTGCAGCAGTAGGGTCTTCCGCAAATTCCGAGACCGCCCAGCATCTTGGTCTCGTCGCGTACGCCGATCTGACGCAGCTCGATGCGCGTGCGGAAGACTGCCGCGAGATCTTTAACAAGATCACGGAAATCGACCCTTCCGTCCGCTGTAAAGAAAAACAGTATTTTGTTGCCCTCAAAACCGCATTCCACGTCCACGAGCTTCATATCAAGCCCGTGGGCTTCGATCTTTTCCTTGCAAATCGCAAATGCTTCCTTTTCGCGCTCCTTATTCTGGGCCGCGATTCGTAGATCCTCTTCGGTGGCGACTCTGATAACGGGCCTTAGCGGGGGAATTATGCTCTCGTCGGTCACATAGTGTTCGCCGTACACGCACTCCCCGATGTCCAGACCTTTTGAAGTTTCCACGATAAGCGTGTCGCCCGCCCGGACTTCGACCCCGTTCGGATCGAAGTAATAAGCCTTACCGTGGGGATTAAATTTTACACTTACTACCTTAACCAATATTTTTCCTCATTTCAAACCGTCAGCACGCAAAACAGCCCCATAACATGCTTTGAGCCGACATTCAGACGCAAGTATTCTTCCGCCCTATCGCAGAGAGCCAGAAGGCGGAAGGCATCCTCGCGTGTAAAACCGTAATACTTTTTTCTTGTGCTTATAAATCCGTTCAGGCAAAACCGCACATCGCTTACGAACGCGCTTGCCCTCTCATTGTCGAGGGCTTCATGCTTTCCGAAAAAGACGCAGAGCTTTACTTCATCCTTTTTAGCCGCAAGCGATATATATTCTTCCGCAAGCTCACTCTCATTTCCCGCCTTCTCACCTGAGAGCCTTACCACGGTGCAACGCGAACGCACAGTCGCTAACAGAGACTCCGCACTGTCCGTGCAGAGAATAAAAACAGCGTGTTCGGGCGGTTCCTCAAGTATCTTCAGGGCGGCATTCTGGGCGGTCGGGTTCATTGTACCCGCATCCCTTATTATATAAACTTTCTTATCCGCCTGCGAAGGACGGACATAGGCATCGGAAACCATCTGCCTTATCTGTTCAACCTGTATCTCCCTTTTTTTATTTCCTTTGTCGTCCGACTTTCTGGAAATATCGATTACGTCAGGATGGTATCCGCTGAGAACGTTCCTGCACGCAGAACACTCCATGCACGGCCGCCGTTCCTTGCTTTCGCACAGAAAGGAGCATGCGATCTCAAGCGCTTTCTTTTCTCTTTGTTCCGAATCGGGCGAAGCGATTATATAGGCGTGCGAAACGATAAATCCCTTCTTTTCGCTCATCATAGCTTAATAAACTGTTCGACGTCGAGCGTGATAACGACAGCCTTGCCAACCTTGACCTGCGGCGGCAGCTTAAAGCTTCCCAGAGGGATGTCTGTCGGAACGTCAACAATCTTCTCCGACGTATTATCCTTAATAATCTTAAGCGCGGCATTTACCTTTTTATCATCGATTGCGGACAATATAATCGCGTTCTCCTTTTTGAGAAAGCCCCCGCTGCTGTCAGTAACCGTTGAGTGGTAGCCCGCCATCGACAACGCGCTCACAACCTTGGACGCGTCCATCTTTTCTGTGACAGTGACCAATAATTTCATACCAGAGCCTCCCTGCGAAAACATCTATAATCAGCTTCCGGCTCAAGCTCTTTTTACAAAGGTTTTATATCTTTATTTATTGTACCTTTATTCCCTGTATTCGTCAATGCAAAATTGAGCATCCGTCTTTACTTGACACCGCTTAAAAAACCATATTACAATCATATCAGCAAGTATGTGGAGCTGATATAAATGCAAAGTATAATCGAATATGCTGAAACGGAGCTTCGACCGTTCACTGAAAAGCCGTTCGGTTCCGTGGATAGTCTCATCCTGTCCCAGTTTGCCTATATAAATTTCGAGGGCATCGTGCCCGGCCCCGGACTTTGCTCCAAAACCGTAAGGATAAAGGACTGTCTTCAGGCGGAGCACTTCACATCTATGCTCATCGAGACACGTTACCCGAAAAAGAACAAAAGCCTGCTGTTCGCACTTGCTTCGAGCCCTCGTTTCAGGAACATAAGGATGACGGCCTATGTCAGCGAATTTGACCCTACGAGCGAAAAACAGTTTTCCGCCGTCACATATATTTTGCCCGACGGAGACGTCTATATCGCTTTCCGCGGCACGGACGATACCCTAATCGGATGGAAAGAGGATTTCAGCATCGCATTCATATATCCCGTTCCATCCCAGGCAAGGGCTCTGGATTACCTTCTCGATATTTCAAAGCGTCTTCCCGGAAAACTGATGGTCGGAGGGCATTCAAAGGGCGGCAACCTTGCTGTATACTCTTCATTCGCTGCCCCGCAGTCCGTACAGCGCAGGATACTGCGGGTCTATGACCACGACGGACCGGGGTTCAAGGAGGGCGCACTCGACTGCGATGGCTACAAGCGCATCGAGGATCGGATCGAAAAAACCGTCCCCCAGTCCTCGCTTATCGGCATGCTTCTGGAAGGCCATAAAAAGTACACCGTCGTCGAGAGCAGCCGCTTCGGCGTGATGCAGCACGATCCATTCTCGTGGAAGGTTGCCGGCGGCGGGTTTGTAACAACGGAGGAAGTTTCCGACGGCGCCCGGTATATGAACCGTACAATACGAGACTGGATAAGCTCGCTTTCACAGGAGGACCGCGAAAAATTTACGGATCTTTTGTTCGGTGTGATCGATGCGGGCGATGCGAAAACCTTTTCCGAGATAACGCTTGAGTGGAAAAAGAATTTCTCCGCGATCTTCAATGCAATAAGGGAGACCGACCCTGAAATGAAAAAATTCATCGGAGAGCTCGTCAAGGATTTCGGTCTGCTTCTGATCCATAACCTCCGTTCCAAACGCAGGACTCCAGAAGTACTGCCTCCCGAGCTGAAAACAGAAAATTCCGAGCCATAAATAAAACGGACAGCATTAAAAAGCTGTCCGTTTTATTTTTAGTATTCGTGTCAAAAGGGCCTCTTGCTAAGCTGCTTCTCAATAAACGAGACGATCTGCCCGACAGTCCGAAGCTCACTTGCGTCATCGTTTGAAATAATGATATTGTAGCCCTCTTCAAGAGTCATAATAAGCTCTACCACGTCCAAAGAATCGGCACCGAGGTCTTCAACTATCCGAGTATCTCCGGTAATTGAGTCGGGGCTGATTTCAAGCTGCTTTGCAAGAGTCCTTCTTACGGCCTCAAAAATAGAATTATAATCTGCCACTATACGGCGGTCAAGCCGCCCCTCACCTCTGTTCTTTAATGAATTTTATTATTCCTGCGGCTTTGTCTTCTCACAGGAAATAACAACTCTGCGGTTCGGCTCAACCCCGGTCGAGCAGGTCGTGACGCCCTCGTAATTCTGAAGGGCGGTGTGGATGACGTGGCGTTCATAGGAATTCATAGGTTCGAGCGCCATGCTCCTTCGGTATTTAAGCGCTTTTGCGGCCATTTTTTCCGCAAGCCTGACAAGGGATTCCTCGCGCTTTGAACGGTAGTTCTCCGCGTCAATGCTGATGTGGGTTCGCTCCTCGGTTCCCCTGTTCACCGCATAGTTCGTAAGGTGCTGGATAGCGTCCAGAGTTTCGCCTCTGCGTCCGATTATCGCCCCCATGCCAGCTCCGCTGAGTTCGACCATAACGCCGCCGTCGTCCTTGGTCCTGATATCGATTTTGGCATCAACGCCCATACGGCTGAGAAGTCCCTCAAGGAAGCTTCTCGTTTTTTCCTCGATATTCCCTCCTTCCGAAGGCTTGTCGGGAACTTCGTATATGACTCTGACTACAGCGGGAGAGGCGCCTATCCTCAGAAAACCGCTTCTGGCGCGTTCAACGATTTCGATTGAGACTTCGTCTCTTTGAAGGTTAAGCTGACGGAGAGCGGAGGCAATCGCTTCCTCTTCGGTTTTCCCCGTCACTTCGATGAAATTCTGCATTGCTTATCTCCCATATTAATGTCGTGTACGGAACCCTCAGGCTTTGCCGCCGTTTTCGGTGTTCTCAGCCGCGGTATCCGTAATTTCGATACTTGTATTTTCGGCAAATTCAATGTCAACTGCCTCGTCGATGGCAGAAAGCTCAGCCGCCGCTTTTGTCGCCGCCTCTGCTCCTTCGGGGTTCGTGAAACGATCCTCAACGTAGGCTCTGCCTCTTGCGTATTTACGGTTGCCGACCTGTGAAGCCGGCTTCTCGTCTGTCAGCCCCAGCTCTGCGCGGCGCCTGGCCTTTTCCTGAGCTCGTTCGGCAGCAAGTCTTTCCTCGTTCTGGGCTTTCTGAGCAGCCTGGATCTTCTTCTTGCTGGTGTTTTTGTTCCTTTCGGTCAGGCCTGCCTCCTTCAGCTTCTCGGTCTCAAGGCGCTTCCTTTCAAGCTCGGCTTCGCGCGCGCGGAATCTTTCCCTGCGCTCGGCGTCCTCAATTTCTAGCAGCCTGTTGTAATGCTTATTCAGGATCGCGTCCTGAATGGCAGCCAGAACACTCTGCGCAATCCAATATACGCCGACTGCTGCAGGCATGGTAAATCCAAAGAAAACTGACATCAACGGCATCATGAGGGCCATAGACTTCATCGAGCCCTGCTGCTGTTCGCTCATCGCGGGAGGATTGCCGGCAACGCTAACCTTATATGAAATATATGCAAGCAAACCTGAAATTATGGGTATTAGGAAAAGGCCCAGAGAAGGAAGCCAGTTAGAAACCTGACTCCAGTCCGCGCTCGTAAAGAACTTCCAGTCCGGGATCTCTCCGAGATTCATCCCCAGAAAGCTCAGGTCCAAATCAATGAGCTTGTCGGATATTCCCTTAAAGGAATCAAAGTTCTGGTGAACATAATCAACAAGCTTCAGTTCCGGGTAGCCGCCGGTTGGAATTGTTCCTCCAAGCCCCGTTACAACGTTTTTCATAGCTTCATACTGTGCGCTGGACAGGTGCATGAGAACCGTATAAGGCTGACGGATAACATTATATATCATGTAGATAAAAACAAGAGGGATCAGTGACCAGAGGCACCCTGACATGGGGTTTATCTTTTCCTCTTTATAAAGCTTTGCTACCTCCTCCTGATACTTCTGCTTGTTGCCCTCATGCTTCTTTTCGAGTTCCTTCATGTAGGGCGTCAGACGCGCGGAGCGCATCATGCTGTGCTTTGACTTCATCTGGAAAGGCAGAAGGACAAGCTTGACCACAACGGCAAATAGAATTACCGCAATGCCGTAGTTCATGGTCCAATTGTAGAAGGCCATCATGAGCCAGGCAAACGGCCAGGTAATGATATCTGAAAATGACATAGGGTTTCTCCTATCGGATGCGATCGGTCATGGGACCGGATCGTAGAAATCGTGTTCCCCTCTGTGGAAGGGATGACATTTGCTGATGCGCTTAATGGCAAGCCACGAGCCTTTGGCGGCTCCGTATTTTTCCAGTGCTTCAATAGTGTACTGCGAACAGGTCGGAACGAATCTGCAGCAGGGTTTCGTAAGAGGAGAGATATTCTTTTGATAAAATCTCACAAGTGCGATCAGAAACTTTTTCAACCGTTATCACCGCTTTTTGGTTCTTCAGCCAAAATTCCCAGCCTCGAACAGGCGTATAAATAGGCCTTTTCCAGCTCAGCATAGCTGACATAGGGGCTTTTCTGTCTCGCCACAATTACCATGTCGATGCCCTTTATCAGACGTTCTTCGTTTAGACGGTATATCTCCCGCAGTCTTCTGCGCACAAGGTTTCTAGTTACGGCCTTGCCGACCTTTGTGCTGACCGTAATCCCAAGCTGATTGTAATCCCTGTTGGTCTTTCGGAAATATATGACAAGAGATGGGGTCGAAGCGCTTTTTCCTTTTGTATACAGGCGGCGGAACTCATGGTTTTTTTTCATTGAAACCGAAAATTTCAAATCTCACAGTCCTTTCGTCCGCAGGAACAAATGGTAAAACACCTAAAGGGCGGAAGGATCCGCCCTAAAAAACCTGTATTTATGCGGCGAAACCCGCTGCCGCAAAGCCGTTCGAAACCGCTTCACAGTACATTCTTGCCATGGGATCAATAAGAAAGTTTGGCTCTGCCTTTGGCTCTGCGGCGTGCAAGGACCTTGCGGCCGTTTTTTGTCGCCATTCTCTTGCGGAAGCCATGCTCTTTCTGGCGCTGACGCTTTTTGGGCTGATACGTACGAACCATTTTCGTACACCTTCCTTTCGTTGTATGATACTCAACAACGGCCTTGCCTGCGAAAAAAGCCGCGTGGATACTGCAAAAAGGCCGCAGTAGTTGACTTGTTCTGTGCCCGCGGAGGCGCTTTCGCCGTACGCCGGCAGAAATAAAATAAATATAGTCAGAAAACTAAGTTATTATACAGTATTCCCGAACGTCATGTCAATAAAAATTTGCCTTTTCAGCCTTCGCGGAGGACTTATTTACCGTTCTGTTCGAAGCTTTTCAGGAGCTCCGTAAGCGAGGGGCTTTTGAGGATATATCTCATAGCGGGAAGGCCGAGGACAAGCATTACGCCCGCTTCTCCCAGCCCCACCTGAGCGCCGTATATTGCAAAACCTTTCCAGAATGTGAACTCCGTTGACGCATAAGCGATTACGGCGCCGACAATAGGCGCATTGAATATGACAGGCATAAGACTGGCGGCTATACAGGCGCCCCAGCCCGTCTTTTCTTTTCTTCTTGCGCGTATTCCGATAATAGCGGTGCATATTCCCGCCAAGAGCGTCGCCAATGAGCCGAATACTATGTCGAGAATTCCATAAGGACCGATGATATTTGCAATAACGCAGCCTACGGTCAGCCCGATAGCCGATTCTGGGAAGAAAAACGGCAGTATGCAGAGAAGCTCCGAAACGCGGAACTGAATCGGGCCATATGCAAGCGGGTTTATCATTGTCAGCGCGGCATAAAGCGCGCCGATCACAGCGGCAGCTACGAGTTTTCTTGTATTAAGCTTCATTTAATTTACCCCTTTGTTGTAATTTTCAGTATACGCAAAGGCTGACTTTTCAGTGTTCCCGGTTTTTGGGGTCGCTGTCATGCTATAAAGGCAGCCGCAATAGTTTTGACGATAAAGCCCATATTCCTTAGACAGCTCGATGGACCTCGCGTAGCCCCCGCGCTTCTTAAAGTCCGAGGGCAGCCATTTTACGCCGAATTCCTTTTCAAGAGCAAAGCCAATTTCGTTCAGCTTTTGTTCGTCCTTGTGAGGACTTACGGACAACGTCGTGCAGAAATAATCGAAACCGCCCTCTTTTGCAAGCCGCGCCGTTTCGCGGAGCCGCAGCTCGAAGCATTTTACGCATCTTGCCCCGCCCTCAGGCTCGTTTTCCAAGCCGCGCGATATCTCGTCAAAGCTCTCTCCGTTATATCCGCATTCAAGAAAAGCTACGGTTTCGGGATACCGCTCCGCAACCTTTCTCATCCAGCTCAGACGCCTTACGTATTCCTCCTCCGGCTGGATGTTCGGATTGTAGTACAGAACCGTAACATCAAAAAACTTCGTCAGGTATTCGAGAACATAGCTGCTGCACGGACCGCAGCAGCACTGGAGGAGCAGCCTTTTACGCCCGCCGCCGAGCTTTAATATAACGTCGTCCGTCTCAAGCTGCCAGTTGCGCTTCATTCGTTTACCCTCCTTATCCTCAACCGTTCATAAATGATACAGTTTTGTTGTTGACTTGCAGACAATTATTATAATACTATAAATTAATATTTGCAAAACATAATTCGCATTTCCGGGGTGCCTATGAAAACAAAGAAAATCATTTCCGCCGCTGTAATTTTAATCTTTTCTCTCTTCTCCTCCGGCGCTTATGCGTCAAGCTGGGAAGATTTCACCGACATTTCCGGTCATTGGGCGGAGGCAACAGTCAAAAAGGGCTTCGAGGACGGACTGATAACGGGCTTGGACGACACGACGGTTGCTCCGGATACCCCCATAACCGCCGCCCAGATGATAACGGTCCTCTGCCGTGTCCTCGGAGCGATGGAAAAAGCGGACATTTCATCACTGGGCATTTCTCCCGACGTCTGGTATGCCGACGCTGCCGGGAAGGCACTGAAGCTCGGGCTCATTTCCGCCGAAACCGGCAGCCTTGACGTCTCCATGACCCGTCAGGACGCTCTCGCGATGATGGCAAAGGCCTTCTGCCTTGTTCCTGCTGAACCGAACTACGCTGTTCTGGATTCTTTCTCCGACGCATCAAAAATTTCCGGCAAAAACCGCGGGGCGATCGCGGCGCTCGTTTCCGAAAACCTGATACAGGGCTATGACGGCGCGCTCAACGTCTCGGGCAGCATTACACGCGCCGAGTTTTTGACTGTCCTTTACCGTGTCGCCGAAAGCTACACCACCGCCGGCTCGCTTGTGTCCGGCATATCTGGCGGCTGCGTTCTGAAGGGCAGCGGCTCCCTCAGCTACATAAACGCTGGTAATATCTGGTTCGATTGCTCTGCGGAGAGCGTCTCGCTCACCGGTGTCAAAGCCGACACCGTAACGCTCCGCAGCCATACGCTGACAAATTTCTGGCTCGGCGGCGGCTCGGACATATCCTGTCTGGTTGTTGCCGTCGGAAAAGGAAGCGCATCTCTCGGCGGCGGCATCAGTTCCGAGATCGGGCGATTGCGTCTTGAATCCTGCACCAGTATGAGTGTCGGATCCGGCGTCGATACGGTTGAAATTACAGGCAGCGGCATGTCCGTCAGTATTTCCGGCTCGCACGATTATCTCGTTATTACGGGAAGCGGCAACACGGTCACACTTTTGTCCGGTGCGTCTCTTTCAAGGCTTAAGATAACAGGAACAAATAACACCGTCAAGCCAGCGGATGGAGCGGCAAACGCCGTCTCCTGCGGCGAGGTCGAGGTTTCGGGAAACGGCAACATCATTTCTTCCGGCAGTTCTGCTTGCGAAAACGGCAAAATAACCGCGGGCGGGACTTCCAACACCCTTGACTTATCATATAAAAGCATAGCCGCGCTCACCGTTTCCGGTACAAAAGCCGAAGTTAAAATAAGCTCATTGGCAGGCATCTCCGAGTTTTCTGTTTCCGGAAACGAAAACGATATCGAGGCTGTCGGCAACGCCGGTTTTTCGCTCGCCGTCGGCGGCTCGCTGAACGAGATTGCGCTGAAAAGCGACGGAAAAATAAGCGCTTTGGAAGTAACCGGCAATTCAAACTGGCTCTCTGCATCCTGCTCTGAGCTGGCCTCTGCCGGCATTTCGGGCAGCTACAATACGGTCAACAAGCTCGACCCCGGCGAAGTCGGATCGCTCAATATTCCCGGCCTGAACAACGCTTTTATCCTCCCTCAGAAAAACGAACTGACACAGGCCGAAATCAAAGGTTCTTACAACATTGTTACCGTTAACGGTACGGCCGGTACAATTACCCTTTCCGGACGCAAAAACACCCTTGGCGGAACCGGTAAGGTCACAAATCTCAATATAAACGCCTCCGGCTGCACGGTAAGCCTCGCCGCGGACCGCGTGACGGACAACAGCAATCAGGCGGAGATTGACCGCGTCCTTAAGCTCGTGACGACGGGCTATACCGGCAACTACACCCTCAAATGGGCGCAGGAGCATGACTACGAGGAATTTGAAAAAGAGATCTGGATCAACGCGAAGGAATATTCCAGCAACACGGACTATCTCATCTGGGTAAATCTTTCCATGCAAAGGGTAAATATATTCAAGGGCAGCAAAGGGAACTGGGATCTCGTCTACAGCTGCATCGTCGGGACAGGCGCCCCCGGCCGCGGAACGCCCGTCGGCGTATGGAAGACAACCTATAAGACGTGGGAGGGCTGGACGACCTCGACTTATACTGTAAAGCCCGTCGTCGGCTTTAAGGACAATACAGGCTATGCCTTCCACTCCCGCCTGTATCGCCCGGGCACAACGACGGTTTCCGACGCTTCGATAGGCTTCCCAGTCAGCCACGGCTGTGTGAGGATGTACGACCAGGACATTTTATATATTTACAATAATATTCCTCTAGGCACTACGGTTGTGGTATACTGACCTGCAGAGAAAGCGATTAGGAGGAGCAACATGGATAAGAGAACCAGCAAGGACGATTACTATCTCGGCATAGCGGATGCCGTACTGAACCGATCCACCTGCCTCAGAAGAAAATACGGCGCGATCATCGTCAAGGCGGACGAGATCATTTCGACCGGCTACAACGGCGCGCCGAGGGGACGCGAAAACTGCTGCGATTTGGGCTATTGCACCCGCGAGCACCTCAATATCCCCGCCGGGGAGCGTTACGAGCTTTGCCGAAGCGTTCACGCCGAGCAAAACGCCATTATCTCCAGTTCAAGAAGGGATATGCTCGGGTCAACAATATATCTCGTCGGGCGGGACGCTAAAACGAACGAGCTTATAACAGCGGCTCCCTGCACGCTCTGCCGCAGATTCATACTTAACGCCGGTATAGAAAAGATTGTGAGCCGCACCGTGGACAACGGAATCGAAGTCATTAGCGTCGCTGACTGGATTAAGAACGACGATTCTCTGCCCGATATGCAGAAAATCTAAACGACAAAAAAGCCGCCGCGGGAGCCTGCCCGCGGCGGTATTGTTTTATTTTCCGAGATTCGCCGTCTTCTTGTATGCCTCATAGACCGCCGATGCCACCGCCCCGCGGAAGCCCTTTTTTTCAAGCTCCTCAACGCCGACGATTGTCGAGCCTCCGGGCGAGCATACAGCGTCCTTAAGTTCTCCCGGGTGCTTTCCGGTCTCAAGCACCATCGCGGCAGCTCCGAGAACAGCCTGCGCCGCATAGCTCTGAGCCTTGTCACGGGGAACTCCTGCCATAACGCCGCCATCCGCCAGCGCTTCGATGAACATATAGACATAGGCGGGCGAGCAGCTGAAAACCGGGGTCGCGGCATCGATATATCCCTCGTCGATAATCGATGTCATGCCGCCGGGCGAAAGCGCCTTAAGCAGCAGCGAAAGGTCCTCTCCAGAAAGGTCCTTATCGGGGGAAACGAGGATCATTCCCTTCCCGACCGCAACGGGCGTGTTAGGCATCAGCCGTACAACGGGCAGGTCAATGCCCTCCGCTTCCATGACTCCCCTTATTAAACTTTTCGTTATTCCCGCCGCGATGGAAACTATGACTTTTTTGTTGCCCTTCAGTGCGGGGCAAATTTCTCTCAAAGCGTCTGTCAAGACGTTTGGTTTGACACAGAGGAAAATAAAATAGGCATTTTTCGCGGCCTCGCCGGCACTCTTAGCAACGCTGCAGCCGGTCTTTGCGGAAAGCTCCGCCATCTTTTTTTCATCTCTGTCATAGACGAATACATCCTCCGGCTTGGCTTCACGGCAGACTGCCTCGATTATTGCACCTCCCATATTCCCCGCTCCGATAAAAGCAAACGTATTTTTCATTAAGACATCTCCTTTTCAAAAGGCCGCCGGAGCGTAACTCGGCGGCGCCTTTGTCAATGCCGCAAAGCGGCTATTTTTTGTTCCTCCCAAAGAATTCTTCAAAATAATCCCGCTCGGCTTTCGTCTCCTCAAAGCTGGAAGCGTTCCTGCTCTGACGCTCGAAACTTTTCCTCCCGCCTTTATCATAGTCGAAAAATTGGCTCTGAGCCGGCTTTGGATTGGCTTGCGCGCTTCTCGCGGCCTGCCTGTCCGCAAGTGTCTTTTCCCGTGCCCTGCGCCTCATCTCGAGGTCCTGCAGGTATTTCTTCTTGGATCTGCGGTAACGTATAACAAGGAAAACATATGCTCCCAGAAGCCCGAAGACGACAACAACAAAAATAATGACCAAAGGATTTTTAAGCGTGTTCCATATTTTTGACTTAATGAGCTGAGAATAGCTTACCTCAACGGATGTGCAGGCCACAAGCTTGGATGTACCGTAAACTATTCCATCTCTCGATATGCTTATCTCTCCAAGGACAGTACCAGCCTCGACCGGCGCAGTAAGCTCCTTGCCGCTCTGTTCGGAGTAGATGGTAATCTGCTGCTCAAAGTCTGAGAAATCCTCGTCGTTCGCCATAAGCGCCTTGACGGCGGTTTCTGGGCGGACTGTCACATGATCCGCGTCCCTGCCCATTTTTACGGGGATATCCTTAATCATGTCGGTCGTATCAATAATATCGCGGTAGCTGAAATT
>JAJUHD010000009.1 GCA_029268085.1 Bacillota bacterium | reverse complement strand
GCGATATGCGGCTTTATGGGCAAACTACAAGGCTACGGGCGACGTCACTCTGAGAAACGAGCTTGTAATGATGCACACGGACCTCGTCGAGATAACCGCGCGCAAGATGTATCACATGTTCATGGGAAAGGCCCAGCTGGAAGACATAATAAGCAACGGAATGATAGCTCTCATCAAGGCGGTGGAAAGCTTTGATCCGAGCCGCGACGTAAAATTCGACACTTACGCCTCCATAAGGATAAGAGGATCGGTGATCGATTATCTTCGCGGTCAGGATTGGATACCGAGGACCGCCAGGGAGAAAATCAAAGTGGTGGAGGAAGCCTGCAGCAAACTGAGAAACAGTTTGGGACGCGAACCCACCTGCGCGGAAATAGCGGAAGAGCTGGATATGAAGGAGTCCAGCGTCGGCCTGATCCTCAGCGAAGCCTATACATACAACATCATGTCCCTTGAGGAAACCCTCAACGAAGGCATGAACAAGAACTTCGACATAGAGGACAGAATAAACCCGCTTCCGCAGATGCTTCTGCTGAAAAAGGAGCTCAGGAAGGTGCTCGCGGAGGCAATAGATTCGCTTTCGGAAAAGGAACGCCTGGTGACCACGCTTTTCTATTACGAAGGCCTGAAGGTGAAGGAAATCGCCGAGGTAATGGAAATAAGCCCCTCCAGGGTCTGCCAGATACATTCTCTTGCGCTTGTAAAGCTGAAATCAAGGCTTAAAGACTATATTAATATGTGACAGGACGTCCAAAGAAGGGATGGGTCGATTATGATAAGAGGATTTTACACCGCGGGCTCCGGCATGATAAGCCAAAGCAGGAAGCTCGACGTCTCGGGCAGCAATTTGTCGAACGCCCGCACGTCTGGCTATAAAAAAAGCGAGGTTACGACGGCGTCTTTCAGCGACAAGCTTATCATGAAATACGAAGGCCTCTCGCTGCCGTCCGAAATCGGCAGCCTGAGCCCGGGAACGAGGATAGACAGCGTTTCCTCGAACCTTGAGCAGGGCGGTGTGATAGAAACCGGGAACCCATTCAATCTTGCCATACAGGGAGAGGGATTCTTCACCCTGACGCAGGCCGACGGCACTGTCGGGTACACGAGGAACGGAGAATTCCTGCTTGACCCGCAGGGCTATATCACGGACGCTAACGGCAACAGGCTGATGGGCGAAAACGGGCCTCTTAATACGGGCGGCAGGCAGTTCTCGGTTACCTCGGAGGGCGATGTTTTCGTTAACGGAACGGAGATCGGCAGGCTCTCGATATATAACCCGGCCGACCCGACGGGAATGACAAGACAGGAATCCGGACTCTTCACCGACGTTTCGGGAGCGGGAGGCAAGGCCTTTTCCGGGCAGATAGCCCAGGGCTCGCTTGAAATGTCGAATGTAGACGTAATGGAGGAGATGATGGCGATCATGAGCAGCCAGAGAGCCTTCCAGGCCTGCAGCCAGGTTGCGAAAATGATCGACTCGACCCTCGCAAAAACAGTCGAAATAGGAAAAATAGGATAAAAGGGGGAGTCTTATTATGATACGGGCCTTTTATTCGGCCGGTTCGGGGCTCACATCCTCGCAGGCGGCGATGGACAATGTGGCAAACAACCTCGCAAACGTAAATACGGCCGGATACAAGAAGCAGAACGCCGGCTTTTCGGAGCTCCTTTACAGCGGCATGGACGCCGGCGCAAACGCACTCAGGGTCGGAAACGGCGTAAGGGCTACAGCAGGAGCGAGCAATTTTTCGCGCGGCACTCTGCAGATTACCGAAAACAAGCTGGATTTTGCCCTGGAGTCCGACGGCTTTTTCGCAGTTTTGACAAAAGACGGAAGTGTTAATTACACGAGGGACGGAAGCTTCAAAGTATCTGTTGAAGACAATGGCAATTATCTCGTTACGGCAAACGGAGATTATGTTCTTGATAAAAACGGCGCAAAAATAGCGCTGGGCGAATCGGATCTGAGGGAAAAAATCGGCGTTTACGGCTTTCCTAATCCTCACGGCCTGGCCAGCTCCGGCGGCAACCTTTTCAAAGCCACCGAAACCTCGGGCAGTGCCGCCAGCATGGAAGGCAAAATCAGAAGCGGCTGCCTTGAGCTTTCAAACGTCGAGCTTACGGGAGAGATGTCCGACCTCATTACAATCCAAAGGTCGTTTCAGGTCAACGCCCAGATGGTGAAAACGGCGGACGAAATTGAGAATATTATTAATAATTTAAGATAATAGAGTGAAAAAATAAATTTTTTACATTATAATCCGATATATCAGATGATGCGATTCGTCATAACTATGATTAAAGGAAAGCGTGGTTTATATGAAGATTGATAATATCAACAATATTCCAAACTACAACAGCATTCCTTCCGACAAGGCGGTCAAGAAGACCGTTGCCGAAGAAAAAGCCTCCTATAACACGGACAGAGTTGAAATAGGAATCAGAATGACAGCGGAAGACGAAAACCTCAGCATAAAGGACAGCATACTGAGGTCGGAAAAGCAGGGGATAAGCCCCGAAAGGCTGGAAGCGCTCAAGCAGAAGATAAGCCAGAACCAGTATTACGTCAGCACCGAGGAAATTGTAAAATCGATATTTTAAGTGGTGATTATTTTGAAGAACACACAGCCGCTGCTCAAGGTTCTTAAAGCACAGCATGAACTGTGCGAAGGTTATCTGCAGGTCCAGAAGAGCATGACCGACGCTCTGGTGGCTGGCGACATAAAGCGGGTGGACTCCATTGTAAAAGAGGAGCAGTACTTCCTGCTGAAAATCGAAAGCCTCGAGAAAAAAAGGCTGAAGCTTCTGGAGCAGGATTCGCTTGCGGAGCTCGACTTCAGGGAAGTGATAGAGAAGCACTCGCCTGAAGAGTATAGGGCTCAGCTTCAGAGTGTTTTTGAAATGCTGGCTGAAACTCTGGGAAACCTGAAAAGAGCGACCATGCTCAATCAGAGGCTGCTGAAGCAGAGACTGTCGGTTTTAGACAGCCTGATCGGCGCAAGCGAGGGAGAGTTCGTCAGGCGGGCTTGATTTTTAGGAAGGGTTGGAAGCAGGATGAGAGCCACTTTTTATGGTTTTGAATCGGTAAGAAAAGCCTTGCTGGCAAGTCAGATAGCGCTTGACGTCACAAGCCAGAACGTTTCGAACGTAAATACCGAAGGCTATACAAGGCAGACGGTGAGCCTTTCCTCGCTCAATATCACGGGTACGTCAAGGTATGCGAGGACCCTGGGCGACGTTGGCGTTGGACAGGGCGTCGACGTAACAGGAATCAAACAGGCGAGGGACCAGTTCCTCGATTCCAGGTACAGAAAGGAAAACGCCCAGTACGGGATGTGGAGCACGGGCCTTTCCATCATGAGCGACGTTGAAAATGTTCTTGACGAAGTTTCGACGGACGGGCTGAACGCCAGGCTTACGGACATATACAAGCAGCTGCAAAGCTTCTCGCTTAACGCCGAATCTATCGAATACGCATCAAATTTCAGATCATCCGCGCAGAAGCTGGTCGAGGTGTTCAATCAGTACTCGCTCCGGCTGCAGGATATAACTAACGAGCAGGTCTACAATGCGGGGACGGAAGTCGTCTCTGTAAATCAAATAATAAACAAGATAGCGGAGCTAAATATCCAGATCAAGCAGGGATATGTGCAGGGAGTGCAGCCTAACGAGCTTCTGGATATGAGAAACCTCCAGCTCGACAAGCTTTCGGGGCTCATCGGCGCGAGCTACGAATATTCCTCCGACGGTCAGGTGTCCGTGAAGCTTGGAGGAGCCTATCTCCTCGACTCTCAGAACGGAAACGCCAGGGAAACGCTTTCTCTGGACTCATCGGGATATCCGATAAGCGTCCTGCTGAGCGACGGTTCTGCGGCGGAAATTACTGGCGGAAACCTTGCGGGGTACCTTTCCTGCCTCAACGGAAAAGGAATTTTTGCCGACGCCGGAGAGGACTCCAGCCGCGGAATCCCCTATTTCCAGAAGTCGATCGACGAGCTCGCAAAGATATTTGCGGAAACCTTTAATGAGCTTAACGACGAGACGGGGGCCAATAGCCTTTTTGTGTACAACGATTCCTCCGGCGAAATTAACGCGGGCAACATAAGCCTTTCGAGCGAATGGCTCAAGGATGCCATGTTTATCACCCGCTCCACCTCATCGACGGGAGAGGGCAGCAACGACAACCTTCTCAGGATGCTCGCCAGCATGGAGGAAAAGAAGGACATTACCCCGTATTTCAAGGGCACGTTTGAGGAGTACATGACCTCGATTATGGGCGACATGTCGATAGAAGTCGAGTTCAAGACGGATATGAGGAACTCTTCGGAAGCCGTTCTGGCAACCATCAGCAACCAGCGCGAATCTATCATGGGCGTTTCCATCGACGAAGAGGGAATAAACATGATCAAGTACCAGAACGCATACAATGCCGCGGCTCGTTTAATGACCGCTATGGACGAGATGCTTGATAAGCTTATTAACAATATGGGGCTTGTCGGAAGGTAAGGAGATTTGAAGCATGCGTGTAACTAACAATCTTATGATCAGCAGGTTTTCAAGGAGCCTGAACGCCGCGTCGCTGAATATGAGCGACGTTACTGAGCGGGTCTCCACCGGCCAGAAGTACTCGAAGGGCTCGGAGGATACCTCAAGCGCGCTGAAATCCTTTAAGATACGCAGAAGCCTTTCAAGAGTGGAGCAGTACCAGAGCAACATCAGCGAGCTCCAGAGCTCGCTTGAGGAAACCGAAACCACGCTTTCGGGACTCAAGGACGTGCTCACCCAGGCGAGCGAAAGTCTTACGCAGGGGCTTACCGGTACGCTTTCCCAGAGTGACAGGAACACTGTTGCGAACATTTTCAAAAGCCTTCAGGAGCAGGTGCTCAAGCTCGTCAATACAAACTTCGCGGGGAAATACATATTCGGCGGCCCGAATACAACCGAAGTCCCGTTTACAATCGAAAGCGGCAAGATTTTCTACAACGGCGAGGACATGGACAACGACACCGTAAGCACGGAGCAGCTATACGGGGATATGGGAATGGGCATCGTATTCGACGCCTACGGGAATCTGCAGAGCGGCAAGGGCGTTAAAATCGGGACGCCGGGAAGCTTAGTTCTGGGATTCGGAATCGATTCGGACGGGCTGTCGAACAATATTTATAACTTTTTCACCCAGATTGTGAACGCGCTGGAAAGCGGCGATACTTCAAACGGCGAGCAGTATATGAAAAAGCTGACAGAAATGTCCGACAATATACTGGTCCAGATTGCCGAGGTCGGCGAAAGAGGCAAATTCGTGGAGTTTTTGAATGACAGGATGTCAAGCGACAAGCTGAACCTGAAAACAAAGCAGGCAAAGATCGAGGGTGTCGACGAAGCGGAGGCCATAACCGAGTATTACTCGGCGAGGCTTGCCTACCAGTCGGCTCTGCAAATGGGCTCGAAAATAATCCAGTCAACGATATTTGACTATCTCCGCTGAAAAACTTAAGCAGAAATAAGCATTCCGGGGCTGCAAAAGCCCTGAATCCCCCGCAGGAAGAAGAACAACATTAAATATCAGTCCGATACCGGACAGGAGGCGCGGTACGATGAATCAGAGCTATTTCAGCACGGCCATGGAAATACTTACTTTTGAAAGCGGAATTTTGGGATTCGAGGAAATCAAGCAGTACATTCTTTATTATCTTGACGACGAGCTCCCGTTTTATTATCTGAGGGCTTTGGGTAAGGACCATCCCTGCTTCGTGGTATGCGATCCGCTATGCTTTGTGCCCGATTATACCGTGAGGTACGATGATGAAACGCTTCGTGAGCTGGGGGCCCGCAGCCCCGAGGACATGAGGTGCCTTGCGATAGCCACGATACCGGAGGATCCTACAAATATTACGGTAAATCTCCGCTCGCCCGTAATATTCAATATAAGCAACGGCATGGCAAAGCAGTATGTGACCGACAATACGAAATACACAATAAGGCACAGGCTGTTCAACAAGGCGGTGGACAAGGCATGCTGATACTTACAAGGAAGGCCGGCGAGTCGTTTTTTATCGGCGAGGACATAGAAATAACCGTTTTTGACATTCAGGGCGACAAAATACGGATAGGGATCAAGGCGCCCGAAAATGTCCATATAATACGGAAGGAAATCAAGGAAATCAAGGAGGAAAACGTAAAGGCCTCCGAAACCGCTTCCAGAGAAAAAATCAGGAGCCTCAACGAATACCTGACGGCTTCCGAGCGGATGAAGGCTTGCGCGAGGTAAGCCTCGGGCTGTCAATTGTATATACAAAGGTGAGGATAATTTCCTCACCTTTTTATATAAAAATTATAGCTTTATACTAAATTTATCAAAGCTAGTGCCGAAATATAGGTTGAAAGCAAAAATTCAGCAGGGTATAAATGCCGTAGCGTACGGACGGCTTTTATATATAAAAAAACAATAATATTAAAATGGAATGGAATCCAACAAAAAATTCAGGGAGGAAAATACAATGCGTATTAACCACAATCTTTCGGCAATGAACACGGTTCGCCAGATGGAGATCAACAACAATGCCACCAGCCGCTCCATGGAAAAGCTTTCCTCGGGTCTCAGAATCAACCGCGCAGCTGACGACGCAGCAGGACTTTCAATTTCTGAAAAAATGAGAGGCCAGATCCGCAGCCTCGACCAGGCAACAAGGAACGCCCAGGACGGCATATCCCTCATTCAGACCGGTGAAGGTGCGCTGAACGAAGTTTCCGCCATGCTCACCCGTATGAAGGAGCTGAAGGTTCAGGCTTCGAACGGAACCTATGACGCGAGCACCGACGTATCCAACATCAACCTCGAACTCAACGCCCTCGGCGCCGCCATTGACAAGGTTCTCACGGACACCTCCTTCAACGGAATCAAGATGCTTGACAGCAGCTTCGGCGGTGTGGCTATTGCGGATATCTCAGGCGCAGCAACGGTCACAATCAGCGCGATAACCTTTGCGGGCGGACTGACCGACGCGACCGATATTGCAGGTCTCGACGACGCTATTAACCAGGTAAACACCGACAGAGCTCAGTACGGCGCATGGCAGAACCAGCTTGAGCACACCGTCAACAACCTTGAAACGACTTCCGAAAACCTTTCGGCCGCCGAGTCCCGTATCCGCGACGTAGACATGGCTCAGGAAATGATGAACTTCACGAAGAACAACATTCTGCTCCAGGCCGCCCAGTCTATGCTTGCTCAGGCTAACAGCCAGCCGGAGAGCGTTCTACAGCTTCTCAGATAACACACCTGAGGTTTCATTAAATATAATGCCGGCATAATCTTATGTCGGCATAATATTTAAAAGCCGGCAAAGCCGGCAAAACATTAAAGTTTAAGGAGGACTCTTATCATGTCGTCGATTTATTCTCTCAACTCGAGCAAGTACTCAAGGGTAACCGGTCTCGCGTCCGGAATGGATACCGACAGCGTAGTGGAAAAGATGATGTCGGGAACACAGGCGAAGATTGATAAGGCAAATCAGCAGAAGCAGCTTATGTTATGGAAGCAGGAAGACTACAGAAACATAATCTCAAAAATAAAAAGCTTTCAGGACAAGTATTTCAATTCGTCCTCGGGCTGCCTTTCCGCTGATTATTACTCCTCCAGAACAGTCAGCTTCTCAAATTCGGCGCAGGCCGCTTATGTGAGCATCAGCGCAAGCGCTTCGGCCTCAGTTTCCGATATAGAGCTTTCCAACATCCAGGTGGCGACAAAATCGTATGCCAAAACATTGGAAACGGCCTCAAGGCAGATTGAGATAGGCTTCGAAGCGGCCTCCGCGCCGATCGACCTCACGGGCAAGTCCTTCGAACTTACGGTTGACGGCGTTACAAAAACAATTGCGTTTTCAAAATCCTACAACAGTGCCGAAGAGCTCTCGGCTGACATCAAGGAGCTTGCCGACGCCGCATTCGGCGCGGACAGGCTGAAGGTTACGGCATCGGACGGAAAAATTACTATAAATTCCGACGGGACCAATGTGACTCTCGCCAACTCGGAGTCCGAGGGGGCTTTCAGCGTTGGCGGAATGAGCCTGCTTAACGACAGCACAAGCCGCATAGACCTCAACAAATCCCTGAGCGAAAATACCTTCGCAAAGCCCCTGGTCGGAGAGAGCTTCGCTTTCACGATTAACGGAAAGCGCTTTGAGTTCGGATCCGATACTACGGTCGGCACTATCATCAACACGATCAACAACAGCTCCGCGGGAGTCAAAATCAGCTATTCAAGCATTACGGACAAATTCACGCTTGCCTCGACATCCACCGGCTCGGCCAGCGGAATAACAATAGCGGACGAAAACGGAAATTTCTTAGATTCTATCATAGGGACTCTCGGAGAGTCGAACTACACCCAGGGGACCGACGCCAGCGTCTACATCAACGGCACCAAGGTGACGCGTTCGGACAATTCCTTCACAATAGACGGAGTCACATACAACCTGAAAGCAAACACATCGGAAACCATAAGCGCGGCAGTCACAGCCGACGTGGACAAGGCCGTCGCAAACATCAAGGCTTTCGTAGAGGACTACAACGCGCTGCTGGACACTCTGAATTCCAAGGTTAACGAAACGCGCTACAAGGACTACGAGCCGCTGACGGACGCACAGAAGTCCGAGATGTCGGAAACCCAGATAACCAAATGGGAGGAAAAGGCGAAAAGCGGCCTTCTCAAAAACGATACGGCTCTTTCGAGCATCATAACTTCCCTAAGAAAGACCATGTATACGGCGGTGGCTGAGCTTAGCGACAACTCGCAGAATCTCGACATTACAATGGCTTCCATCGGAATATCGACCGAGAACTACCAATCCGGCGGCAAGCTCGTGGTCAACGAAGAGAAGCTTAAAACGGCCCTTACGAACAATCCGGACAAGGTCGTCAGCCTCTTCACGCAAAAATCGGACAAGATATACCTTCCGACAAATTCTTCGGAAGTCAAGGCCGAGAGATACAAAGAGGAAGGAATAATGAACAGGATATCAGACATCATAAACGACGCCACGAGAACGACCTACGGCGGCGGAGTCCTGCTTAAAATAGCCGGGTACTCCGGCAGCACCACTGAAAGCGAAAATACAATCTCCAAATCCATAAAAAGCTATGAGGAAAAGCTGGACAGGCTCCTTGAGTCCTACGATTCGGAGAAGACAAGATATTACAATCAATTCACGGCAATGGAAGAGTACATTTCCAAAATGAATCAGCAGATCAGCTGGCTGAGCAGCTCCAACTGATAAGAGCGGAAAAAAACAGTTTTGTATGGGAATGAAGTTGAACGATGAATAATTCAAACGCATATAAGCTCTATACCGAGCAGTCAGGAATAACGGCGACGCCCGGGGAGCTTCTCGTAATGCTCTTCAACGCAGAGCTGAAAAACATCAAAATCGCAATTTTGAATATCAAGGCAGGGAAAACAGTCGACGCGCACAACAAGATTATCCAGGCTCAGAAAATAATGGACGAGCTGCTCCTTAGTCTTGATTTTAAATATCCGATATCAAAAGAGCTTCAGACGCTATACCTTTTCATAAAACGCGAACTCATTTCAGCAAATATTAAAAAAGACACGGAAAAACTCGAAAAGCTTCTGCCTTTAATAACCGAACTCCGGGATACTTGGGAACAAGCAGACAAACTTGCGAGAAAACAGGTCTAGAGCAGGGGGATACTATGCCGGATAACAAGCAAATGGATTCTTACATAGAAATGTTCATTTTTGAAGCCAATCAGCTGACTGAACAGCTAGAAAGCATTCTTCTTGAAAGTGAAGAGAACCAGAACATTTCAGAGGATAATATAAACGAAATTTTCAGGATCATGCACACAATAAAGGGCTCAGCGGCGATGATGTCTTTAAGCGATATCTCGAATATCGCGCACACCCTTGAGGATCTCTTCTCCTTCATCAGGGAAAAGAAGCCGGTGATCGACGTATCGGATACCTGCGACAAGGTGTTCAAGGTTCTGGATTATATAAGATATCAGATTGAGCTGCTGGCAAACGGCAAGGAAGTTCAAAAGCTCGACGAGGCGCTTGCCCAGACTATCAGAGCATACGTCGAGCAGATAAAAAGCAACAATTCGGCGAAGCCGGCCGCCAAAGCGAAGCCGGCCAAAAAGGAGAAGCCGGCCGAAAAAGCCGCGGAGCCGGAAACGGCGGCAGCAGGGGGCTGCGCTAAGAGCGCTCAGTATAAAGCCACCGTGTTCTTCGACGATTTCTGCAGCCTGCTCAGCGCCCGCGCTTTCATGGTGATAAACAGGCTGGGAGAGTACTGCCAGAATATAACCCACTTTCCGGAGCTAAACAACAGCGACAACACCATAGGCTACATAATGCAGAACGGTCTCGAAATCAGCTTCGAGAGCAGCCTTTCTCCCGAGGAAATAAAGGACATCATAGAAGACATAACCGATGTCAAAACCGCCGTGGTGCAGACTCTCGGCTGCATTGAAAAGAAGGAAGAGGCTGAGGAGGAGCTTCCGGAAGAGAAAGCGCAGGCTCAGGCCGCGAGCGCGGAGGGCGTTGAAATGGTGGAAGCCCGCCCGGCCGCGGAGTACCGGGAGCCGTCAGGAGACAAGGCAAGGCCCAATGTAAAGCAGAACATAATAAGCGTTAACATAAACAAGCTGGACAAGCTGATAAACATAGTAGGGGAGATAGTGATCTCCGAATCGATGGTGATAAACAACCCCGACCTTGAAGGCATGTCTCTCGAGAACTTTTCAAAATCCGCGATGCAGCTCAGGAAGCTCACGGACGAGCTTCAGGACCTTGTGCTTTCGGTCAGGATGATCCCGGTTGAAATGATCTTCAGCAAGATGCACAGAATAGTGCGCGACATGGGTAAAAAGCTCGATAAGGAAGTCAACCTTGAAATCATAGGCGAGGACACCGAGGTAGACAAAAACGTGCTCGACAACCTTTCCGACCCGCTCATGCATCTTATCAGAAACAGCATGGACCACGGCATAGAGCCGAGGGAAGAAAGGATCAGAAACGGCAAAAACCCGGTCGGCAGGATCAAGCTCGAAGCAAAGAATACCGGCGGAGAAGTGATAATAACCGTTTCGGATGACGGGAAGGGCCTTGACAAGCAGAAAATACTCGATAAGGCAAGGGATAAGGGGCTGCTGAAAGGCGACAACCTGACGGATCAGGAGATATTCAACCTTATACTGCTGCCCGGCTTCTCGACCAAGGAAAAGGTTACGGAGTTTTCCGGCAGAGGCGTCGGAATGGACGTGGTAAAGCAGAACGTCGAAAAGGTCGGCGGAACCATTTTCGTGGACAGCGAGCAGGGCAAGGGCACCACAATGACGATAAGGCTGCCTCTTACGCTCGCGATTATAGACGGAATGATGGTCAAGGTGGGCGATAACGTTTACATAATTCCGACGCAGTCCATCAGTCAGTGCATCAAGCCGTCTCAGGGAAGCATATTCTCGGACACCCAGGGCAGAGACATGATAATCGTGAGGGGCAGCTGCTACGCGATAACAAAGCTTCAGGAGCTTTTCAACATCGAGGGCGCGGTCACCGATTACAGCAAGGGCGTAATAATTATGACGGAATACAACGGCAGGACGGTATGCCTGTTTGCCGACAAGCTTATGGGGCAGCAGCCGGTTGTCGTGAAATCCCTTCCGGAATACCTTAACAAATTCAACTCAAAGGAAACAGGCATAGGAGGCTGCACAATACTGGGAGACGGCAGCATCAGCCTGATACTGGATATAGCCGAAATAGCGAACAAATAGCAATAATAAGGGAGAAATGAAAATGAGCAACACAGCAACGGTAGATACAGAGCTTCTTCAGGAAGACACGCTGAAGGGACGCTTCCTTTCGTTCTCGTTCGGCGAAGAGATCTTTGCGCTTGAAATAAAGTATGTGACCGAAATCGTAGGAATACAGCCGATAACCCCGGTGCCGGAGGTCCCGGACTTTGTCAAGGGCATAATCAATCTCCGCGGAAAAGTGATACCGGTCATAGATATGCGTATAAAGTTCAGAAAGCCGACCTGCGACTACAACGACAGGACATGCATAATAGTCGTTGACATAAGGGAGATATCGGTCGGCCTGATTGTGGACAACGTGGAGGAGGTCCTGTCGATATCCGACGAGAATATCGTGCCTCCCCCGGATTACAGAACCGGAATCCAGAACAGGTATATAAAAGGCATAGGCATGGTGGACTCAAAGGTTATCCTCCTTCTCGACTGCGCAAGGCTCCTTTCCGAGGAGGAGCTCGAAGAGCTGGCCTGATAAGCGCTGTCACAAAAGATATGTAGGAGGTTCGGAATATGTTTAAAAACATGAAAATAGGATCTAAGCTTGTCGCGGCCGCAATAATCATTTCCCTATTGTCCGGCGTGGTCGGCGCCCTGGGAATCTATAACCTTCAGACTCTTGCGGCGAACGCGCAGACTATGTACAATAACCAGACGGTCGCAATTGCGCTTGTAACCGAGGCCGGCAAGGATTTTCAGGCCATAAGGGCTTATGCCCGTGACGTAATCATCGCAGATACACCGCAGGAGCGCAACAAGTACGTCGAGGAGATACAGAAGCTCCGCAGCTCGATAAATACAAATCTCGCAAAATTTGAAAAGACGATGAGATCGCAGGATACTAAAGACGCCTACGCAAAGCTTGTCGAATCAAGAAAAAACTACGACGCGAGCCTTGACAGGGTGATATCCCTCGCAATAGAAAACAGAGGCACAGAGGCCTTGGGGCTGATGAGGTCAAGCGAAATGGTTAAAGCGGCCGAGGAATCTGAAAAGAGCGTAAACCAGCTCATCGAGATAAAGAAGCAGAACGCTGAAACGGAAATAAAAACCGATGGCGCAAACGCCCAGAAAACCACCGTTACCATGATAATCATCGTCGCCGCGGGCATGGCGCTGTCGATCTTCCTCGGTTATTTCCTGGCCCGCTCCATAAGCAAGCCTATAAAGAAGCTCGTCAAGGTCGCAAACCATATAGCGGACGGGGATCTGAACATCTTCGTTGAAACCGGCGGAAAAGACGAAATGGGCGAGCTTGCGGAAGCCTTCAGAAGGATGAAGGATAAACTCAACGATGTGATGATCGGCATAAACACCGCGGCCGAACAGGTCGCCAGCGGCTCCAAGCAGGTGTCAGACTCCAGCATAGCCCTCTCTCAGGGCGCCACCGAGCAGGCCAGCTCCATAGAGCAGCTCACGGCGTCGATAGAACAGATATCCTCGCAGACAAAGCTGAACGCCGAGAACGCCAACAAGGCAAACCAGCTCACCGAAACAACTAAATCGACCGCCGCGGAGGGCGACGAACAGATGGCCGAGATGATAAAGGCCATGGAGGAAATAAACGATTCCTCAAACAACATTTCCAGAATAATAAAGGTTATAGACGATATAGCCTTCCAGACAAACATACTCGCGCTCAACGCCGCGGTCGAGGCCGCCAGAGCGGGGCAGTACGGCAGAGGCTTTGCCGTCGTGGCCGAGGAGGTCAGGAACCTTGCGGCGAGATCGGCCAAGGCTGCCGAGGAAACCACCACACTTATCGAGGGCTCGATAAAGAAGGTGGAAGCCGGTACGAAGATAGCCAGCATTACGGCAGCGGCTCTGAAGCGCATGGTCGAGGACGTTGAAAAGGTTGCAAGCCTTGTCAGCGACATCGCGACCGCATCAAACGAGCAGTCGCTCGGGATAGAACAGATCAACCAGGGCATCCTTCAGGTCTCGCAGGTAGTGCAGACAAACTCCGCCACCGCGGAGGAGAGCGCCGCGGCAAGCGAAGAGCTTTCAAGCCAGGCGGAGCTTCTTAAAAATCAGGTGTCTGCCTTCAAGGTCAGAAAAGCCTCCCAGAAGGCTCCGGAACCGGTTAAGCATGAGAAAAGCGAAGAAGGGGACCTGGGCGCCGCAATAAAAAACAAGGCTGCGGACATCAAGGAAAAGGCGACCCGCAAAACGATTCTGCTGACGGACAGCGAATTCGGAAAATACTGATGACACATCTGTAAAAAGTGTAAAAAGGAAAAAGGACATAAGGGAGAAATACACTTTCTCCCTTATGTTCAAATAAAGAGGGTGAGATTATGATTTCGATAACTGAAAGGGAATTTGCTCAGCTTTCGGAATTTATCAAGCAGAATTACGGCATATATCTCAAATCCGAAAAACAGGCCCTTGTGCTGAGCAGGCTGCACACCGTGCTTGAACAGTCCGGCTTCAAAAGCTTTACAGATTACAACAATTATGTGATGAACGATAAGACGGGAAGCGCCGTTACGACGCTTATAAATAAGATAACCACGAACCACACATACTTCATGCGGGAGTCGGACCACTTTTTCTTCTTCAGGGACAAGGTGCTGCCCGAGCTTGCGCAAAAGATAAAGGACAGGGATTTGCGCGTCTGGTGCGCCGCCTGCTCCACGGGCGAGGAATCCTACACCCTTGCGATGATAATCGACGAGTTTTTCACCAAGGAAAAGGGCATATGGGATAAAAAAGTCCTCGCGACGGACATTTCAGAAAAGGTCCTGGAGACGGCGAGAATAGGAAAATACAAAAGCGAGGCCATAGCGCCGCTTCCGAACCAGTGGAAGCTCAACTATTTCACAAAATGCGACGACGAACACTACATGGTCAGCGAGCGCATAAAGAACGAGGTCATTTACAGAAAGCTGAACCTGATGGACGAGAGGTTCCCATTCAAAAGGAAACTGCATACGGTTTTCTGCAGGAATGTCATGATATATTTTGACAACGAAACAAAGCTCAGCCTGGTGGAGAGAATATACGACAACATGGAAAACGGCGGATATCTGTTCATCGGACACTCGGAATCGCTTGGAAGGGACTCAACAAGATTCAAATATGTAATGCCGTCGGTATATGTCAAAGAATAAAAAATCGGAGAGACATTATGGCTAAGGACAAGAAGGTCAGAGTGCTGGTCGTAGACGACTCGGCCCTCATGCGCAGGATCATAACATCAGGAATAACCGCAGACGGCGCTATCGAGGTGATAGGCTCCGCCGAAGACCCGTTTGACGCGAGGGACAAAATACTTGATCTTGAGCCAGACGCAATAACGCTCGATATAAACATGCCGAAAATGAACGGGATTGAGTTCCTGAAAAAACTGCTGCCACAATATCCGGTGCCTGTTATAGTCGTCAGCTCTCAGAGCAGCACCGTCAACATGGCCCTTGAAATCGGAGCTGCGGGCTTCGTTTCAAAGCCGGCCTCGAACGATGGACTGGATGCGTTCGCAAAAGAGCTGACCGCCAAAATAAAATCGGCAGTAGCGCCGCAAAGCGGCAATCCTCTCGCCTCAAAAGCTAACGAGAGCATAAAAGCGAAGCTGAGCAAATATGTGATCGCGATAGGCGCCTCGACCGGAGGCACAGAAGCGACCGCCAGCGTGCTCAGCGGCCTGAAAAACGACCTGCCGCCTATCCTGATAGTGCAGCACATGCCTCCGGGATTTACAAAAATGTATGCCGAAAGGCTCAACAGCCAGAGCTCGATGGAAATAAAGGAGGCAAGGGACGGAGACAGGGTTCTCCCGGGTCATGTGATAATAGCGGCCGGAGAGCATCATATGAAGCTGGTGAGGGAAAACGGGGAGCTCCGCATAAAGTCATACAGAGGGGAAAAAGTCAGCTCACATTGCCCGTCGGTAGACGTTCTTTTTGAATCGGTTGCGCAGGTGCAGAAAAAGAACGCGCTCGGCATCATACTAACCGGCATGGGAAGCGACGGAGCAAAGGGCCTGCTCAGCATGAGGAGTCAGGGCGCGTACACGATAGGGCAGGACGAGAAAAGCTCTGTGGTATACGGCATGCCGAAGGTATCGTTCGATATAGGAGCGGTGACGGAGCAGTGCTCCGTAAAGGACATACCAAGAGCCATATACAGGTGGGCCGAGAATATTTCATGATGGGTTGAAATCTAATGGATAAGTATAATATAGACGAATTGAACAGCATGCAGCTGGACGTGCTGCGCGAGATAGGCAATATCGGCGCGGGAAACGCGGCGACGGCTCTTGCAAGCCTTCTCTCGGACAAGGTGGACATGGCGGTGCCGGTTCTCAGGATACTTGAGCTCGACGAAGTTACGGCGTCCATAGGAGGGCCGGAAAACCCGGTAGTCGGCATATTGCTGGCTATGTCCGGCGACATCTCCGGACTAATTATGTTTGTGCTGGAGGACAAGTTTTTCGGAATGCTCATAAAATCAATTCTCGGTAAGGACTGCGACGACCTCATGAGCCTGGACGAGATGGACCTGTCGATGCTCAAGGAAATAGGCAACATCCTTGCGGGGGCATATCTCAACGCGATGGCCCAACTTACTGGGCTTACGGTAAAAATATCCCCGCCCGACATCGCGGCGGATATGGCGGGAGCGATAATGAGTCTCCCGGCGGCGATGTTCGGCATGGTGGGCGACAAGGCGCTGATAATACGAGAGGAATTCATAAAGGGAGAGCGTATCACGAGCCATCTGATAATGGTGCCGGAGCTTGATTCGTTGAACCTGATACTAAAACGGTTGGGTGTTATGTAGTGGGTAATTTGGTTGTTGTCGGAATCTCCGATATGAAAATAGTATCAGGGGACGATATTCTCATAACATATGCTTTGGGCTCCTGCGTGGGCACATGCATTTATGACAGTGTTGCCGGAATTATGGGCCTGTCCCATGTGCTGCTCCCGGAAAAGAGCCTCTGCCCCGGAGATACTAACGTATATAAATTCGCGGATTCCGCGCTTTCCAAAATGGTATCCGAAATGAAGGCTTACGGAGCTTCCGTACATAGAATGAGCGCAAAGATAGCCGGAGGCGCCCACATGTTTGCCAGCAGTACGATAAGAATAGGCGAAAGAAATGTTCAGACCGTGAAAAGCGAGCTGAGCCGCCTTGGGATAAGAATAGTCGGCAGCGACGTGGGCAACAACTACGGAAGAACCATGGAATGCCATGCGGCGGACGGAAAAGTGCTGATAAAGACCGTAAACAGAAGCGTAGTCACAATTTAGAGAAGAAAATTTACATAAAGTTGTTGAATGCGAAAATACAGCGTAATTATAATAAATGAGTTAACAAATGTGTAATTAAGCATAACATTTTAGGGTTATTTTGAGGTGTATATATGGATATCAGCATTGAAAGCCTTATTCCATTTGACATAGTGCGCGCCGATGCGGACTATGTGTTCTCCGTTGTCGAAAAAAATGGGAAAGCGGTATTGCTAAAAGACAACAAGCCTTTTTATATAATAGTGAAGTACGAAGCGATGAGCGGAGTTCAGACGGAAAACGCGAATTACACCCTCCAGGAAGCGATGAGGATCGTGCTGCAGGACGCCGAGAACAATACCATGCACGCTTCCAAGCTGGCGGACGAGATTTACGAACGCAGGCTGTATCTGCAGAAAAACGGTGAAAAGGCTCAGTATACTCAGATACGGGCGCGCTGCGGGCATTATCCCGATATGTTCGAGGCCCTGCCGGGGAATTTCATCAAGCTTAGGGAAATGAAATCATAGCGGTCTGAAAAAAGACATATGTCCGGGTCTTGTTTTGCTTAATAAGATCCGGACATATATTTTTGCATCAATTAAGTAATATATAATGAAAAAAGAAAGTATTTTATGAAAATCGTGCGGCACAATGCATAATATATTGACAGTTTGATTATTCGTGATAGAATACACTATAAGCATAGGTGCTTTGTTTCTGACAGGGTATCTATTTTTTTTAGGAGGAGCCAGATGATCAGGCTTATAGACGTACATAAGAGCTTCGGCAACCAGGAGGTGCTTAAAGGCATCAACCTGCATGTCAAAGAGGGTGAGAAGCTTGTAATTATTGGACCCAGCGGTTCTGGCAAAAGCACTCTGATCCGGCTTATGAACTATTTGGAGGAGCCAACCTCCGGTCAGGTCTATGTACATACGCATCTCATGAGCCATAAACGGAGGGCTTTTATTAATAAAATTCACTCCGCGATGGTTTTCCAGCAGTTTAACCTCTATCCGCATCTTACGGTAATGGATAATCTGACGCTTGGGCCGAGGAAGCTGAAGAAGGTTCCGAAGCGCGAGGCGGAGGAGATAGCGATGCATTACCTTAAGCGAGTAAAGCTTGAGCACAAGGCGAACGTCTACCCCGCCACGCTGTCCGGCGGACAGCAGCAGAGAATTGCCATAGCACGCGCGCTGACAATGCAGAACCGGGTTCTGCTTTTCGATGAGCCGACCTCGGCGCTTGATCCCGAGATGGTTCAGGAAGTGCTGGAGGTAATGACGGGGCTCAGCAAGGAGAAGAATTTCACCATGGTCGTCGTGACCCACGAAATGGGGTTTGCCCGCGAGGTCGCCGACAGGGTCATTTTCCTCGACGGAGGCGTCATACTTGAAGAAGGCACTCCGGAGCACTTTTTCAAAAATCCTCAGAATGAGCGCTGCAAGGCTTTCCTCGGCAAGATAATACGCTGAGCGAGAGGCGGCGCACCTAATCCGTTTGCGCAAAACGTTCAAAATATAGCTCAACTAATTTGTAAGGAGGAAAAAATGAAAAGAATACTCGCTATCGTACTGGCATGCGTGATGGTTTTCGCGCTCGCGGCCTGCAGCAGCGCGCCTGCCACTACCCCGACGCCATCAGCGGCTCCCAAAGCAAGCGCCACTCCGGCCGCAAACAAAGGCGCGCTGAAGGTTGGCGTTAAGAACAATGTCGTCGGTTTCGGATACCAGGATCCGCTGACCAACAAGTACTCCGGAATGGAGATCGACCTTGCTAATGAAATTGCCAAGGCTCTCGGATACAGCGGCGTCGAGTTTACCGCAGTCACGGCCGCCACCCGCACGCAGCTTCTGGACGCCGGCACTATCGACTGTGTACTCGCTACCTTTACTATTACTGAAGAGCGCAAGAAGTCATGGGACTTCTCAAGTCCGTACTATAAGGACGCGGTAACCGTGCTTGTTGAAAAGTCCTCCAACATAAAAAGCCTCAAAGACCTTGTAGGCAAAAAGGTGGGCGTTTCCACCAGTTCCACTTCCGCAAAAGCGCTTGCTACGGCTATGGCCGAAGGCGGGTACATCCCCAAATTTGACACGACTAAGGATTTCGTGCCCTCCAGCTTCAAGGGCGGCGTTACCTTTATAGAGTACACCGATTATCCCTCCATCTCCAGCGCGCTTACGGCCGGCACGATCGATGCTTTCTGTGTTGACAAGTCGATACTTGCGACCTACATGAACGACAAGCGCCAGTACATAACCGAAAAGTTTGCTCCGCAGGAGTACGGAGTTGCGACCAAGAAGGGATCTCCGCTTTCAGCCCAGATCGAGAAGCTTATTTCCGGATGGCTGAAAGACGGAACAATCAATAATCTGATTGCCAAGTATAAGCTCAACTAGTTTTTCCGTTGCCGTCAGCGCAGAGCTTCGGCACTGTGCTGACGGCTGATTCTGCGAAAAAGGGGAATGTTCTGACATGTTCAAGGCTGAATCCTGGGCGGCGCTGTTCCGGGACTACCGGATTTTCCAAAGCGGGCTAATCGCCACGGTCCAAATGACCCTCGTGGGGTTTTCAATAGCCCTTATTCTCGGGATAATTCTGGGTCTTTTCTCCACCTCGGGCAGGAAACCTCTGAAGATAATCAGCCGGATATATGTGGAATTCATTCAGAACACCCCTCTGATGCTTCAGGCGCTGTTTCTTTTCTACGCCGTGACATTTGCGGGCGTCAGGAGCTTCAAGCCCCTGGTGGCCGGAATGCTGGCCCTCGGAATCTATCACGGAGCGTACTTTTCGGAAGTGTTCAGAGCGGGGATCGAGGCGGTGCCGAAGGGTCAGTCGGAGGCCGCCTACTCCCAGGGCTTCACCTATATTCAAACGATGCGCTACATAATACTTCCTCAGACCATAAAAATAATACTTCCCCCGATGGTAAATCAGGTGGTAAATCTCATTAAAAATACATCCTGCATGCTGCTGGTGGGAGGCGCAGTGGATCTGATATCCGCCACCAACGCCTATGCGGTGGGGCTGAGCACCGCGAGATACGCGTCCGCGGCTTATGTATTCAGCGGAATCATCTTCTTCGCCATCTGTTTTCCGCTCTCAACAATCGCCGCGCGCTGGGAGCAAAGGCTCAAGGACCGCGACCAGCGAATCAACGCGCCTAAAAAGAAAAAAGCGCCGGACGCCGTTTCCGACGCGGAGCTGGACAGGATAATCGGTGGTAGTTCGGACGACGCGCCCGCTTCCGGGACGCGTGAAAATTCTTCGGAAGGGGGCGGACTCGAATGACGGAGCTCCAGGCGAGCCTTTCAATGCTCTCAAACGGCGGCCTTATGTCGTACTTTTTCAAGGGAGTAGCTTTCACCGTGATGATTGCGGTCTTAGCAATAGTAATAGGCTTCGTATTCGGCTCGGTGCTTGCGCTCTTGCGAAACTACTGCACAAGGGGGCCCCAGCGCATATTAAAATGGGTTGCCATAGCATACATAGAGATATTCCGGAATACTCCGCTCATGCTTTGGATGTTCATATGCCTTGTGTCCTTTCCGGTCCCTTCGATTCCAATCGCCTGGGCGGAGGCCATAGCCCTCAGCACAACAGAGGTGCAGCTTCTGTTCAAATCCATTGTGGCGCTTGTGCTCTTCACATCCTCCGTAATGGCGGAGATCATACGGGGCGGACTGAATTCGGTGGACAAGGGACAGTTTGAGGCCGGTTACTCGCAGGGCTTTACGTTTGTGCAGGTGCTCCTTTATATCGTGCTGCCTCAGACGATAAGGGCGATCGTGCCGACGATGCTCAGCCAGATAATAACAACCATCAAGGATACATCGTATATTGCCAACATAGCCTATATAGAGTTTTTGGGGCGCGTTTTCAGGATGATACAGCTCGCTCCTATGTATACGGGTCAGCCCACGCAGAACGTAAGCGACGTATTTGTGCTTTGCGGGCTAGCCTGCGCGATTTACTTCGCGATAAATTTCGCGATCTCAATTTTGGTGCGCAGCCTGCAAAAGAGGCAGAAGACGGTCCGTGTAGCTTACGCTGCGGAGTAAGGATTGAATTTTCGCAATCGGGAGATACTCGATATAAAGATAAAAGGGCGTCCGGCAGCATCGGCCGGGCGCCCTCTGTTTTTCCGCCTTTTCCTCTCACGCCCTGTGCCTGCTTGCGAACAGTCCGTTTCCGACGGATACGAGCAGCGCAATAAGCAGGCAGACCCAGAAGCCGCGTATGCGGATAAGCGGAACGAGAAAATCCGTCAAAGCAACGACTCCTGCATTGACGACGAGGCTGAAAAGCCCGAAGGTGACGATAGTCACGGGAAGCGCGACTATCTGCAGAATCGGGCGTATCGCGAGGTTTGCGAGCATAAGCACAGCTGCGGCAGCGGCGAGAGTCAGCAATCCCCCGTAAACCCAAAAATCAGCGGGAAAAAGAGCCCGGGCCACAAGCAGCGCCGCAAAGCAGATAAACCATTTGACCATAAGTCTCATATGTTCGACTCCATTAATACTCTATTTAATCAGGCACTTTACTGCAAGGCGGCTGTCCCCGTCCGCAACGTCTATGTCTGCAAGCTCGAAGGGCTCCGTGTGAAGAGCCGTCTCGCGCAAAAAGGCCGCGCAGGCGATTAAAATGCTCTTGGCGGATGACGAGGAGAATTCCCCTCCGCGAGGGCCGCCTTTCCGGGCCGGAATCAGGAAGGCCGCATCCTCCAGAAAATCCGACACGCCCAGCAGAAGAATAAGCGGGACGGGGAGCGCGATCCTGAAGCTTCGGCTTGACCTGAAGCTGACGGACAGCCATATGATAAAGGCTCTCCTATTCGACATAGATCCTTACCTTTGCCTTCTCATTGCCTTCTCCGGTATCGACGTTAACTATGTCCTCGTCGAGTCCGTTGTCGATAAGGCTTTCTATGTCGGCAAAAATCTGCATGATGTCGATGCCGGATTTGCCTAGGTCGTCTCTAGCCTCCTGCGGCATATTCTTGACGATAACAGGTCCGAGGGTTCTGATTAGCGAGAGGGGGATGGAGACGTTCACCTTTGCGGTTTTGGTGTTCTCTCCCGCCGCATCAACAACTATCCGTACTTTTTTCCCCTTTCTGCCGCGGCTGTCCTTGATGGCGATGTCCTCCGAGGCGCGCGCCGGCCGCTCCTCCGGCGAAGGCTCTGCGGCGCTCAAAAGCTTCTCCGCTTCCTCAACCGTGATGACCCCGTTTTTTACCATATTAAGAATTCTGATTCTGTCATGTTCCGTCATAGCCGATTCTCCTTATTTTTTAATCCGGGATAGAAGGCGAGCCGCCTCGTCCGCGTCGATTTCCTTTCTTTCGAGCATGTCGAGAATTTCTGAAGTGCTGTAAGAAGGTTCTTCGGTACTGTTTTCCGCCGGGAAAAGCGTTCTGATAAGTTCGTCGAGCAAGCCTTTGACTGTGGGATAGGAGATGGAAAGGCTGCGCTCGACCTCCTTTATGTTTCCGCGGCACTGCAGGAAGGTGTCGAGAAAGAGCTTATGCCTGTCGCTCAGGGTGCAGTATTTGCAGGGGGAAAAGACGCCGGAAAGCTCCGACTTGCAGTTAGGGCAGCTCAGCCTTGTGATATCGAGAGCGTTTCCGCATACCGCGCATTTCGAGGGAGGGGAGTAGCCCATGCCGATTCCTCTTTCATAATAAATAATTTGTTTACAGCTATATACTACATCTTTTTTTAAATTTGTCAATATTAAAATTAAGATAATTAATAAAAAAATTAAGATAATTAATAAAAAAGAACCGCGCCCGATGGGGAGCGGTTCCGTGACTCTAAAAAACAGGCTTATTTCAGCCCCTTGAGTGTGACCATGCAGATCAGAGGCACAATGGAAAGGACCGCGAATACCATGTATGCGCCTGCAAAGCCGAGGGAGGTTGCGGCGAATATGCCGAAAAGCGTAGCTCCGAAGAAAGAACCGATTTTTGTGCCCGTGCTCAGGATGGAGCAGCACATGGCGTAATTTTCCTTCTCGATGACGTCGCTTCCCGCGGTATAAAACAGGCCCATCGTTATGGAGGGGATGCCCTGCAGCCATATCGTCACGTTAAGCAGCATGCCGCTCGGGAGATAAGCAATCATCACCCTCGACACCGCCATCCAGGCGAAACAGATAACAAAAAGCCATTTGCGCGTCTTCAAAGCGTCCGACAGCCAGCCGCCCGCAAGCGAGCTGATGGCGCCGACCAGAGCGGCGACCGAAACGAGCCCTCCCGCGGCCGCCGGATTCATTTGCTTTACCCTTATAAGGTAGCTCGGCGTCATCGCCAGAACCGCAATTGCGGAGCCCATCATAAAGGTGCCGCCTATAAAGAACCTCAGCATACGGGGATCGGCTAGGGAGCGGAGGACTTTCCCGAGCGAAGGCCCTCTGGCCCCTTTTTCTCCCGCGGGAGGAGCGACCTCATCGGTTATTGTGAAGTGCCAGACGACCAGCATGACGACGCACCAGACGTTGGTCAGCCACCAGGCGGGCGAGACGTTCACTTTGGTAACGATGCGGGGTACTATGTTGTACATGAGGAGCTGTGAAAGCGTGCCCGCCATAATGTAAGCGCCGTTAGCCCTGCCGCGCATTTCGGGCACAAAGAGGCAGGCTATGACGTAAGGCGCGGCGATGGAGATGGCGGCGCCGCCCGCTCCTACTATAAGCTGGGAGACCATCATCAAAGGGAAGCTGGTGGTAAAGAACGTGCCGAGAAGCGATCCGGCAAGTACGAGAGCCATGCCGAAAAAGCCCATCTTGCGCGGGCCGATCCTGTTCATGACCACGCCTAGCGGTATGGTTATGAATATCGCCAGAAGGTTTACGGTTGAAGTCAGAAGTCCCGCGCTCGCAGTGTTGATCTTCATCAGATCCATCAGGTATGTAAGGATGGGATTGAGCTTGTACTGGCAGTTTCCGTAGCACATGTAGAACAGAATCAGGATAACGATGTAGACATAAGGGTTCAGTTTTTTCCTGGGAGATACGCTTAAACCGGCTGTTGACATTGACACAATCCTCCTGCTCAATATTTATCTGACCGTCCCGGGCCGAGACCGCGAAACAGAGCCAAATCAAATTATCTTCGCATATGACAGAGTCCATAGAAAAGGCTGCACGGAGCCGCTTAATAGCCGCCGCGTATAAATCGCCTGCTTACTAAAACATAGCACAAATTACAGTATATTACAATATTTTTATACTTGCAGTCTATAATATTAACGCCGAGGCCGGTAAAAAGCCTGGCTCGGCGCTGATTTTTCGATTATCCGAGGATTTCCTTTATCACCATTGGAACAAGATGCTCCGCGTTAAGGTAAAATGCCCTGACAGGCCAGATTTTGCGCAGGTCTCCGTTGTAGTACACATCCTTGTAATGCTCCACAATCTCGCCCGTTGATTTGCCCGAGAGGTGGTCGTTTATGATAAAGTCCTTCAGCATAACGGCGGAGCGCAGAGCGCCCTCTATGTATTTTCTGCATTCGTCGCCTGTTATAACGCCGAAATGCGGAACAAGAAGCTTGTCGATATCCATGGTTTTGACGCGGTTTATGAAGTCCACGCTTATCTGATAGCCGACAAGATAGGACGAAAGCACGAGGTCTTTTGAGGCGAAACAGCCCATAGTCTCGCAGCCAATCAGCATTTTTTCCTCGGGGATGTAAAAAGCGATGCAGCACTTAGTGTGCCCGGGAGCGTCAAGCACATGCAAAGATACGCCGCCCAGATCTATTACGTCGCCCTCGCGCACGGTAATGTCTGTTTTCAGATCGCCGAGCCTGTCCTCGTAATCACCCCAGCCGTAGAACTCGGCGGCGCTTCTGTTTGTCTCGCGCATGGCGTCGATGGCGGTAGGTTTGCTGAAGATCCTGGCCGCATATTCGCTTGAAATGATTCTGCAGTCCCCGTAATGCGGGCGGCAGTAAGCCGCTCCGGAAGCGTGGTCATAGTGCGAGTGCGTGAGTATGGCGAAGTCGAGCTGCCTTTCACCGAGTATGCCCCTGATGTTCCGCATCATTTTCTCCGCGCTGAAGGAATACCCCGCGTCGATTATCGCGCTTTTGCTCTCCGTGACGACAAGAAAGGCGTCCCCGCCCGGGATTCCGCCCACGTTTGAGATGCTGATAAGATCGTCTCTGTAATTTCCGTCTGTTGAAAATCCTTCGTACATGTTAAGCCAAATGCTCCTTTGTTTTTCTCATAGACATAATAGCACAAATGAGGACTCGAGCGCCAGAAATATTTATCAGGGCATCATTTGAGGAAGAAACAGCCTTGAAAGCCTATTTTTTTGATAAAAAGTATAAAAATCCGGCGGTTGGCAATTAAAAGCCTATAAAAATAAAATAAATTTTGTTGACATTGAGCAGTTGAGTCTGTATACTGGACTATGTTGGACCACAAACCCGACATATATTTTTTTATTGAAAAGGAACATCTATTAATGAATCAAGACAAGACCCTTATTTGCAAAGACTGTGGCGCAGAATTTATCTTCACCGCGAGTGAGCAGGATTTCTACGCTGAAAAAGGCTTCCAGAACGAACCGCAGAGATGCAAACCCT
>JAJUHD010000008.1 GCA_029268085.1 Bacillota bacterium | reverse complement strand
TGACTTCAAGGGAAAGGTTGTTGACGGCGACGACTCCGCCGAACTGCATGGTTACATCGGAAAGGCGCAGTACGTTTTCACTCATTGCCGCTCACCTCCCCTTTTCTTTTACCAAAGTTCTTAAACCATTCAAGCATTTTATGAAAACGCGCCGGTATGTTTTTAAACCATTGAATGATACGCTCGATATCAAATTCCTTTTCTCCCATGATGCCCTTGCGCCAGAAAAGCACGACGCACATGATAATTACGGAGAATACAACGAGGCGGAAGCCGTTCCTGAAGAGTCCGGGAGCGGTTATTCCAAGGAAACTGCCCGAATCGAGGCCGCGCAGCCACCATTCGGACGCCGCAATGAACAGGAACGAGCCGATACAGCTTCCGGTGACCGAACCTATACCGCCCAGAACTACAATGAGCAGTATTTCATAAGTCATCGCGGATTTAAACGCAGAGGCCTGTATCGTACCTTGAAACATTGCGAGCAGCGCGCCGCCGATTCCGGCAAAAAACGCGCTCGTGCAGAAGGAAAGCATTTTGTGCCGGGCAAGATTAATACCCATAGCTTCCGCCGCGACCTCGTCATCCCTTATCGCCTTGAATGCGCGTCCGTAGGACGAGTTGATAAGCATAACGATAACAGCTATGCAGATGCCCGCGATAAGGACCGGCAGCAGCGTCGACAAGAAATTCGGCAGCCATTTTGCGGAAGCAAAAAGGTTTTTGAAAAACTCATGCTTCCCGTCATTTTTCGCAAGTTCGCTTATTATCGAGTCAAAGGTCGGGAATTTTCTGAGCATATTGGAACCGTTTGTGATCGGTCCAAGCGTATTCCACTGGAAGATCGCGCGGATAATCTCAGCAAAGCCCAGAGTTGCGATTGCAAGATAATCGCTTTTCAGACGCAGTACAGGCAGGCCGATAAGAAACGCGAACACAACCGCGGTCAGACCTGCAAGCAAGAGCGCGAGTATCACAGGCATTGTGAACTGAACGATGCCGCCATTAAAATATTGATAAACCGAGGCTCTAGCATCTGTTGGAATAGTGAAGATCGCGTAAGTATAGGCGCCTATCAGCATAAAGCCCGCCTGACCGAGCGAAAACAGCCCGGTAAAGCCGTTCAGCAGGTTCATCGATACTGCGACCAGAGCATATATTGCTCCCTTTTTAAGGACAACGAAAATCATTGAGGATGAGGGCAGCGTATAACTGAGCACAAGTATAACTGCAGCCAGAGCGACTATGAGGGCCGCATTGATAAGGTTCTTCTTATTTTTGTTCATAGTGTCACCGCCTCAAACCTTATCAGTCTGCTTCTCACCGAACAGGCCGGTGGGCTTGACTATGAGAATAATTATGAGCAAAGCGAAAGTAAAGGCATCGGAGAAGGTGGCCAGCCCCAAGGGGCTTTTAATAATACCAGCGGCAACCAGAATCGAATCCAGACCTTTGATAATGTTCTCGCATATGCCTATAATGAATGCTCCTACAACGGCGCCGGGAATCGAGCCGATACCTCCAAACACAGCCGCGACGAATGCTTTCAACCCCGGCATTGCGCCGGAATTCGGAACGACTCCCGCATAATTCGTAAAATAAAGCATTGAACCGACAGCCGCAAGGAACGAGCCGATTATAAAGGTTGCTGAAATAACATTGTCTATCTTGATACCCATAAGCTGCGAGGTCTCAAAGTCTCTGGAGACCGCGCGCATCGCCATTCCGATCTTGGTGTGGTTGATAAACAGGACAAGCACAACCACGAGGACTATCGTCAGCACCGGAGTTATCAGTGTAACACGCTTCGTTACGGCAGTCCCGATCGTTATGGTATCGGAGATCCACGGGATAGATGGGTAGTTTTTATTTAAACCACCGGTTATGTAGAGAGCCAGATTCTGCAGCAGATAGCTGACGCCGATGGCAGATATCATTATTGACATGCGCGGTGCGGCGCGAAGAGGCTTATAGGCTACACGCTCAATAACAAAGCCCAGCACAACTGTGAGTATTATAACGAGCGGAATAGTAATGTAAAGCGGCATCCATGATGCCAGATAGACCAGCATTAGGCCGGCGACCATGAAAACATCACCGTGGGCAAAGTTAATGAGCCTTAAGATACCGTAAACCATCGTGTACCCGATCGCAATCAGCGCGTACTGACCTCCGACCGAGATACCCGAAAGGATATACGGCAAGTTGGCATTCAGAAAATCCATAGAGGAGCCTCCCAGATTTGGGCAGTCTCGAAAAGAGCCGAAAGCTCGCACCCTTTCGAGGCAGCCCAGTTGTCTTTTTTATACGGCGAAATAAGAAAAGGGCATGGCGGGGGCTATGCCCCCGCCTATACCACTTATGTATAAGTGATCTGCTGCGGTTTAATTATTTTGCTTTCTGGACAGCAACGAAGTCCCAAACGCCTGTCTCGGTATTGGCTGTCTTTACATATGCGGTGTCACGGATAGCATCGCCGTTAGTGGAGTCAAATGCGATGTCGCCCGAAACGCCGGTGTACTTGACGTTCCAGATTGCCTCGTTGACCTTGACGGGATCGGTTGAGCCTGCCGCCTTGAGCGCCTCAAGCGCAACAAAATATGCGTCATAGCCCATCGCGGAAACAGCAGCTATAGTAGTATCGCCGCCGTTGTTGGAAAGAGCTGTGGAATCGGACTCAAGCCATGCCTTGAAGCCTTCGTCAAATTCCTTGTTGCCGCCTTCCTGATAGAAGGTGGTGACATAAATCTTAACATTCTTGCCCTTAGCGGCGTTGAGGATGACGTTGGAATCCCATGTATCGCCTGCAAGGAGGGGAACGGAAAGTCCCTGAGAATTTGCCTGGTCAATGATCAGGGCAGCCGCCTCGGTGGATACGGGAGCAAAGAATACGTCGCAGCCGTTATTCTTTGCATTTGTCACATAAGAGGTAAAGTCGGAGTTGCCTTCGGGGAAGGTTTCATATACGACTTCTCCGCCGAGAGCTTCGAAAGCTTCCTTGAAATAATTGCAGAGGCCGACAGAATAGTCGTCGCCGAGCTTTGCAAGGCAGTAGGCCTTCTTTGCCTGGAAGTTTTCGCTGGCGAAGTTTGCAAGAACGGTTCCCTGGAAAGGATCGAGGAAGCAAATGCGGAAATAGTGGGTGTTGCCCTCAGTGACCTGCGGATTCGTGCAGGTAATGCCGATTGCGGGGATGCCGGCGCTTTTAAATGTGTCGGAAGCCGCGATGCAGACACTGGAGCCATAAGAACCCAGAACGACGGAAACGCCTGCGCTGACCAGTTCCTGAGCTGCGGATACAGCCTTGTCTGTTGAAGACTGGTTGTCGACGTTTACAAGCTCGACCTTATAGGTCTCGCCGCCGATCTCAACAGTGTTCTGTACCGTATTGGCATACTGGACTCCGAGGGATTCCTGCTTGCCGCCTGCACCATTGTCGCCGGATGCGGGCTCAAACACGCCGATTTTGACAACTTTGTCGCCGGAAGCAGGAGCAGATGCTTCTGCGCTTGCTGCCGGAGATTCAGTAGCCGCTTTCTGTCCGCAGCCTGCAAACAAGCAAACGAGCATCATGCAAGAAAGGATGATAGCCAAAGACTTTTTCATTACTTTTCCTCCGTTTATTCGCAGACACCAGGCCCGCGATTTTGTGTTGTCCGTCGTGCATGTACATTTGTCCTTGCACAACTATGCTTAGTATTATAGCGCAGTAAAGTGTTGTTTGCAAGGATTAAAATCAAAATATTCACTAATGATTGTATGGTTTGTCAGATGTGCAGAAAATAAGGCAAAACTGCCGTCGAATTGGATATTTCGTTCTCATGGATTTCATTTCATTAATAGATATTTAACTTTATCTGCGAGAGCAACGTTTACGGCTTTTTTCTTCCGTTTTGCTGTTAAGAAGTTTTTCATGCAAATTTAACCACTGCATTTTGCATGTTCTAATTCTATAAGCAAAAATTATGTAAACTTCTCCTTTAGAAATCAATATTGCTATCTATAATTTCGAGCTTTGTTATATATTGGAAAATAATCCGCTGTTTACTGGGATATAAAAACTTTAAGAATGTTGAAAAAACTGTTGAGAATGTTTATAACTTTTTGAATATGTATTATCCGGCACTTTTTATGTAAATAAAACGCAGCAAAATTTAGTCGAAAAAAAAATGAACCTTGAGATTCAATTTCCTTTCTTGCAATATTCTGTGGAAAAATATAGTATATATATCTTTATTTCATAATTGAAAAATGAAATGTGGAAAATGGAAATTTTCTGTTGAAATTTGAGTTAAGATGAGCTATTATATGCTTCGGAATCTTTAAATACGGTACTGTGATGCCGGCAAGGTTTTATATCTGAGTATTGACTTATATTTATATATCTTTATATATGTATATGTCGTTTCATGACCTTGTCTGGATGTTCAGACAAGGCATTTTTTATTTTGAGCAGAATAACAGATATGAGGATGTCGGATATGAAATTCAAAGCGCAAATCATGACCGAGGAAGACGTCAACCGAGTTCTTGTGAGGATCTCTCACGAAATCATCGAAAAAAATCACGGAACAGATAAACTTTGTCTCATCGGCATAAAAACCCGAGGCATTCCCCTTGCATATCGGCTCGCGCAGAATATCAAAAAAATTGACGGTACAGATATAGAAGTCGGTGAGCTGGATATTACGCTCTACAGGGACGATCTTACAATGGTGGCGAAAAACCCGGTCGTAAGCCAGACAAAAATCCCTTTCCCGATTGAGGACAAGACCGTGGTTCTTGTAGACGATGTCATTTTCACCGGAAGAACTGCCCGCGCCGCTCTGGACGCCGTAATGGCCGTCGGCCGTCCGGCTAGGATCCAGCTTGCGGTTCTTATCGACAGGGGGCACAGCGAACTGCCAATCAAGGCAAATTACGTCGGGAAGAATATCCCCACATCTCTTAATGAAGTCATCTCGGTGCATCTGTCTGAGCACGACGGTCATACCGATGTATGTATAAATGAAAAATAATATTATAGAGGAGAAAGTAAATGAAAAAAGAAAAAGATGTCATTGTTGGCTATCTGCCGGATGAAACGCCGGCTCCCGGGAAACTGCTGCTTTATGCCATTCAGCAGGTCATCGTAATGTTCCCTGCGACGATCGCAGTCGCACTCATCACAGGCTTTCAGGTATCCACAACCCTTTTCGCCAGCGGTTTGGCAACCATTTGCTTCGTGTTCATCTCGGGCAGAAAAATCCCCATGTACTACGGGTCCAGCTTTTCTTATTTGTCGGCAATTTCCGGTCTTGCCGCAGCTCAGGGCTTTGCAAAGGTCAACGGCATACTTCCTACAGAGGCAATCCAGATCGCGCAGTTCGGAATTATTGCCTCAGGTCTTGTTTCCGTTGCTGCAGGTCTGATCGTCAAATTCTCCGGCAAGAACGCTGTCGAAAAGGTTCTGCCTGCAACGATTACTGGCTCTATCGCAATGATCATCGGTCTTACGCTTGCAGGCAATGCCTTAAGTGATGCCGCTCCCCAAGCCGTTGCAGAAGGCGCAGCAGCCACAATTACTAATAGCGGCTGGGTATGGGCCGTCTCCCTTGTAACTCTGCTGTCGACCGTTTTCTTCTCTAAATACCTCAAGGGCTTCCTCGGTCAGCTTCCGCTTCTTCTCGGAGCTGGCGTCGGCTGCCTTTTCGCCGGAATCCTTTATTGGGTAGGCGGCCCTGAAATGAGCCTTTTCCGCAGTCTTCCGCAAGAGGCGCTTGAAGCCTCCGTATGGAAGCTGGGCGACGGCAGCATCTTTGCCCTCCCCGCCTTCTCTCTGCCTAAGGTTTCGTGGGCGGCCGTCGCCGCGATCATGCCAATTGCTATCGCGACTATACCCGAATCTACCGCCCATATCTATCAGCTTGATATCTATGTCGATGACCTTGCCGCTAAAAAAGGAAAAAAGAGCTACGGACTTTCCGCTTTGCTTGACAGAAACCTCATCGGCGATGGTCTCTGCGATATGATCTCCGGCTTTGTCGGCGGCCCTGCCGGAACAAACTACGGCGAAAACATCAGCACGATGGCTATCACAAAGGTTTTCTCTATCCCCGTACTCATTGCCGCATCAATTATCGCAATGATAGTTTCCTTCTTCACACCGCTTATCAGGGTCATTTACGGTATCCCTGTGGCAGTTATCGGCGGCCTTGAAATTTATCTCTTCGGCGCTATCGCCGCTCAGGGTATCGCAATCATGATAGACAAGAAGGTCGATATGTTCAGTGCAAAGAATATCGCCGTTATCGCATCAATCATGGTCATCGGCGTCGGCGGACAGTATGCCTTCAACGGAACCATTCCCTTCTTCGGCCTCAACGTTCCCTGCATTGCGGGCGCAGCGATCTTCGGCATCATTCTGAACCTCATCCTCGGCATCGGCGAAAAGAAAAACGTCAAGGATTAAACTTTAATAAATGTTCAAAAACACCGCCCTTTTCGGACGGTGTTTTTGAGATTGACGAAGTTTTGCCTCCGTGCTCTCCTGATTGACTGGTGTGCAAATATATGATATTTTGGGTTTCCAAACAAATGTTATCGAGAAGGAGGAAATGCCCATGCCGCAGCGGGCCAAAATGGCAATCATAAAGTCTTTTAAGGAGCTGCTGACCAGGCAGTCTATCGATAAAATAACAGTCAAGGAAATCTGCCTTCACTGTAGTGTCAACAGGCAGACGTTTTATTATTATTTTACAGACATTTTTGATATATTTAAATACGTCATATTCAAAGAGATGTCCCGCGACATTGCGCAGAACAGGACCTTTGAAACATGGGAGGGCGGATTTCTCGCCACGATGAATTACCTGAAAACCAACTCAAAAATGATACTCCACGTCTACCATTCCTCCTACTGGCCCGAGGCAGAGAGTTTTTTCGCGGGTCTTTCGAACAAGCTGATGCTCGACGTTGTCGACGAATGTATAGAAAAAATGGGTGTCTCTATTACAGAGAAGAATAAAAATTTTATTATCAACTTCTATCGGCGCGTCTTCAACGGGCTTTTTGTCGATTGGGTGAACGACGGTATGGAAGATGATCCGAAGGTCATGCTCAAAAAGCTTCTGCTGATGATTTCCGGCAGTATACAGCGTTCTGTCGCCGCATTTGTTGAATATGAAAAAGATAATGCCAATTGACCGCTTCGGTTTCAGCTATATTTGACACATTTTGAAAAGTGTCTATTGCTAAACATGAAACTTAAATAATAAAATAACAATGTCAGTGGTATTTGTCAAAGAAGCTGATAGAATTTTTTTGAGGGGATGTACTATGTTTGTTTTTGACAACGCAAGCGGAGGAACGATTGTCACCGCTATCCTTGCATGGCTTGTTGTCTTCGCAGCTCTTTTCTGCCTGAATGAGGTCACCCGCAGATTCAAATGGATCGGTTTTGCCGCGTTTGTTATCCTGCCGATTGTTCTTACCGTCATGTGGTTCACCGTTCTCGGCGACACAGCTTATAAAGACTGGTTCCATCTTGCAAAGGTCTATTCTTCTACCGCCGGCTGTATCATCTTCTGGTGCATCCGTTTCGTCGGAGGAACGCGCAAGGATGGATCGAAATGGAGACTTGCCGATAAAAAAGCTTTTCTTTTCCTCGCTCCTCTAATCTTGGCTATAAACATAGCCGAGGCCTGTGCACGCGATTTCCAGGTCGGCGGTATGGCGCTCACAGTACCGACGGCAGTTGACGGACTAAAGGTCATCAGCGGTCCGTGGAACTACATGAACGCAGTCGCCGGAATTCTAAATATGCTGACAATAACCGGTTGGTGGGGAATCACAATACGAAAAAAGACTCCGAAAGACGGCAGCCGCGACATGATCTGGCCGGATATGCTCTGGTTCTGGATTATCGCATACGATCTATGGAACTTTACTTATACTTATAACTGCATCCCCGCGCATTCTTGGTATGCCGGTCTTGCGCTTCTTCTTGCCCCTACTCTCTGTGCCTTTACAGTCGGAAAAGGTGCATGGCTCCAGCACAGAGCACAGACACTTGCTCTCTGGTGCATGTTCGCACAAACTTTCCCGTCCTTCCAGGATCAGGGCAAATTCTTCGTCGAGTCCTCCTTCAACCCGACCGTATACACCGTGCTGGGGGCAATCGCTCTTATTTCCAACGTCCTTGTATTTGCCTACATGCTTTATAGAGTTGCAAAGTTAAAGAAAAATCCGTACACCAACGATATTTATACAGACCTCAAACAGTATAAGGAAATTAAAGAGCTTGCTGAATAAGCCGCCCAATAATGAGAGCGACAGGCCTTGTGTCTGCCGCTCTCATTTTTCCATTCCCGCAAAAATACATAGTCAGTTTTATGGATATCTTATCAATATTCATTCCTGTTTTCATTATTTTGACGATATTTAAAGAAATTGAAAAAAGCTCTTGCCAAACATAAGGAAGCGTGGTATATTTTAAGCATAAGTAATAATAATTATCGTTATTGCTTATTAGCAAAAATAGCGCATATAATAAACTACCTATTTAAAGAAAGGTTGGTCACAATGAAAAAAGAAGATCAGAAGTTTTATATTTGTAAGCATTGCGGAAATATCGTCGGCAAAATTGAAGATTCAGGCGTACCCCTCGTTTGCTGCGGCGAGAAAATGGCCGAGCTTGTCCCGAACACCACTGATGCGTCGCAGGAAAAGCACGTTCCCGTCATCAAGCTCGACGGAGCAAAGGTTACTATTGATATCGGCTCCGTTCCCCATCCCATGACCGAGGAGCATCACATCAGCTGGGTGTATCTCCAGACCGAAAAGGGCGGCCAGCGCAAGAATCTTGAGCATACCGGCGCTCCCTCCGTTACGTTTGCACTCACTGATGACGACAAGCTTGTTTCTGTATTCGCATACTGCAATCTCCACGGTCTTTGGAAGGCCGACGCATGAATATTATAAAAAACAGCGAAAGAAGGTCTTTATAATGAAAAAATACACCTGCACTATCTGCGGATATGTTTATGACGAAGAAAAGGGCGATCCCGACAGCGGTATAGCCCCCGGAACAAAGTTTGAAGATCTGCCTGATAACTGGGTGTGTCCCCTTTGCGGAGCTTCAAAGTCAAATTTTGAGGAAACGGCATAAGCTTTTGGCTACGTCTGCATAAATAAAATTTGCTTTAAGAAATTAATCAAAATACGGAAATGCGGCATTCCAATAAGTTCACTTATCCAGCAATAATCCTCACACATTCTAATTATTCACATTTTTCCATAGTGTCCTTCCTCCGGCAGGACGTCTGGCTGAATCCCAGACGTCCTGTTCTTTTTCTGTGCCATGAACAACTTGAAGTAAAACTATTATAAAATTCTTGACATATTCGGAATTGGGTGTATATTCTATTTCGAAATTGTTCTAAATAGCCATTGAATATTCGCAGCAGTATGATATAATTGCATATGCAAGCAAGGAGGTAACCAAATGCTCAATATAAAGAATCTTACAAAAATCTACGGCAACAAGCCGGCTGTCGATAAGCTGACCCTGCATATCGCACCCGGCGAGATATACGGCTTTATCGGTCACAACGGTGCAGGAAAGACCACTACTATAAAATGTTGCTGCGGTATACTGCGCTTTGAAGACGGCGAAGTATTTGTTGACGGTATTTCCGTTAAAGATGAGCCTCTTGAGTGTAAAAAACGTATCGCATATATACCAGACAATCCTGATATGTACGAATTTCTCTCCGGTATCGGCTATCTCAATTTCATCGCGGACATCTTCGGCGTTTCCGCAAAGGAGCGCGAGGAAAGAATCAAAAAATATGCCGGTCTATTTGAACTGACAAGCGACCTTGCCCAGCCCATCTCCGCCTATTCCCACGGTATGAAACAGAAGCTCGCCCTCATCTCCGCTTTCATCCATGAGCCGAAGCTGATCATTATGGACGAACCTTTCGTCGGTCTCGACCCTAAGGCTTCGCACATACTTAAAGGGCTTATGCGCGGACACTGCGACAGGGGCGGAGCTATCTTCTTCTCGACCCATGTCCTTGAAGTCGCTGAAAAGCTCTGCGATAAGGTCGCCATAATAAAAGAGGGCAAGCTGATCGTATCCGGCACTATGGAAGAGGTCAAAGGAAATAGCTCGCTGGAGGATGTATTCCTCGAATTGGAAGGTGACGGCAATGTTTAAGGCTCTCTTCCGAACGAGATTTGCCGCTCTGGGTGCATCGCTCTTTATCGGGGGCAGCGGAGAATCAAAAAAGAAGTTCTCAAAGCTCAAGCTCATAGGCTTTGCCGCGCTGATGCTATATGCCTTCTTCGCCTTCATGATGATGTTCGGTATCTATTTTAATCAAATTGCAAAGCCTTTTTTTGAAGCAGGTATAGGCTGGCTGTACTTTACTCTTTTCGGCATGAGTGCTTTTGCTCTGATGTTCATCGGCAGTGTCTTTACAGCAAAGTCCCAGCTTTATGAGGCGCGGGACAACGAACTGCTTCTGTCGCTTCCCATCCCTCCTCGGCTTATTCTGGCAAGCCGCATGGTCATGCTCATGCTCCTCAACTTTGTATTCGAACTACTCGCCGCGGTTCCCGCTTTTATCATGTGGGTCAGGGCGGTTCCGGTCACAGCCGCGCAGGTCGTATTCTTTATTTTGATAAGTCTGGCCCTTCCATTTCTTTCGATGTCCTTATCGTGTCTTTTCGGCTGGCTGATTGCTCTCGCAACAAGCAAAACTCGCAAGAACTCGCTTATGACCGTAGTGTTTTCCGTCATTTTTCTGGGACTTTATTTTTACTTTTTCAGTCAGGTAAATGTATACGTCCAGAAGCTCGTTCTGAACGGAACTGAGATTGCCGGTTCTTTAGTCTCTGTCGCACCGCTTTTCTGGATCGGAAACGCCGTTGCCGGAACTAATGCTATGCATCTCGTACTATCGCTGATTATCATGATTGTGCCTTTTGCGCTTATGTATTATCTGCTTTCGGCAACCTTTATCAGAGTAGCAACGGCAGAGCGCGGCACAGCCAAGGTGAAATACGAGGAAAGGGCAATGCATGCCTCGACAGTTTCCTCCGCTCTTTTGCGACGCGAGATGAAACATCTGCTCGCTTCCCCCGTATACATCCTAAATGCGGGGTTAGGCGTGTTATTTGCCTTGATAGCCGCTGTTGCGCTTATAATCAAGAAATCTACGATCCTCGATATCGTCATGCATATGGGCTACAGCAAAGACGTTGCCGCAGTTGCTACGGTTTTCGGTCTCTGCCTGTTCTGTTCCACGATACTTTTTACGGCGCCCTCCGTTTCGCTTGAGGGAAAATCCCTCTGGATAGTCAAGTCCCTTCCAGTCACTTCAGGCGAGGTGCTGAAAGCAAAGCTCCGACTTCATATATATATCACAGCGCCTGTAATTCTCTTTGCCGCCATTTCTGCCGTATATGTTCTCACCCCTTCTGCGCCGAGCATTTTTTCCGTGCTTATCGCTCCGATATTTTTTGTGATGCTCTCTGCCAACATCGGGCTTATTTGCAACTTGAAAAATCCAAAGTTTGATTGGATCAACGAAACTCAGGTCGTTAAGCAGAGCATGAGCGTCATGCTAGCCATGCTTTTTCCCTTCCTCATCGTCGGAATTCCGGCCGTGCTGTATTTTGTGGCGCTCGACGGTAAAATTTCGTCCTCGCTTTTCATGCTCGCTTATACTCTGCTTCTTATCTTTGGCTGGTTTATATCCCATAAATGGATCATGACCAGAGGTGCGGAGATTTTTGATGGTCTGAACTGAATTTTGAATTATTGTTCAAAAAAACGCAGCGATGTATACCATCGCTGCGTTTTTTTACATGGTTTGTTTTATTAAAAGCGCTCTGACCTCGTCCTCGTGATTAAAGAGTGTGCATCCGCCGGAATGGTGTTCCGCACTTTCTTTGCTGATTGCCCTGATTTCCTCAAAAAATGCCGATTCCAATATCTCCGGCACCGAACATTCCCTGACATTCATTTTTGAAAACGGCGAGAAGGGGCAAGGTTCCGCAGCTCCGAAGGGATTTATATGGAAAAAGCCGCGTCCGGCTGCGAGACAGCCGCCCATGTATTTCTCATCACCCGGGAATGCAAAAATGCTCATATCCGAAAATTCCGTCTTGAATCCAGCGACCTTTTCATTAAGCTTTTCTGTTTCCTCATCGGAAAGCACAAGCCCTTCCGTCCCCTGTTCCGCCGGTACATACTCAACGAAGAAAGCTGCGCCGCAGCCCTTGCTCCGCAAGTTTTTCAGGAAATCTTTCGTTACTACCGTACCGAGGTTCCTGTTCGTAACGGTTATCGACGCGGCAAACAGGATTCCACGGCTGTGCAGCCCGGTCATGGCGGATTCGATGTTCTTCGAGACGCCTTCCCCGCGGCGCTGATCGGTTTCCTCAGAATTCCCTTCGATACTGAATACCGGTATCAAATTACGGTTTTTATCAAATAAATCAAGATAGTTCCTGTCCAGAAGCGTCCCGTTTGTGAATATCGGAAAAATCATATTGGGAAGCTCTGCCGCCATACTTATTATATCGCGGCGCAGCAGGGGCTCCCCTCCCGCAAGCAAAGTGAAAGATACCCCCAGTTCAGATGCTTCCGAAAGCACCCTTTTCCACTCGTCGGCGCTGAGCTCCTTTTCCTCATGGTGCTCCGCGCACATGCCTCCCGCTCTAGCATAGCAGCCCGCACAGCAGAGATTGCACTTTGACGCGATGCTCGCTATAAGAAAAGGCGGAATATGCTTTCCGTTTTTCTCAAATATCTTTCTTCTCTCTGTACTTGCCATCAGAGGCGGAACAAGGGCTGAGAGAAAATCGCTTTCCGTACCTTCGGAAATGTAAAAATTCGAAAGGGCGGCGGCTATTGAGCTTATCCCCTGTTCTATGTATGCGTTTAAATCCATTCTGCTGTCCTTTTCTATATATATAATGCCAAATATACCGCACGCTGAAGTCTGTCCTTTAGTCCGCTGTTATACTCAATATATAACAGCGCTGCTGAAATGCAGGCAAGCGGCAGCAATACCGGCAAGGCCCATCCTAAGGTAAGCGTTCCAAGTTCATAAATATCTATTACGGCCTCAACCGCTATAACGAACAGACCTGCCAAACCTATTATAACAGCAGATTTTAGCAATTTCGAGACTTTTTTTATTTTTAGTACCCTTAACACCGCAAATATCATTAAACCTGTCATAAATGTTATCGGCATTCCAAGAGGCAAAACCCATTTAACAGAGCTTGACAAATACCCTATCAGGAAGAGATAGCCCACAGTAACTGCCGATGAGATAATTAGACAAAGGCTTATTTTCAGTTTTCTAAACAGTTTGGGGATAAATATATATGTAAACACACAGGCTTCGCCCCCCCAAACATACAACACCCAACTAATAAGGCCGTCATTAAAAAAATCGATGGCTAAGCAGCACAGACTAGGAATTAGAAGAATAATAAGCCCTACCAAAGCGGTATGTGGATTCTTGAGCGGTACGGCCTCGCAATTTGATGGATAGGCTCTATGGGTATCGTCTGCTTTCGTATGCATGTGTGTATAGCAAAGCGGGCATACGTCTTCAGTTGGTGCTAATTCAATTCCGCAGTTTAAACAATAATGCATTATTACCTCCGGTTGCTTTCAAGCGTAACGTGGATTCCCATGCTGGCAAGCATAGTGAAAAACTCCCTTTCTAGTAGCGGCTCTTCGATCGTTCTTGTGATATTAAAGCAAAGCTTATCGCCGAAGCTGACACAGGCACAGGCCACCGGATTAAGGCAAGCGCCCAGCATAAAGCTGATGCGTTCAATATACTTTGCCATTTCATCCGGCAGGTTGATGAGACCCAGGTTTGAAAGAGTCGCACTGTTATATCTGTCGCCGATCATTAAATAATACAGCTTCAGGAGCGGGTCTTTTAGAAACAGCGGCGTCAGCTTAATAAGCAGGTTTCTCTCCGAAGCGACATTGGTGCTGAACTTTGCGGTAAGCATTTTTTTGCTGGCTTCAAGCGCCATGCCGTGTCTGATAAGCGCAATCGTTTCCTCGAGCGTGTAATCTCCGAGCTTTGGAGCAATGCCCAGATTTGCATATGACGTAAAGTTACGAAGCGTGTGCGAGGGAAAATGCCTTCTCAGATTAATAGGAATGCAAACCTTTACCGGCTGTTTCCTCCGAAAAGGATTTTTATCTCTCTGTTGAATGCTGCGAATTGCGAGCAGAAGCGAAGCAGTCAAAAACTCGTTTACGGTGGCCCCATATTCCTTCGCTTTGGCTTGTATTTCACTGAGAGGCATAATGCCGGTTGTTATATGTATAACGCCGTACTCCTCTCGTGTGCCTTTGATGTGATAGGCCGGTTCTTCTAGCCTGCTGACTCTCATCGGCTTCGCATATTTCAGAAAGCTATCCTCGTACTCGGTGTTCTGCGGAGCTTCTTCGCAATCCAGGATCCCGTTTCCGCGCGGAATTTTAACTTCATGCTTTAATGAGATGTACTCGGCAACAAGCGTCTTGAGAAATGACATTCCGCCCGTACCATCGGTCAGCACATGGAAAAAATCAACCGCAATCCTTTTCCAGTAGCAGCTCACCCGAAACTGAAAGCCTTTGTTATCTTTTACGTTCAGATAGACGCAGGGGTTGCATATTTCATCGGATATCGGCGGAATTTCCTGCCTGTGCTCAAGATGATACCAGAAGAATCCTCTCCTCAGATGCTGGGAAAAACTCGGCATCCTTTTTAACGTATTTTTCAGCGCAAGCTCAAGAACATTACGGTCGACAATCTCTGTCAGTTCCATCGATAAGCGGAACATTGAAGGGCTTCTTCTGCCTCTGGCGGCCGGATATATTTTTGCGGCATTGTCGAGGGGCATGGTCGGCGGAAACGCGTATATGTTTTGGGCGATTACATTTGTATCCAAGTAAGTATCCATATTATAATTCCTATCATTAAACAGCAACATTTTGAGTTGTACCGGTTGGTGCTTACCGTTTTAATTATCACCTAATATAATATTAATAATCATATTATGGATACTATTACTTGTCAAGCCAAAAAGAAGGTTTCAATTGTAAACAAATAAAGAACGACGGGCTTTTGCATAGCCCGTCATATAAAATCATTTATTCTCGTAAATAGGAGATGGGGAGCAACGGCTTTTGCCGTTACCCCCCGAGTTGTTTATATTCTCTGCCAAAGTGAGCCCATTGCAGCAGTGTTCAATAAGCCCAATTAACATAAACAAAGCCAAGTCTGAAGTACTTGAAAATCAGATCATGCCATATTTCTTGACCAGATCCATGACGACGTTGTTGTCAATCTTGTCCTTAACAATCGCGAGTATCGGCAGGAGAACGGGCAGGAAAACTTCAAGGGGTTTTCTTCCGTCCATCAGTTTCATGGTGGACTCCATGAGAACGCGGACATCGTATACGGATGCGAAGACCTCGGGAACGCCGCGGTCAACGTTTAGCAGCGTATAGACCGCTTCCATGCCCGTGCGGACTGCGAATTCGGTTGTGAAAACGGTATCGCGAGGAGTCTCGACATGTTCGCCGAGAAAACCGAAGTTGACAGCTCCGTCGGGAACTACCTTCGGACGGTCTCCGGCAGCTCTGTTTACGAAGTATGTAGTAACATAAGGCATGATGCAGGGAGTTGTGCTTGCATGCTTAGTCGCAAGCTCGTGAATCTTATCCTGCGGAACGCCCATATGATACAGCCACTCTTCGCATATCTCGATGCCGTTGCACTCGATGATGGGCTTTTTAATGTAATCGCCCGGGACATAGCAGTTAAGCGCATATATCCAGCCGCAGGCTTTATCCTTAGGCTGCTGCTTGAAGTGCGGCTGACGGTTGAAGGTGAAGCTCATAAGCCACTTGGAATCCTTGACTGTGATAATGCCGCCGGTTACGACCTTTCCGGAGAGGACTTCCCTCTTGCAGAGCTTTTCAACATAGGGAATAATTTCCTTGTCGATGGTTGTGGTAGCGGACTCCCAAAGCGTCTCCTTGATGTTGCCGCAGAACTTCATCGGCTTGCCGAAGGAAGGATCCTGAGCCGCAATATTTCTCCATAACTCCCACGATTTTCCGGTTCCCGGTGTATCCTTCAGTTCGGGAACTTCAGTATTCGTTCCGAGGGTAGCGTTGTCGACATTGCTGCCCAACGTTGCAAACACATAATCGTCCTCAGTAAGGTTAATCTTCTCTTCTTTACCGTTGCGTGTAAGTACAATCTGCTTTGCGACTTTCTTCTCGGGTGTGATGTCGAAAATAATGTTCGTAACAGTGCAGTTAAATTCGAAAACAACACCGTTTGACTCAAGATACTTCTGCAACGGGAGGATGAGGGACTCATACTGGTTGTATTTCGTGAACTTAAGAGCCTTGAAATCGGGCAGACCGCCGATATGATGGATAAAACGCTGGATATAGAGCTTCATTTCAAGCGCGGAATGCCACTTCTGGAATGCAAACATAGTCTGCCAGTAGAGCCAAAAGTTGGTGCTGAAGAACTCGTCGTCAAAGAAATCAGTCATAGGTCTGTCATCGAGTTCTCTGTCGGGAGTCAGGAAGAGCTTGAGAATTTGCATAGCAGCACCCGGAGTAATATCGAATTTCCCGTCGGTATGAGCGCTCTCGCCGCCGCTCATAATTGCGCGCTCGAGTGAGTAGTTGGGGTCGTGCTTATTAAGCCAGTAGTATTCGTCAAGGACGGATACTCCCGGAGTCTCAATGGATGGAACGGAACGGTACAGATCCCACAGGCATTCGAAATGGTTTTCCATCTCGCGTCCGCCGCGGCAAACAAAGCCATACTTTTCAAGGAAAGCGCCGTCGCAGGCACCGCCGGAAACCGGATCAGATTCGAAGATGTGGATGTGCGAGCCGGGCATCTGTGCGTCACGTACGAGGAAAGCGGCAGCCGCAAGACCTGCAAGGCCGGATCCCACAATATACGCGGATTTCTTATCAACGCCTTCGGGCTTTTCGGGACGGGCAAAAGCCTCATAATTGCCATTGCTGTAATACACAAGAACTCCTCCTAAGTTTTATTTGCCTACAAACCACACTGTTATGGTCAGTTTGTATGTCTGCAAATTTTATTATAAAGAAAGCCCTCGTGATTTTGTATAGTCAATCAGTGCGGAAATGTTCCATTTTTAGGCTAATTGAATGAATTGATTAAATTTTGGACATTTGTTTTAAGCTGTTTATATTTCAGTCATTAAATTCTCGTTGTCTATATTTCAGACACTCGGTGCCGCAGTGTCTATATCTTTTGACTTATATAAATTTCCTGATTATTATTGACCGAAAATGGATTCATGTTGCATAATATTAATGAGGTGGTAATAATGAAAGTCCTTATGATAAACGGCAGTCCCCATAAGGAAGGCTGCACATATACTGCGCTTAAGGAAATTGAAAAGGAACTTCTCAAAATGGGGATCGAAACCGAGATCGTACATATCGGTACACAGCCTATAAGGGGCTGCATCGGCTGTGACAAATGCGCAAACGGACGCTGCATCTTTAACGACGACAGCGTCAACAGCATTCTCGAATTAGCCGAAACGGCGGATGCCTTTGTCTTTGGATCGCCTGTGCATTACGCGGCCGCCTCTGGGAGCCTGACGGCGTTTCTTGACAGATTTTTCTATGCGGGAAAGTGTCTTGCCTATAAGCCGGGAGCAGCAATCGTTACCTGTCGCAGAGCCGGCTCAACCGCCGCTCTCGACCAGCTCAACAAGTATTTTACTATTCGCAATATGCCAATCGTCTCTTCGCAATACTGGAATATGGTGCACGGCAACACGCCGGATGAGGTCAGGCAGGACCTTGAGGGTATGCAGATAATGAGGACTCTTGGCAGGAATATGGGCTGGCTACTTAGATGCATCGAAGCAGGAAGAAAAGCCGGTGTTCCCCTGCCTGAAAAGGAATCTCCGGCAGTTACAAATTTTATACGATAAGAGAGCGCCCTCCCCTATCAAAAAATGGGAAGGGCGTATTTTTAATTGGCAGCAATTTCGGCCGGTGCTATTTCTTTTTCGAATAGCTCAGCTTATAAACCGCTCTCATTACAAGACAATCAGCAAAGGAAAGGTTTTGGGGGCTTCCGGTCAGGCTTGCGGCTATCTGGGCATATGCATTTTTTTCCATGACAAGCTGGACGGCATGGGCGTCGGACGCCGTTTTTCCGCAGCAAAGAGCGCCGCTTTCAGGTATCAGCACACCGTCACGATTTCCGAGGGCTCCGGCGACATCCGTATGAGATGCGCTCTTTGAACAGAGTGCGTGCCTTCCCTCAATCTGCGCGAAATCATCGAGGATCGCGACCAGCGGTGCCTTCGCGGCGGAAACCGCAAGCAGCGGGGCGCTGTCCGCATAGGTAATAAAATTTATATCCCTGCGCCGCCTGTATATCTCTGCATGCACCGCGGCTTCAGCCGGCATGACTTTCTGTTCCGCTCGATAAGCTGTTTCGTGTCCGTTCAACGAGTGAATGAATCCGCCGTCAGTGCGCCTGCTTGAGCCCAGCTTTAAAGGCTTATCGGGGAACCTTGATGCTCCTCCTATATACAGCGAAAAAACGTCCTTTTCGCTTTCAGGCTTTTTCCCGCCCGCTTCGATAAACACCTTTTCTATATAGCGGCGGCTGTCCTTTTCAAGCGCAAGAGCCGTATCAAAGGTCTCCCTGTCATCTTTACCGAAGCAGAGCGCGCCGTGCCGAGCCATTATTACAGCCCTGCCTCCGGTTCTTTTGAGCGCGGCGGCGACGCCGTTGACGAGCTTTTTTGTGCTGGGCAGACCGTATTCCGCAATCGGCACAGACTCCCCATCAACTGTGAGGCTCGCGGGAATCTCCGTTCTGTTCATCGCGCTGACTGCGGAAGCCTGTATCTGGTGAGTGTGTATCACAAAATTCGCGTCCGGGCGTTCGCGGTAGACAAGCGCATGCACGCCTCTCTCGCCGGAGGGCTTGATATCGCCGTCGTATGAGCAGTCGGCAATTTTACAGACCACGATCTGATCCGGCGTCAGGCTCTCATAGGCGCGGCCGCTGGGAGTGATAACAAAGGTCTTATCGTCCACCCGGCAACTCACGTTGCCCCATGTCCTCGCTATCAGGCCGTTCTTAACAAGCTCGAGTCCCGCCTTTACGACAAGCTCTTTTGCTTTTTCTTCTTCCATTGGGTACCTCCGCGCGTCTATGCTTTCACTGTTATGTTATCAAACACGCGGTCGAAAGCGGCAAGCGCTTCGTCGATCATTTCCTCCGTGTAAGCTGCGCTTGTATACAGGCGGCTTCCGGCCAGCGTAACAAGTCCCTCCGCCATATAAGCCGCGCCCATGTGTTCCATCTCCGTCTTGCGGATGGTGGTCTGCTTCATAACCTCGGGGATCGTCCAAGGCTTTGACCAGTTGATTGCAAAGTGCATGGTGCCGACCGTTTCAAGATGGCAGATTGAGCCCTGATTGAACGCTACAAAGGGCAGATTATGTTTCTTGATAAGCGCCTGAAGTCCCTTTGTCATCCTGTCTCCCATCTGTCCCGCGTACTGCGCCGCGTTCCTGCGCTCGATCTCGCAGAGGGTATAGTATCCGGCTACGCAGCTAAGCGGCGTAGCTGCCATTGTTCCGCCGATGAGCGCCTTTTTGCTCTTTCCGCCGAGACCTGCGCAGAGGTACTGCATATACTCTTTCTTTCCGCCAAGACCGCCCGCGCCGGGATAGCCGCCGGCAACAACCTTGCCGAACACTGTAAGGTCGGGAGAAACTCCGAAATAACCTTGTGCTCCCGCCATACCGATACGGAATGCCGTTACGACTTCATCAAAGATAAGCAGCGCATCGTACTTGCGGCAGAGAGCTTCCACGCCCTTGTTGAAATCCTTGTCAACGGGACGCGTACCGCTTTCGGGCCCGACAGGCTCGATCATGACGGCCGCAGTGCCGCCACGAAGCTGGTTCATTTTCAGCTTACGCTCAAGATCATCAAGATCGTTCGGGAAGAATTCCTGAGTATCCTTGAAAACGAAATGCGGAACACCGTGCGCCTGCGTCCATTTGGAGCCGGGGATGCGGATGCCGTATGCAAGCTGGTCGCTCCAGCCGTGATATGCCCCGCCCATTTTTATAATATTTTTCTTCTTTGTCGCAAGACGGGCGACGCGAATAGCCGCCATGCAGCCCTCGGTGCCTGAGCCGAGCATTCGGAACATCTGGACGTTCGGCATTGATTGGGAAATCTTTTCGGCGAGTCTATATTCGAACTCATGAAAAAGACCCGTGGAAGGACCGCAGTCGTTCAGCAGCTCAATGACCTTTTCCCGAACCTCGGGAGGATTGCTCCCGAGAACGGTCGGACCTCCAGCCTGAAGAAAATCATAATAGCGGTTGCCGTCGATATCGTAAAGATAAGCTCCCTCAGCTTTTGTAAAGACCAGCGGGAACGGGTAATTAAATGCAAGATTGTGCTGGACACCGCCCGGGATTAAGTTTTGCGCCTTGCCGATCATTTCCTTTGATTTTGAGCATTTTGCACCGAAGTAGTCCTTTTCGTAACGTGCGAGGGCTTCATTGCTTATACTGTATATAGGCTTCTTAATCAGCGCATCCAGTTGCGCGCTGACCTTTGCCGCATCCGGATATTCCGAGATCGCATAACGAGTGTCCATGAGCATTCCTCCAAAGCGATAAATCTTATATAAAAGTGAGCATCTACTCACTTCCATTTTGAGTATAGCATAACTCATTCAATTGTCAACGAACAAAACTTGATTTTGACGTTGCTTTTACAGATTTATGCATTTTACACGATAATCTTATGTATTTTCTTCACTCATTCACATCAGAAAACATTTGCTTTTTCACAGAATCCTGCTAATATTGTAGTTAGTGAGTGAGCGCTCACCATTCAGCGAGGTGATTATTATTACAGATTTATACTTAAGAATACCCGAAGAAAAACAGAATCGGATAATGCAGGCCGCTATTGCCGAATTCGCCGAAAACGGCTATGAGCACGCGAACACCAACCATATTGCAAAAAACGCCGGGATCAGCGTGGGGAGTCTTTTCAATTATTTTGAAAGCAAGGAAGACCTTTTTATATCAACGGTCAAGTTCGGCGCCGCAGACCTGAAGAACCAGCTTAGGTCTCTCGCAAATGCTGACGAGGACGTTTTTGTCAAAATTGAAAAAGTTCTCCGCACCATACAGCGTCACTCAAGAGAGAACGAGAACATGATAAGGCTTTATAACGAGATGACCGCTCATGGCAGTCCGACACTCGTATATCAGGAGGTCGACTGGCTGGAGTCCTTTACCGCCACACTTTACGCGCAGATCATTGAAAAGTCCAAGGCGGACGGTATCGTGCGTCCGGACTGCGACGCAAGGATGTTTGCTTTTCTGCTCGACAACCTCTTTATGGCGCTGCAGTTTTCTTATACCTGCGATTATTACAGGGAGCGTTTCAAGGTCTATGTAAGCAGCGATATAATGCAGAGAGACGATTTTGTGATCGAACAGACGATGAAATTCATTAAGGCCGCTTTTTCTAAGCAGTGAAGATGCAGTAGCTTTATCGGCGAAATTCAAGGAGGGTTAAGTTTGAAGGACGGAGCTTTTATTCTTGCATATGATGTGGGCACGACGGCTGTCAAGACTTGCCTTTATTACATAAACTCGGGAATAAAACTCATTGCTTCCTCAGGCAGGAGCTACCCTCTTACAGTGCTGCCAAACGGTGGTGCGGAGCAAAATCCCGAGGACTGGTGGGACGCGATGTGCTTAACAACGCGCCATATAATCGAAGAATCCGGCATTTCCGCCGAGGAAATCGCAGGCCTCTCCTTTTGCACGCAGATGCAGGGGCTCGTGCTGGTTGATGAAAACGGAAAGCCCGTTCGTCCCGCAATGAACTATATGGATCAGCGTGCCGTGAAAGAACTTAAAGAAGGCCTGTCCTATGGTCTTACGCTCGACGGCTGCAATGTCGTAAGGCTTGCGCGGGCCCTTGTCATTACTAAGGCCGTTCCCGCAAGCGTCAAGGATACCGTCTGGAAATACAAATGGGTAGAAAAAAACGAGCCGGAGCTGTTCGCAAAAGTCCGCTGGTGGCTTGATGTCAAGGAGTACCTTATCCACCGCTGCTGCGGCGAATTTGTCATGACGTCTGACTCTGCCTTTTCAACTATGCTCTACGATATAAGAAAAGGCCGCGGGTGCTTTAGCCGCACAATGTGCGATATGCTGGGCGTACGCTATGAGCACCTGCCGCGCCTTATCAAATCGACAGACTGCGCAGGAGGGCTTACCGAGGCTGCCGCGCGGGAAATGGGGCTTAAACCCGGCACTCCGGTCTTCGGAGGCGGAGGGGATGCTTCGCTTATAGGTGTCGGCGCGGGAACCGTCGAGCTAAACAGTACACATATCTACTGCGGGACTTCAGGCTGGGTCTCCACAGTCGTTGACAAGCCGATTGTCGATGTTTCCGCAAAGATTGCTTCGGTCGTCGGCGCTAACCCCGGATTTTACAACTATTTTGCGGAACTTGAAACCGCCGGCAAATGCCTTGAATGGGTCAAGGATCACCTTGCTCTTGATGAGATAGACATTTACCTTGAGAAAAGGCACGTTTCAGACTCTCAGGAAGCGATCTACAAAAGCCTGTACGACTACATGATGCATGTAGTTTCGAAGATACCCGCGGGCTCAAACGGCGTAATCTTTACTCCATGGCTGCACGGTAACCGCTGTCCTTTTGAGGATTCGCTGGCAAGAGGAATGTTCATTAATATTGGGCTTGACACAGGAAAGACCCAACTCATACGCTCTGTTCTTGAAGGCATCTGCTATCATATGCGCTGGATGCTGGAGTCTCAGGAAAAGAAAATCAAGACCTCGGATACGATACGTTTCGTCGGAGGCGGCGCGCTTTCGCCCGTTACCTGCCAGATACTTTCGGATATCCTTGACCGAAACATTGAAACTGTTGAAAATCCTCAAAACGTTGGCGCTGTCGGCGCCGCGGTCACCGCGGCGGTCGGTCTGGGACTAATAGACAGTTTCGCGCAAATTTCGTCATTAATTCGGCCAAACCATTCCTATACGCCTCAGAATTGCAACCGAAGCCTATATGATGCCGGTTTTGAAATTTACAAGAATCTATATAAAACAAACCGCAAAAATTTTGCGGCAAGAGCAAATATTCAAAGTTGTATATAGTGGTTTACATAACAAACAGCGGATACCCTCTGGTATCCGCTGTTTTATGCTGCGGGTTAAAAGCCATATTATACTATCTGGAAGATATAAAATTTTAAATAATCGGTCTCCGGCACGTTCCAAAGTATCGGATGGTCAGGCGCCTGCTGACGGGCCTCAATCTGCCGGAGCTCTACCGAAGCATCGTGCGCCGCCGATTTCAGCATCTTTCTAAAAAGCTCGTCCGGCATGAAATGCGAACAGGAACAGGTTGCAAGGTAGCCTCCTCTCGGCAGAAGCTTCATAGCCCTGTAGTTTATCTCCTTGTATCCGCGCATCGCGCTGTCGACGGTTTTTCGGGATTTCGTAAAGGCCGGCGGATCAAGAATGATAAAATCATAGGGTCTATCCCCTTTCCTCTCCAGTTCCGGAAGCAGGTCCAGCACGTCTGCCTTCATAAAACTCATCCTGCCTTCTAGACCGTTGCGGACTGCGTTTTTCCTTGCCATTTCGATCGCCGTTTCCGAAACGTCGACCGCGCAGACGTGCTCTGCTCCGCCAAGCGCAGCGTTCAGCGCAAATGAGCCGGTATGAGTGAAGCAGTCGAGCACTCTCTTTCCCTTGGCCAGTCTCGCAACCGCGCGCCTGTTATATTTCTGGTCGAGGAAAAAGCCCGTCTTCTGCCCGTTCTCAATATCGATCTCGTAATCAATACCGTTCTCGTTTATGATTGTTATTGCCGAATCCGGCTGAGGGACGCCCTCCAGCCTGAACCATCCCTTATTCTGCTCCATACCCTCAAGCTCTCGTATGGCAACGTCATTTCTCTCAAAAATACCGGTGATTTTCTGCCCGTCCGACGCCAGTACTTTATATATCAAAGGAAACAGCATCGGCTTTATTTTCTCGATGCCAATCGAAAGTGTCTGCGTTACCAGCAATTCGCCGTAGCGGTCGACCGTAAGTCCGGGAAAACCGTCCGCTTCTCCGAATACCACACGGCAGGCATTGATATCCTCCGCCATGACCGTCCTGCGGTATTCCCATGCATAGCGCAGCCTGCGCTCCCAAAAGGCTTCGTCAAAGCTGTCATTCGCGTTGCGAGATACGATACGGATGCGTATTTTTGATTTTTCGCTCAGAAATCCAGTACCGAGGTATCTGTTTTTATCGCTCACGACGTCAACGACCGAGCCGTTCGGTATGCCTTCAGTTGGCGTAAGAACTTCTTCGTCATAAACCCACGGATGCCCGCCCTCGAGCGCAGACTGCGCCTTCCGCGTGACCGTTAATATGGGGTATTCGCGTTGTCTTCTCATATATTCTTCTTTCTTTTAAAAATGTTATCTGTCTGTCAGCGACCAGTATCAAAGGCTGCATATTCTTTGTCCGCCTTTGCCCTCTATAATAAAGTTTAAATCAAAAACACAGGAATATCAAGACGAGATTAGCTAATAGCAAGATAACGGTTTATCAGCAGTTTTCCGCAGCGCATACAAAACCTCCACGGAAAACTGTCGTCTTTCGCGGAGGTAAATCTTTAAATGATATGATTTTTAGCCTAAGCCTTCCGCATCCCGTTTTGTTCTGTGTACTGTCCCCCTCGGATGATGCGGCGGGGCATAAATCGAGTACAATTTCAGTGGAACAGCACCCGTATTGATCAGATTGTGCCATGTTCCGGCAGGTACGAAGATCGCATAATCCTTTGTAACTCTCCTTTGATAGGTGAGGCTGTCCTTGCTTTTTCCCATCATAACCAGTCCATGTCCCTGTTCGATACGCAGGAATTGGTCGGTATCGGTATGCATCTCCAGACCTATATCTTCCCCGACATTTATGCTCATCAGCGTTAGCTGCAGATGCTGGCCCGTCCAAAGAGCGGTCCTGAAAGCGGCATTCTGCTTTGTCGCTTCATTGATGTTGACAACATACGGCTCGGGTCCGTGATCTGTCAGCAAAATAAAATCATTCCTGTTATCATCAGGTTTAAAGCACTGTCTGTACATGTCTGTTCAGCTCCTTTTCAATGCCTGTTTTATCATATGACGATTGTTGATCGAATGTGTTTGCAGGCCATTGCCGCTTGAAAGACTGGGTATTTTGTACTATACTATCAAGCAGGAGGTGTTTAAAATGACATACAGTGTTCCTGAGTATACTTTAAACGACGGGCTCAAGCTGCCAGCGATCGGTCTCGGCACCTGGAGGCTTAGGGGCTTTTCAGGCGTTGAGTCGATAAAAAACGCAGTCAGTATCGGATATCGTCTTATCGATTCCGCTTTCAACTATGAAAATGAGGGTGCAGTAGGAGAAGCCGTCAGGTCATGCTCCGTCCCAAGAGACAAGCTTATCATCACGTCTAAGCTGCCCGGCCGCCATCATAAGTATGATGAGGCCCTCTTCACGGTCGAGGAGTCGCTTTACAGGGCCGGGCTTGATTATTATGACCTGTACCTTATCCATTGGCCGAATCCGAAAACCGATCTCTATGTGGAAGCATGGCAGGCCATGATAGAGGCAAAAAAGCGCGGGTTGGTCCGGTCGATCGGCGTATGTAACTTTCTGCCGCACCATCTTGAGCGGCTTCAAAGGGAAACAGGCGTCCTGCCAAGCGTGAACCAGATCGAGCTGCACCCTTATTTTAACCAGCAGGAGCTGCGCAGATTCAATACGGAGCACGGCATCTTAACAGAATCGTGGAGTCCTCTGTTCCGTACTAAGGATATTTTTGACGAATCCGCGATAGCCGGCTGCGCAAAAGCTCACGGAAAAACACCTTCACAGGTCATACTGCGCTGGCATATTCAGCTCGGCGCCGTCCCTATACCCAAATCGGCGTCGCCCGAGCATCTGCGCGAAAACTTCGAGGTTTTCGATTTCTCTCTTTCTGATGAAGAGATGGCCGCTATTAGCGCCCTTACCCGAATCGACGGCAGAATGAAAAATCAGGATCCCGATGTCTATGAGGAGTTCTGAAATGTAACAATAGGCAAAGCCCTGTGACTATACGGTCACAGGGCTTTAAAGTTCTCACCTGCACACCGGACTTCAATATATTCGGTGCGCTCAAT